>JANXXE010000207.1 GCA_025350815.1 Myxococcales bacterium | reverse complement strand
CCTTCGGCAAGCTGGCGGGCCTGCTGGCGCAAGAGCCGGCACTGGCCTCGCGCATTGTCCGGCTGACCAACAGCGCGGCCTTCACCAGTCGATCGCCCGCGACCAGCCTGGAACAGGCCGTCGGGCGCCTGGGGATTTCGGGCCTGCAAACCGCGCTGGTCGAGTTCGCGGTCAAGCCTGCGCTGGAAAGCAAAGATCAGAAGCTGCGAGACACCTTCCGGGCCCCGTGGCCGCATGCCATCGCCACCGCGCTGGTCGCCGAGAAACTGATGCACCAGTTCGGGCAGGCGGAACTGGCGCCGGCGGTCTACCTTGCGGGGCTTTTGCACGACGTCGGCAAGCCGATCATTGGTCAATTCCTGTTGATGGTCGAACGCCAGACCTCGGGCACGCGCGGCGCAAAATGGATGACCGACGATGTGTGGCTGCGCTCGGTGCTGGCGACGTTTCGCACCGTCAGCCTGGAAGTCGCGAAGGCCTGGCACCTGCCGCCGGCCGGTCTGCTGGCCATCGAGCGCGCCGATTCGTACCGGCCGGACAGCGCGCGATCGGGCGGGTCCGTGCTGCGCTACGCACTCGGCCTGGCGGCGCGCGAGGGCTACTTCCTGCGCCGGCCCGATCTCGACGGCATCGACGCGGATCTCGCCGCCGGCCGCAAACACCTGGACGTCGACGAGAAGACCGAGTTGAAACTGGTCGCCGGCTTGAAGCAGACGGTGACCCTGCTGGCGGGAATCCGCGGCGCCTAGCGCAGCAGGCCCTGCACGACCTTGACGACGTTGTCGGCGGTGAAGCCCAGTTCCTTCATGTTGGTGCCGCCCGGGGCGGACGCACCGTAGCGATCCAGGCCGATGTTTGCGCCGTGATCGCCGGTGTACTTGTGCCAGCCCATGGTCGCGCCGGCCTCGATCGACACGCGCACCGGGACGTCGCGCGGAATGACCGAATCGCGGTATGCGCCGTCTTGCGCCTCGAAGATCTCCCAGGACGGCAATGACACGACCCGCGTCCGCACGCCGGCCGCGGCCAGCTTTTCCTGCGCCTGCATGGCCACGCCCACTTCCGAGCCGGTGGCGATCAGCACCGCCTGCGGCGAACCGCCTGACGCTTCGGACAGGACGTAGCCGCCTTTTTGCGTCCCGGCTGCCGGCGCCACCTTGGTGCGATCAAAAGTCGGGACCTTCTGGCGGGACAGCACGATGGCGCTGGGGCCGTTCTTCCGGCCAAGTGCCAGACGCCAGGCCTCGCTGACCTCGTTGGCATCGCCCGGGCGCAGGACCCACAGGTTGGGCATGGCCCGCAACGACGCCAGGTGCTCGACCGGTTGGTGGGTGGGGCCGTCCTCGCCCAGTCCAATCGAGTCGTGGGTGAACACGAATATGACCGGCAGATGATTCAGCGCCGCCAGGCGCACGGCCGGCCGTTCGTAGTCCGAGAAGCAGAAGAAGGTCGCGGTGAAGGTACGCACGCCGCCGTGGTAAGCCATGCCGTTGGCAATGGCACCCATCGCGTGTTCGCGGACACCGTAGCGAATGTTGCGGCCGGTGCCGGTCGCGCCGTCGAAATTCCCCGCGCCGGGCAGGCCCGTCAGCGTCGACACCGACAGGTCCGCATCGCCGCCCAGCAGCCAGGGTACCTTGGCGGCGACCGCGGCCAGCGCCTTGTGGCCGGATTCGCGCGTGGCCAGTTCATCCGTGGGCGTGAACACGGGCAGGGCGGATTCCCAGTCTGCGGGCAACGCCCCCGCCGCCGCCGTCTTCCATTCGGTGGCGAGTTCCGGGTGGACGTTCGCCCAGGCTGCGAATCGTTGCTGCCAGTCAGCCTCGGCCTTGGCGCCAGCCGGAATCGCGGCACGGAAGTGGGCCAGCGCGAGGGCGGGCAGCTCGAAGGATTTTTCCGGGTCGAAACCCAGCGCCTTCTTGGTCAGCTTGACCTCGTCGGCACCCAGGGCGCTGCCGTGGGCCGCACTGCTGCCCGCCTTGTTGGGCGAGCCGTAAGCGATCGTCGTGCGAATCAGGATGATCGACGGCCGCTGCGTGTCGGCCTTGGCGGCGGCGATGGCCTGGTCGATGGCCGCCACGTCCGTATCGCCTTTTTCAACGTGCAGGACCTGCCAGCCGTAGGCCTCGTAGCGGCGGCCGACGTCCTCGGTGAAGGCCAACGACGTGGGGCCGTCCAGCGAGATCTTGTTGTCGTCGTAAAGGTAAATCAGCTTGCCCAGCTTCAGGTGGCCGGCCAGCGACGCCGCCTCGTGCGAAATGCCCTCCATCAGATCGCCGTCCGAAACGATCGCGTAGGTGTGATGGTCGACCACCGTGTGGCCCGGGCGGTTGTACTGGTTTGCCAGGAAGCGTTCCGCCACCGCCATGCCGACAGCGTTCGCCGTTCCCTGTCCCAGGGGCCCCGTCGTCGCCTCGATCCCGGGCGTCACGAAGGCTTCCGGGTGTCCGGGTGTCTTGGATCCAAACTGCCTGAATGACTTTAGGTCATCAAGGCTTAGATCGTAACCTGTTAAGTGAAGTAGAGCATAATTCAGCATGCAGCCGTGGCCGGCGGACAGCACGAAACGATCGCGATCCGGCCAGGCCGGGTTGCGGGGGTTGTGCTTCAGGTGGTTCTGCCACAGTACGTAGGCCATGGGGGCCGCGCCCATCGGCAGGCCGGGATGTCCCGAGTTCGCCTTCTGCACAGCATCGATGGACAGCGTTCGGATGGTGTTGATCGCAAGTGTCGCCAGGGTCTCCATGGGTCCGTGGCTAACATGCGCCCGCGCGTTTTGCCAGGGGTCAGACGACCGACGGTCACGCGGTTGCGGTGTCGACGACGATGAGGCAGGGTACGCGCGAGTCATGGCAACCAGCACCCCCGGCCCGGGGTCATCGACGCCCGCCCGGCGGCCCACCGCCCAGATTGAGATGGCGCAGCGGGCGGAGGCCCGGGGCCGTGGCGTGCGGCGCCTGGGTCCGGTGCTGGCGTGGGCGCTGGCGTTCGCGGACATCGGCACGTCTATCTATTATGTGCCCGGCATTCTTTACGGGCAGGTGGGCGGCCTGGCGCCCGCGTACGTGTTGATCGCCACCGTGGCGTTCGTGCTGGTGGCGATGGAACATATGGAAGTCGCCTATCGCTACCCGACGGGCGGCGGCGGCGTGTCGGCGGCGGTCGAGGCGTTCGGCGCACGCGTGGGTGTGGTCTCGGGCGCGCTGATGGTCAGCGCCTACCTGATCGCCATCGCACTGTCCGTGGTGACGGCGATGCACTATCTGGCGGCGTTGCATCTGCAGGGCCCGTGGCGGCACGAGACGGTCCTGTTCTCGGTGGTCGCCATCGTCGCGCTGGGCCTGGCCAGTTGGGTCGGCATTCGCGCCGTCGCCCGCGTGACGCTGGTGGCGGCGTTCGCGGCCCTGCTGGCGCATGCCGCGTTGTTGATGGCCGTCGTGGCCAAATTGCGGCCCGCCGACTGGGCAGAACTGTTCAAGAACGTCACGCAGTTGGGGCAGGTGCCGTGGACCGAGATCGCGACGGGCGTGGCCGGCGCCTGGCTGGCGTATTCGGGACTGGAATCGCTGGGTCAAATTGCACCGGCGGTGCGCGAACCGCGTCGTCCCGTCGTGCGCGCCGCGACGATCTTGCTGGTCGCCAGTGTGCTCATCACGGTTCCGGTGTTCACGGCGCTTGCGGTCGAGGCGGCCAGCGCGGGTCATATCGTCGCGCAGGGGGCGTTGCTGGCGGCCGTGGCGCGCGACTACGGCGGGCGCGAACTGATGATCGCCGTCGCGGTCAGCGGCGCCGTGCTGTTGTTGCTGGCGGCCAAGGTCGCCTTCATCGGTTGCTACAGCGTCTTTCAGGCCATCGGCGAGCACGGTTACTTGCCCGCAGCCATCGCGGCCAGTCATTCGCACGAGGAGACCCCCCGCGGTGCCACATTGATTGTCGGCGGGGCCGCCACCGCACTGGTCATCGGAACAGGGGGACAGCCGCAGGTGCTGGCCAGCCTATTTGCCTTCGGCCTGCTGGGCTCGTACGCCATCACTTCGGTCAGCCTGGATGTGTTGCGCTGGCGCGAGGGGCGGCGGGGCCTGGCTTTCTATATCGGCGTACTGGCCAGCCTGGTCCTGCTGGTGCCCTGGGTGACCAGTTGGTTCACGAAATGGCACGCGGCCCTGTACGGCGCGGGCGTGACGGGTGCGCTGATGCTGGTCGCCCTCATCACCCACAGGGGCTGGATCCGTTCGGGCCGCTTCGGCTTTCTGTCAGCCGCCGCCGCCGAAGAATCTGCCGCCGGTCTTCATACCGCCGTCGACGTGCTGACCTTGAACGAGGCCGTCGTCCTGAAGCAAACCTATCCGGCCAGCACCATGGTAGCGCTGCGATCGCCGAATCCGACGCTGTGCCGGGAAGTGGCCCGGCGGGTGAAGGGCGTGGGGGACTCTGCGATTTACGTCGTCTTCGTCGACGAGATCCCGGGCTTTCTGTTTCCGCCGCGCCGGGGTCCCTCGAAGGAGGCGCTGCGGGTCCTGCCCCTGGTGGTCGCCCAGTTGCGCGAGCAGGGCGTCGACGCCGTCCCCATCTGGCGCCTGGCCCACGACGCCGGTGCGTCCATCGCCGAGGCCGCGGAGGAACTGGGCGTCAGCTGCGTCTTCATCGGCACGAACCACCGCAGTGCGGTCTGGCACTTTCTGCAGGGCCATGTGCTCAAGCGCCTGATAGGCGAGCTGCCCGAAAATGTCCGCGTCGTGATCTGCGAGTAGGACGTCGCTTCAAGGTCCGTCCGTGGGATCGCCGCGCTTCACCAGCTTGCCGCGCAGGCCGGACGAAATGTGGACGCGGTTCTTGGCGTCGACCATGACGCCCTCGACGTCCGGAAGGTCCTCGATGATCTTCATCCCCAGCTTTGGCCCGGCCGCGAAGATGGCAGTGTCCAGCGTGTCGGCCATGAACGCGTCCTTGGCCAGCAGGGTCACGGACCGCACCTCGCGCGCCGGAAACCCGGTGCGTGCATCCAGGATGTGGTGGTAACGCACGCCCTTGCGAATGACGAAACGCTCGTAATCGCCCGACGTGTTGAACGCCCGGTCCGACAGGGACAATTCGAAGATGATCTTCCCGTGCGGCGCGCGCGGATCCTGGATGCCGACGCGCCAGTCGCGGTCCCCCCGGTGTCCCGCCGCGAACAGGTCTCCACCGGCGTGCACGATGAAATCCTTCAGACCCGCATCTCTTATGGCGCGGACCGCGGCGTCGACGGCATAACCCTTGGCCAGACCCTCCAGGTTCAGGCGCTGGCCCTCGCGCCGCAGTTTCACCGTGTGCGCCACCTCATCGACGATCACATCGTGGTAATTCACCAGCGCCAGGCGGCGCTTGACCTCCTTGGGATCGGGCAGGCTGCCGTCGTTGTCCTCGTCGAACTTCCACAGACCCTTGAACACACCGACGGTGATGTCGAAGGCGCCGTGGCTGAGTTCGGCGACCCACAGGGCTTTTTTGACCACGGCCATTGTGTCGGGCGAGACGACCACGGCGGCCTTGCCGGCGGCGGCGTTGATGTGCGCCACATCCGAGCTGTCGCGCCAGCTGGTCATCAAGCCCTCGATGCGTTCCATTTCGTCGAACCCGCGGGCCATCGCCTTGTCGACCAGCCCCTGGTCGTGATGCCACGCCGTGATCTCGCATTCGGTGCCCATGCATTTGCGGCGCGCCGCCATGATCCGCGGCTGGCCCGGCGCCACCGGCTGGGGCGGCGGCTGCGCCAGGGCGCCCGCTGCGCCGAGGGCGCACGAAAGGAAGGCGAAGCAACAAAATGATTGCGCGGCGACGATTCGTGGCGACGGCACAGCCGGGAAACTATCCCTTATACTGGCGCCCATGTCGAAACCTGCGTTGCCGCCCGTTTCGTCCACCGCCGCCCCCGATGTGGCGATCGTGGGCGCGGGGGTCATGGGTTGTGCCATCGCGCTGCGGCTGGCGCAGGCGGGGCTGGCCGTCACGGTGATTGAACGCGGGATCCCCGGCGCCGAGGCATCAAGCGCCGCCGCGGGCATTCTTGGCCCGCAGTGGGAATCGGACGCATACGGCCCGCTTATGGAATTGGGTCTCCGCAGCCGCGCGCTTTACCCCGCCTTCGTCGACGAGTTGCGCGCGCTGTCGGGGATCGACATCGGCTTCGTCCGGTCGGGTCTCATCGAGGTCGCGCTGACCGAGGCCGACGAAGATGCGCTGACGACGCGCTGTCGATGGCAGGCGGCGCGCGGCCTGAATACCGAACTGCTGTCGCCGCCCGCGCTGCGCGCGCTTGAACCGGCACTGGGTCCGGCTGCCCGCCTGGGTCTGCGCATGGTCGACGAGGGGCACGTCAATGCGCGCAGCCTGGCTCGTGCGTTGTCGCAGGCGGCGGCCATCGCAGGCGCGCGCTTTCTTCAGGGCCGCTACGTCCGTCGGGTCGTCACGCGGGCCGGCCGTGTTTCAGGCGTTGAACTCGACGGCGAGATCTTGTCCGCCGGGACCGTCGTTCTGGCGGCGGGCAGCTGGTCCAGTCTGGTCGAAGGGGGCGGGGTGCCGGCGCCGATGGTGCGGCCCGCGCGCGGTCAGATGGTGTCCATCGAGATGCGGCCGCCGCTGTTTCGGCACGTCATCGCCGCGCACGGTCGCGGCTACCTGGTGCCGCGGCTGGACGGCGCGGTTCTCGCCGGTAGCACGCTTGAAATGGTGGGTTTTCGCAAGGAGGTCACGGTCGGCGGCCTGGCCGACATCCTGACCCTGGTGCGCACCTTGGTGCCTGACCTGGCTGCGGCGCCCGTCACCGAAACCTGGTCGAACTTTCGCCCCTATACCGAGGATCGCCTGCCCGTAATGGGAGTCACCGCTGTGCCCGGGATGCTGGTTGCAACCGGTCACTATCGTTACGGCATCTTGTTGACGCCCATCACGGCGCAGGCGATCAGCGAAATCGTGGTCAAGGGCGCCAGCAGCATCGACCTGTCGCCCTTCGCGGCGGCTCGCTTCGGCAGCTGAGGTGGGGGACCGAAACCCCGGCGGAATCTGGTGGGGCCAGGGACCGCCCATGATATAAAACCAATACATGCCCGGCCCGCTCGTGCAGCCAGCGAAGGGAACTCGTCAGCCCCGGTTGTCGACCTACCCGTGGGTACGCAACGTCCTCGAGGAATTCAACCTCGTCCGGCAGCGACCCGAGCCGACCAAGCCGTTCCGCGATGCCGCGTGGGAGACGCTGGAAAATTCCGGGTTGCTCACTTCGTTGCACGACATCTGTCACCAGATGAACGCCGAGGCGGGGTGGACCGTGCTGACCGAAGAGCGCCTTCGCCGTCCGCACCGCAAACCCTGTCGCTATGTCTTTACGCGCGACAAGGTCGATTTCGCCCTGGGCCTTGAGATCGGCAAGCGTGAGCTGCGCGTCGTGTTTCGGACGCGCAAGCTGATTCCGGATCGCACCCCGAGTTATCGCAAGTATCTTTACCGCTACCTCGTGCGCCACCTGCACGAGCACCGCCGCATCGGCCTGTCGCTTGACGGCTTGAAGGATCTGCCGACGGAAAACTGGTTCCGGTACCTGATGTCGGGCTTCGACCCGGCGCTTGAAGACACGCTGGTTCCGAATCGTTAGGCGCTGGCCGCGGCCCGTGTCCGCCCCCGGTGGTCATGCCTGAGCTGGCTTCGTGGCAGTGGGTACTGGGCGCGCTGTGTGCCTTCTTCATCGGGATGGCCAAGACGGGCGTGCCGGGACTGGGTATTCTGGCAGTTCCGTTGATGGTCATCGCCGTGGGCAATGCCCGGCTGTCCGCGGGCTGGCTGCTGCCGCTTCTGTGTGCCGCCGATGTTTTCGCGGTCGTCTATTACCGCCGGCACGCCGCAACCCGGCGCTTGTTGGGCCTGGTGCCCTGGGTGGTGGTGGGACTGACCGGCGGCGCGGCGGCGCTGGGGATGACAGAAGCGCGCCTGCGCCCCTTGGTCGGTACGATAGTCCTGCTGATGGTCGTGGCGCATGTTGTACGTCGCCGGCGGGGTGACGTCGCTGTGCCCGACGCCTGGCCGCAGTCGGCTCGGTACGGTGTTGTGGCGGGATTTGCCACCATGGTCGCCAACGCCGCCGGCCCGGTGATGAACATGTACCTGCTGAGCAAGCGGCTCCCCAAGGAGGAATTCATCGCGACCGGCGCTTGGTTCTTCCTGGTCATTAACCTGAGCAAGGTGCCCGTATACGCGGCGCGCCACATGCTCGGCCGCCAATCTTTGACCTTTGACCTGGTCGTGCTGCCGGGGCTGGCTGTCGGCGCCGTCATGGGGCGTTCGATTTTCTTGAGACTTCCTCAGAAAGCATTTGAAATCGTTGTCTTTTGTCTGACAGCGGCGTCGGCCGTCCTGCTGCTTTTGCCGGCGCGCCACTGACCGTACGAAGTTCGTCGAAAGTTTGAAGAAAATCCTGGTTGGGTGACACTGACCGGTCATGGCACCTTCACGCTTCCCAGACTCGCACAAGGTGGTATTGGGTTTCCTACTCCTCGGAAGCTTCTCCGCTGCGGGGACTTCTGGCTGTTCAACGGATCCTGCGGTCTCCGGTCCAGGCACTGGTACTGGTACTGGTACTGGTACCGGAACGGGTTCGGGCGGCGCGGGGGGCGGCCTCACCGGAATTGGCTTCGGGGGGACCAGCGGCGGGTTCGGCGGCGCGAAGGGCACGGCAGGGGCCGGTGGTCCTTCGGCGACAGGCAAGAACTGCGGGCTGGAGAACTTCGACCTGCAGCGCGTACCGGCCGAACTTCTCGTCGTGCTCGACCGGTCGGGTTCGATGCTTCAGGACGCCAGCGGCCGGAACACGGCGAACCCCCTGACCTCCAAGTGGGTGCAGGTGACGGACGCCCTGAACCAGACCGTCATGGGCACCCAGGCCAGTGTGTACTGGGGCCTCAAGGGGTTTCCGTCGGCCCAGGACGCCTGTGGCGTGACAGATGGGGTCGAGGTGGATCTCGCTTTGAACAATTTCCCCGCGATGATGATGAAGATTGGTGGGTACGGGCCCAACATGATGGGCGGGGCGACGCCGACCGCGCTCGGGGTGCAGAAGGCGGCCGCGTACATGCAGCCGCGACCGTCGATAAACAAGTACCTGTTGCTGGCCACGGACGGGCTGCCCAACTGCAAGGCTGGAAGCTCGCGCACCAACGACGAGGCGGGCGCCATCCAGGCGGTGAAGGATGCGGCGGCGGCAGGCCTGCCGACCTTCGTCGTCGGCATTGCCACAGACCGGGGCACGGCACACGACACGCTGAACGCCATGGCGGACGCCGGCACGAAGCCACGCAGCGATCCCATGACCAAGTACTACCCGGTCGCCAGCAAGGACGAACTTCTGGCGGTGCTCGCCAACATCACGGGCCAGATTGGCTCGTGTACGTTTCCGCTGACCAAGGCTCCGCCGTCACCGAACGACGTCGCGGTAGACGTCGACGGCAAGCGCGTGGCGCGGGATATCGGGCATATGAACGGTTGGGACTACGGGGCTGGCATGAAGTCCATCCAGATTTACGGAATGCTCTGTGATCAGCTCAAGAGCGGTACCGCGAAGAAGGTGAACATCATTCTGGGCTGCCCGGGCGTCGTCATACCCTAGAACTTTCCCTTCAGCGCGGGATACAGGGCCCTGTAGCGGCGGTGGGCCGGCTCGAACGCGCGGTGGCGGGCGGCGTTCGGGCGCTGCGCGGGCAGGCGTTTCAAGGTGGCGCGGCAAGCGGCGGCGAGGTCGGGGAATGCCCCGGCGCCCACGGCGGCCAGCAGTGCGGCGCCATACGCGGGGCCTTCCTCGCGGTTGACGCGCGCGACGGGTAGCCCGTAGACGTCCGCCTGAAGCTGTCGGACAAACGGGCTGCGGGCGCCCCCGCCCGTCAGCAGGATGCGACGCAAGGGCAGTTTGAGTCCGCGCAAGATAGTCAGGGCATCGCGCATTCCGAACGCGATCCCTTCCAGCACCGCGCGACTGAGGTGCGCCCGCGTGTGCGCCAGCGAGATGCCGACGAAGGCGCCGCGCGCAGCCGCGTCCCGGTGTGGTGTGCGTTCGCCCTGCAGATACGGCAGGAAGGTCAAGCCGTCTGCGCCGATGGGTACGCGCGCGGCCTCGTCATTCAGGATTGCGTTCGCGTCGGGATTGTCGCGCAGCTCGCGCGCCAGTGTGTCCCTGTGCCAGGCGAAGGCGCCTCCGGCAGTCAGCATCACGCCCATCAGGTACCAGGTGTCGGGAACGACATGACAGAAGGTGTGGACGCGCATGGCGGGATCGACCTTGGGCCGCGCCGTCGGCGCCAGGATCGTGCCCGACGTTCCCCAGCTGGCTACGGCCTCACCCGCCGCGACGATGCCCACGCCGAGGGCACCGCAGGCATTGTCGGCGCCACCGCCCACGACGGGCGTGCCCGCCAAGAGGCCCGTTTCCTGCGCCGCCGCGGGGGACACCCGGCTCAGAATCTCCGCCGACCGGCCAACAGCCGGCAGCAGCGACAGCGGCAGGCGCAGTTCCTTCATGACCTCTTCGCTCCACCGCAGCCGGGCCGTGTCGTACATCAACGTCGCCGAGGCGTCCGATGGCTCGGTGATGACGGCGTCAGTCAGGCGATAGCGGACATAGTCCTTCGCAAGAATCACCTTGGTCAGTCGGCGGAACGCCGCCGGCTCGTGCGTGCGCAACCACAGGATCTTGGGCAGCGTGAAGCCTTCGAGGGCTGGATTGCAGGTTTCGGCGCGCAGACGATCCTCGCCCAGGCGCTGGGTGATGGTGCGGCATTCGGCCGTCGTACGGCCGTCGCACCACAGGAGCGCGGGGCGGATCACGCGGTTCGTTGCGTCCAGAAAGACCGACGAATGCATCTGCCCGGACAGGCCGACGGACTGGATCTGCTTGGCCGCGTCTGGGTGCGCCCTGCAGACCTTGCGAATGGCGGCAACCGCCGACTTCCACCAGTCTTGAGGACGCTGTTCGGCCCAGCCCGGCCGCGGCGTATACAGGGGATGCGCGACGGTGGCGCTGGCCGTTACGTTCCCACGGCGGTCGACCAGGATGGCCTTCGTGCCGCTGGTGCCGATATCTACGCCGACGAAAAGCCCCATTCCTAGCGGGTGCCGAGGAGCAGTTCGGTGGTCAGTTGGTCAAGGCGTTCGTAGCGGAACCCCTGCGCGCGCAAAGCCGCTATGTCGAAGACATGCTGCTTGAGTTGCGTGGCTGCGCGCGGGCTGTAGCGCAAGCCGGCGCCGATGTCGACGACGGTCTGGCGATCCAGCGCCCGCTGCTCGTCGAGAATGGCCTGGATTTCCTTGTCGGCGGTGAAGCGCGCGACTTTCTCTTTGAGAATGTTGTAGGTGCGCATGCTGTAGTGGGCGAAGTCCCAGACGCCCTGTTCGTCCTCGGTGCGGTAGGCGTGGCTGTCGAAGTGGCGCATCCCGGGCCAGCGCGCGTCCTCTAGCAGCTTGACCAGGAAGAACGCGCCTTTCTGATCCTCGCTGCCGAAGCGCAGATCCTGATCGTAGCGGCTGGGCTTCTGACCGTTGAGATCGATGTGGAACAGCTTGCCCGCCTCCAGCGCCTGACCGACTGCGTGCGAAAAATCCAGGCCCGACATTTGCTCGTGCGCAGTCTCGGGGTTGAGGCCGACCATCTCGGGGTGGTCAAGCGTGTAGATGAACGCCAGCATGTGTCCGGAGGTCGGCAGGAACAGGTCGCCGCGTGGCTCGTTCGGCTTGGCCTCGAGCGCGAATTGATAATCGTACTTGTTGTCCCGCGCGTATTCGCACAGGAAGTTCAGCGCCTCGCGGAAGCGCTTGATGGCATCCTGCGGCGCCTTGCAGGCGTTGGTCTCGAGGCCCTCGCGCCCGCCCCAGAAGACGTAGGTCTTGGCGCCAAATTCGATGCCAAGATCCATCGCGTGCATGGTCTTTTGCAGGGCAAAGGCGCGCACGCGGGCATCGTTGCTGGTGTAGGCGCCTTCCTTGAAGCAGGCGTCGTAGAACAGGTTGGTGGTGGCCATCGGCACCTTCATCCCGGTGTCGGCCAGGGCCTTCTTGAAATCCTTGACGATGCGTTCGCGGTCGGCGGTCGTCGCATCGAAGGGGATCAGATCATTGTCGTGAAAGTTGACGCCGTAGGCGCCCAGTTCGGCCAGCCTGCGGACGATGGTGGTGGGTGGAATCGCCGCCCTGACCGCGTCACCGAAGGGGTCGCGGCCGCGGTTTCCGACCGTCCACAGGCCGAAGGTGAAGTGGTCATCCGGGCGGGGGCTGTACGTGTCCTGGGGGTGTTTCGTTGTCATGGTTCTGCGGAATATACCGCAAGAAACCGATTACAAGAAGCGAATCGGGGCCCCGGTGCTGGCGCGAACTGTCGCCTCGTCGACGCCGGCGGCGCGTTCGACACAGACAAAATGATCGCCCGCCGGATCGAACACGCCCAGTTCGCTGACCACGCGGTGCGCGCAGGCGAGGGCAGTGGGCGGCAGATTCAGCCGGGCGACCAGCTTGGACTTACCGTCCTTGGCGACGTGCGTTTGCAGGACGATCACCGGGGCCCCGATTCGCTTCTTGTAAT
>JANXXE010000042.1 GCA_025350815.1 Myxococcales bacterium | reverse complement strand
GTTGCGATCGACGAACTGGTGGCCGGTGACGGTGCCGCCGGCAACGTCATTGTGCACTGAATTCTGGGAACTGCGCCCGGCGACGGCCGAGCCCACGGCGATGGCCGCACTGCCAATCGCCACGGCGACAAGAACATTGCGCGCGGTGGATCGGGCCGTCCCGTCCGAGGCGCACCCACCGAGTAAGGCCACTACGACGACAAGGCTCAGTGAACGCATCAGTCGCTCCCCAGGGCATCGGTGTTGGACGCAGACACATCGCCGGACGCATCCGCGGTGGCGCCGCCGTCCTTGGTGCCGCTGTCGCTGGCCCCGCCCTCGCCTTCGGGCTTCAGGCCGCAGCCCCGGCCGGGCGTACACACAAGACCCGTGGGACAGTCCGTGGTCATGGCGCAGGCCTTGGGCGCGCAAATTCGCGCGCCTATGCACGAATAGCCCAGCGGGCAGTTCGGATCGGCGGCGCTGCACGCCAGCGGTTTGTCGAGGGGAATGGCCGGCTGCTGGTAGCAGCCTGCAATGACGACGCCCCAAAGGGCCAGAAGCACAACCGAACGCACGGCCAGTTACTTAGCACAGGCCGCTGCCGCACGTCATGTGGGGGCACTTGAAAAGCCCGGGCCACGTGACTGCGGGCACGCGAGCCGGGCGCGGCCTCACCGGCGCCGGCGGCGGCGCAGCATCGCGCAAAGCCCGACCGCAGATCCCAGGCAGAACGCGGCGGCCGGTGCCTTGTGGGGGGCTCCCGCGACGCTGCAGCCGACGGTGACGGCGGGCGGCGCGGCGTCCTCAATGACCAGGGCCGCTCCCGGGGAGACGGTCACCAGGCGGGCCGAAGGATCACCGAAGAGCATGTACGTTTGTTGGATCTCACGATCCTTGATCGCGGCCTTCGCACGCTGCAACGCCAGGCCAAGGGGCAAACCCTCTTGCAGGGTCATGCGCAGCAGTTCGCGGCTGAGGACAACTTGGTCCGCAAGCTCACCCAGGCTCGACGAGCCGATGGCGGCCACTGCGCCGCCGGTGGGCGCCAGCAGCATCGCCTCGGTGACGCTGGTCGTATACACGTCCTGAAAGAAACCGTTGAGGCACGTGGTGGCCAGCAGCAACGACATCGGTTTCGCCGCGGGCATCCCCGTCAGAAAACTGCTTTGCACCCAACTACCGCCCCAGGTCTCGACGCTGCCGTGGCCCACGTAGTCAACCAGAAATGGCCCAGCCATCAGGGCCTCGCCCAGAGCCCGGTGGGCCGCGTCCGCGCCCAGCCCACGCCGCAAGATCTCGACGACCGTAAGGGCGGCAGGAATGGCGGCAGGAATGGCCGTGCGGATATCACGAATGGCGCCTTCGAAATCAAGTTCAGGAAGCGGATCATAATCGCCGACGAACAGCA
The DNA here is from genome assembly GCA_025350815.1 of Myxococcales bacterium. Lineage (GTDB taxonomy): Bacteria > Myxococcota_A > Polyangia > Fen-1088 > Fen-1088 > JANXXE01. The sequence goes on along the minus strand of JANXXE010000042.1, from coordinate 35,280 downwards.
GCGTGTTGCCTGCGAGCTGCGCGGGCAGGCCGGGCATGAAGCCGACTATCTTTGCAACGACCGCACGCGCCTGCGCCACGGTTCGCACCGGCAGGCGTCCAATGGGCATCTCTGGGATACCGTCGTCGTCGAAGTCGACGAACCAGTCGTCCGATGAGGTCTCGAGATCGTCGGTGTCGATGAGCTTGGTGGGAACAAAGTCCCACGAACCCTTGCCCAGAAGGTTCTTGGGATCGAAGGTGGCGTCGCCCACCAGCAGCACCGACCGCGGCGCGTGCCGACCGCGCATCTGCAAGGCCAGGAACGAACGAATCGCGGCTGGATCCTTTTCACCGAAGCTGAACTCGTCATAGAGATCGTCGACGGTCACCAAGGCGGGCGTCCATCCCTCGCGTTGCCGTCGGGCCAGCAGGGGCGCCAGCGCGTCCAGGAACTCGGGGTGCGTGATGAGGATGAGATCTGCCGCCAGGCCCGGGCTATGCCACGACGACGGCTGGTTGGGGGCAAGTGACGGCGTGCGAATGGCCTTCGGTGTCACGGCCAGCAAGGTCCGGGAGCGTTCGGGCGCTGTGCCATCCGCTGGCCCCGGGATCCTGACCGTGACGGAAAAACCCTGCGCCTCCGGCGATACCACGGTCGGCAGCTCTTGCACCGACGCGGCTTGAGTCACATCGAACACCCGGATGTCCTTCGAATCGAAGCCGCCGATCTGACGGGTGGCATCGGCCGCCGCGTCGAACAGCAACATGCCGTCGTCCGCGACATACTTGTGCAGGTACGTCAGACGAACGTGGTCGACGAAGGAGGTGTCGGAAGGCCCCCCTTCCGCCCGGACCATCAGCTTGTTGTCCCCCGGGACAAGCGCAGCGGCCGGGACCGTGAACACCTTGGACGCTTGAGCTCTGTTCGCGAACGAAACGGCGCCCAGCAACCGTGTGCCCCAGGTGACGGAGATCTGGTGGGGTGCGAAACCCACTCCCTGAAAGGCGACTTCAAGCTGGGCGTCGGCAAGCTCGGCGGGGTTGGGAACGGTGATGGTCTGCTGGGCCGGCTCCTTGCCGATAAAGGGCCCAAAAAAATTGGGCAAGTCGCCATTGAGCAGCCCCGCGAAGTACGCGCTTGAGTCCCGGCGCACGACGGTGTGGAGAAAGCCCGTGTGATCGGCAGCCGGTGCGATCCCAGTCCCCATGCCCAGAGCCATCCCGACGCGTCGACCTGGTTCTTCACCGGCGACAAGCCAGTAGATGTGCTCGTTGCTCCACGGCGTATCCATGCCGGCCGCATAGAACTCAAGGCTGTCATCTGGGTCCAGGCGGCCGTCTTCACCGGCGCGCACGACCATCGTTTGTTCGCGACCGTGCAGAAATAGCTGGAGACGCCGTGGGTCCGCCGTCAAAAGTGGGCTGGCTGTGCCCATCGCCGCAAGGGCCGCGCCGGTGACCCGATACCAGCCAGGGCCCGCCTCGTGAACGCTGACTTTCACGGCGGGCCCGGCCGCAAGCCGTTGCTGTGTCAGTACGGCCTGACGGCCCAGGCCCACGACGGTCGACGGCGCCTCGGTGGCGGTCAGACGCAGGTCGGGATCGGCGGACATTGGCGGGCGGCCGCTAGCCGCCAGCGCATTGCCACCAAGCAGCGGCATGAGCAGCGCTGCCGCCAACGACCGTGGCCCGGGCGCACGCATCCTGTTGTGGCCTCGGAAGAATCGCCCACGGCCTTGAGGGCGCGGCGACCAGGACCCGGCAGCCCGAAGCGCCGGCCGCCGAAGTGCAGGGGGCGCCACGCGTTTCTGGCTTTTGGCGCTGGGGATCTTCACCGCCGGTGTCCAGGCCCAAAGCCCCCGCGCCGGGGGCGCCCCCGGCGGCGCCCGTTCACCTCGTGGCGACCGGCGACCGGCGCCGCCAGCCCGGCCCATCCCCAATCAGGGCGGCGGCGAGGTTTCGGCCATCACCGTCAGATACAGGGCGATCCGGTCCAACTGACGGTTGTCCACCTTCGCGCGCACAGCCATGTTGGCCACAAGCTTGGGCCACTTGTCCGCCGGGTGAGAGGCGGGGGTGTACAAGTTGTGGCAGCCTGAGCAGTGGTCGATGTACAGCCTCCGCGCCTCGGTCAGGGCGCCGACGGTGGTGCCCGGCCAGCGTGCGGAGGCGCGCAAGGCGTCCGCGTCGGTCGGTGGGGGGATCAGCCCCGCGCATCCGACCAGCAACGCGCCGGTGATCAGGCTAAAGGTGAAACGAGAACAGCAGCCGCGCATTGAACCTTTCGTGTGCGGCCAGCTCGAACGTCCCGCCGCCTTCTTTCTTCAACGCCGGCAGCTGCGGCATGACCGACAGCGCCACCCACCAGGATGAGGCTGCGTACGCCACCACGGGACCCGCAAACAGGACGGACGTCCGCCACGCCTCTTCCATGATCTGGTTGTGGCTGCGCAGCTCGAGCCCCAGCGACAACCCAGGCCTCACCGAATAGGTGGCCGCGGCATCCAACTCGACCACGCCCGCAGGATCGGTCGCCTTTTCCTCGAACTCCAGTCCCAGCTCACCGACAAGGTTTGCTGCAAGAAGCACCTTGCCGATTCGCTTGTCTACGATCAGCTTTGCCTCCAGCTCCACCTCGGTGGGCCCCGCCAGAAGCTCCGCGTACAGGGCCGACCCCAGCGCATCCGCAACCGGATCCCTCAGCTTGTACTTCCACTCGGACGAGATGCCCTGGAACTCGACCGAGGACTGCCGCATGCCGGGCATGGTCTCGGCGGTCAGTGCGCCGAAATTGAGATAGAGGGAGGTTTGCAATCGGTCCGTCAGACCGACCTCGAACTCCACCCGCTCGTCGAACCGGGAGTAGAAGTGGTCGCGGCCCAGGCCCGGCGTGGTCCACACCTCGATCTCTCGCCCGTCCTTGGGCAGCACGGCGCTTTCATAGGTGTAGGTGAAGTGCCGCTCGTTGCCCAGGGCGAGGGACACCCCCAGGGGCACAAAGGACGAGATGACGGCCAACGCGAGGCTGCGGGTGAAAGTCATGGTGAGATCTCCGAACAAGTGGAGGTGGTTGAGGGGGACGTACTGATTATGACAATCAGAATCATTCTCATGATGACCCGGACCTTGTCAAGTCCGCGCCCCCGTCGGCCTTCGTCGAGGGCATCCGCGGGTGCGATGTGTACGGCCAGTCGCGCAAGTGGCCGTGTAACCGCGCGCGCCACCCGCACCCGCGCCCGCCGCGTTGACAGGTCCACACTCCGGATGGCAGTATTCGCGCCCTCCTTCGGGGGCCCGGCCCTCGGGATCAAACCTGTGCTCAAGGCTTTCAGCATATTCAGCGGCAACGCCAACCGGGAACTGGCCCAGGCCATCTGCCGGCACCTGGAGACCCCGCTTGGCAACGCGCAGGTAACCCGGTTCGCCGACGGTGAGATCTACGTCGAGATCAACGAAAACGTGCGCGGCGTCAGCTGCTTCGTCGTTCAGCCCACCAGCACCCCCGTCAACGACAACTTGATGGAACTGCTGGTCATGATCGATGCGCTGAAACGCGCGTCGGCCGGATCCATCGTCGCCGTGATCCCGTACTTCGGGTACGCGCGCCAGGATCGCAAAAGCAAGCCGCGAACGCCCATCTCGGCCCGCCTGGTCGCCGATCTATTGACCGCGGCCGGCGTCGATCGGGTTCTGGCCATCGACCTGCACGCCGGTCAAATCCAGGGCTTTTTCAACATTCCGGTCGATCATCTGTTCGCGATGCCGGTCCTGATGGACCACCTGCGATCTCGCTTCACACCCGAGACCGTGATCGTGTCCCCGGATGCCGGCGGCGTGGAACGCGCGCGCGCCTTCTCCAAGCGCCTCGACACCAGCCTGGCCATCATCGACAAACGCCGCCCGTCGGCCAACGTGGCCGAGGTGGTCAACATCATCGGCGACGTCAAGGGCCGCGACGCCATCATCGTTGACGATCTGGTCGATACCGCCGGGACGCTATGCGCGGCGGCCCGGGCGGTGATGGACCACGGCGCCCGGTCGGTGTTTGCCTGCGCCACGCACGCCGTATTATCGGGGCCGGCGCTGGAACGAATCACCGCGTCACCGCTGACCGAACTCATCACCACCGACTCGATTGCGCCGCGCCCCGACATCCGGGCGTCCTCCAAGGTGCGCGTGCTGTCGGTCTCGCGTCTACTGGGCGAGGCGGTCAAACGAATTCACCTCGGCGACTCGATTAGTTCTCTTTTCATTTGATACCGGGCCAATAGCCTTCTAGAAAGACCCCTTCAGAGGAACTCACCATGGATTTCGCAAAAGTCAGCGTAGAGCTTCGTACCCAATCCGGCAAAGGCCCGGCCCGTAGAAACCGCGCAGCCGGCAAGGTCCCGGGCGTGCTGTACGGTCACAAGGCGGCCCCCGTTTCGGTGACGTTGGATCCGGCCGCGCTGATCCGGTCGCTGGACAAGGACAAGAAGCGGAACACGGTTTTCGCGCTGACCCTCGGTGGCAAGGAAGCGCCCGAGCAGATCACGGCCATGATCCGCGACGTCCAGATTCACCCGATCTCGCGCCGGGTCGTCCACATCGATTTCATCCGCGTCAGCCTCGACGAGGAAATCAAGGTGACGGTCCCCCTGCACCTGACCGGCACTGCGGTCGGCGTGACCAACGGCGGCAACCTGCACCAGGGCTGGCACGCGGTGCCCATCGCCGCCAAGCCCGCCGCCATCCCCAACAAGATTGAAATTGACATCACCAACCTCGACGTCGGTGATGCCCTTCACGTCAGCGATTTGAAGCTGCCGGTCGGCGTGCGTCTCTTGCTGGAAGGCAAGGAAGCCATCGCCTCGGTCGTCGCGCCCCGCGCGGAAAAAGAAGCCGAGGTGGTTGTGGCCGAAGGTGCTGTCGCGGCAGAGGGCGCTGCGGCTCCGGCCGAAGGCGCGGCTGCGGCTGCGGCCGGCGGCGACAAGGCAGCGGCAGGTGCCGCCGCCCCCGCCAAGAAGGACGACAAGAAGGGCAAGTGACCCGGCACCCCACGCGGAAGGTCAGGAACGCCTCGTAACGGGGGCGTTCCGTCCTGGCCATGTGGCTGGTCGTCGGGCTTGGCAATCCGGGTGGCGAGTACGTGGGTACCCGCCACAACATCGGCTTTCGAACTACCGACGAGCTGCTGGGGCGCATGCGCCAGCCGCCCGCCGCGCGCAGCAAGCTGGGGGCCGAGATTGCGGAAGGCGATATTGCCGGACAGCGGGTGCTGTTCTGCAAGCCGATGGAGTTCATGAACGTCAGTGGGCAGGCTGTCGCCCGGGCGGCGCAGTTCTGGAAGGTCGAAGCTGCCCGAACAATCGTCGTGCACGACGAACTGGATCTGCCCTTCGGCCAGTTGAAGCTGGGCACCGGCGGCGGACACGGCGGCCACAACGGGGTTCGATCCCTGATTGCCTGCCTGGGCACGCCGGACTTTGCGCGCGTGCGCATGGGCATCGACCGCCCCCCCGCGGGACAGGACGCCGCAGGTTACGTCCTGACGGCATTTTCGCGCGACGAACAGTCCCGGCTGCCGGATGTGCTGGCGGAAGCCGCCCTGGCCGTCGAGACCGTCATCGGCAGCGGCCTGCCGGCGGCCATGAATCGGTTCAATCGCCGCAAGGGGCCTTGACAACGGGGCCCGGGCAGGGTCGTATCTGCCCCCTTCACCTCCTTGCTCGGGACCGGCGTCCTGGGACTTACGCCCATAGGGAGACCGCACAATGGCAGCAACAGCAGCAGGAACACAGCAGCGCGCAATGGTTTCAAGTCGGGACATCCCGGGACGAAAGCGCGAATACGAGACCATCTTCATTCTGCGTCCCGATATCCCCAACGAGGTCATCGGCGGCATCAACAGCAAGATCCGCGGCGTCATCGAGGCCGGCGGCGGGCGGTTGATCAAGGTCGACAACTGGGGCCGTCGCAAGCTGGCCTACGAGGTCAAAAAACAGCTCAAGGGCATCTACCTTTTCTGGTCTTACCTCGGCACCCCGGGTCTGGTCGAAGAGGTCGAGCGCAACCTGCGCCTGTCCGACTCGGTCATTCGTTATTACTCGGTGAAGATTGCCGAGAACGTCGATCCCGCCACGCACACGGCTGAACTGACCGACGAAGCCTTCACGAACGCGTCCGTGCCGGGTCCCGACGAGGAAGCCATCGCCACGGGCCAGGCCGGTCACCGGCCGTTCGGCGACGATGAGGAAGAAGCGGCCTTCGACTTCGAGGAGGCGGTCTTCGGATCGGTCGACGAGCCCCATCACCGGAGGAACAGCTAGTCATGGCAAAAGAAAAAGAGCGTGGCGACAAGGATGCCGAAGGGGCAGACGGCGGCAAGCGGAAGACCATGGGTCGCCGCAAGCCTTGCAAGTTCTGCGCGGACGACAAGATCCGCATCGACTACAAGGACGCCAGCCTGCTGAAGTACTTCATCACCGATCGGGGCAAGCTGGTCCCGCGCCGGCTGTCTGGCAACTGTGCCAAGCACCAGCGCGAGATCGCCGTCGCCGTGAACCGGGCGCGCATGATTGCGCTCATGCCCTTCGCGGTCACCGGGAACTAGGAGACAGCCATGCGACTGATGCTCAGGGAAGATATGGAGAACCTCGGCGCCGCCGGGGACGTGGTAAGCGTGCGTGACGGATACGGCCGCAACTTCCTGCTGCCGCGCGGCCTGGCCGTAGCGGCGACGGAAAAAGACGTGGCCCGCATGGACCACGAGAAGCGCACCATCGCTGCCCGCACCGCCAAGCTGGCCAAGGAACTGCAATCGCAGGCCGACAAGCTGTCCCAGGTGTCGATCTCCATCGCGCGCGCGGTGGGCGACGAGGACAAACTGTTCGGTTCGGTCACCAGCCGCGACATCAGCGACGCCCTGCAAGAGCAAGGCATCACCGTCGACAGCAAGAAGATCATCCTCGACGAGCCGCTCAAGATGCTGGGCATGGCGGAAGTCCCCATCAAGCTGGGCAAGGACGCCACCGCCAAGATCAAGGTCTGGGTAGTCAAAAAAGACTAGTCCCGCTTTCTTCCTCCCGCGTCTCTTGTGCCTAGCGGCGCCGACCCACGCCCCGGCGGGTTGGGAAACACTGTACACTTGCCCCCGATGGGAGAGTTTTCTTCGGCCGAGGGCATCGTGTCGGGGCGGACACCGCCGCACAACATCGACGCCGAGCGGTCGTCATTGGGCGGCGTCTTGCTCAAGCCCGCCGCCTTCGACGAAGTACTTACCGAACTGGTCGCGGACGATTTCTTCCTGCCCGCGCACCGCGAGGTCTACGAGGCGATGGTGACGATCGACAAGCGGCGCCAGCCCATCGACATCATCTCGCTCGGCGACGAATTGCGCACGCGGGGCTCACTGCCGCGCCTGGAAGGCGGCGAGGCCTATCTGGTGGGCCTCGCGAACTCGGTGCCCACCGCGGAGAACATTTCGCACTACGTTCGCATCGTGAAGGAAAAGGCCACGCTGCGGCGGCTGATCACGACGTGCGCCGAGGTGCAATCGCGCGCCTACGGGGAATTCGGCAACTACGAAGAATTCCTCGACGAGGCCGAGACGAAAGTCTTCAAGGTCGCTCAGCAGACCCGCCGCGAAAGTTTCCGTGCCGTCGGCGACATGATGGCCGAGGTGCTGAGCAGCATCGAGGAGCGCGCCCGCGAACGCAAGGCAGTGACCGGCGTGCCCACGGGATTCACCAAATTCGACGAAATGACCGCCGGCCTGCAACCCGAAAATCTCATCGTCGTCGCCGCGCGTCCCGGCGTGGGCAAGACGTCATGGGCGGTCAACGTGGCGGTGAACGCGGCCCTGCACCACCAGATCCCCGTGCTGATCTTCTCGCTGGAAATGTCGAAGTACGAGCTGATGGAACGCATGTTGGCAGGCGAGGCGCGCATCGATTCGGGACGCCTGAAACGCGGCTTCATCGAATACGGCGACTGGAAGAACCGCATCTACCCGGCAGGCGGCCGACTGGAGGGCGCGCCCATTCTGATCGACGATTCGGCGGCCCCCACCATCATGGATCTGCGAGCCAAGGCCCGCCGTTTTTGCGGAAACCAAAAATACTTCCCGCTGCGCAGCGGCGGGGGCGAGGCGAAGGAAACGTCCAAACCGGGCCTGGGCCTCATTGTCATCGACTACTTGCAGCTGGCCCGCGGGGGCGGGGGCAAGCGCGACGATTCACGCGAGCGCGAAATAGCCGACATCTCGCGCGGACTCAAGGCGCTGGCGAAGGATCTGAAGATCCCGATCATCGCCGTCTCGCAGCTGAACCGCAGCCTGGAGAAGCGCGACGACAAGCGGCCACAGTTGTCGGATTTGCGCGAATCGGGCGCGATCGAGCAGGATGCGGACATGATCGTCTTCATCCACCGCGATGAGATGTTCAATCCCGAGTCAGCCGAACGCGGCAAGGCCGAACTCATCATCGGCAAGCACCGCAATGGCGCCACCGGAACCGTCCCGCTGACGTTCATCAAGGAATATACGCGGTTTGAGAACTACGCCGAGGAGATGGAGGAGCCCTTCTCGTGAGCACGCCCGACCGACCCAAGCCGCGCGTGCGTGAGGAAAAACCCGTCCTCGAACCGGGGGCAATGGTGGGACGCTACCGCTCCTTGAAGAAGCTCGGCGTTGGGTCCATGGGCGAGGTCTACCTGGCCGAAGATGAGAGTTTGGGTCGCCGGGTGGCGATCAAGCTTCTGGGCACGAAGCATCTGGGCAACGCGACGGTGCGCGAGCGCTTCTTGCGCGAGGCCCGCGCCCTGGCGCGCCTGGCGCACCCAAATCTGATCACGGTCTTCGAGTCGGGCCACATCGAGGAAGCCGACCGGCCGTATTTTGCGATGGAGTTGCTTGAAGGGGGCGACACGCACAAGTTGCTCGACGAGCGAGGGCCACTGCCGAGTGGCGTCGTGGCGCTGATAGGCGCGCAGGCCGCCGCGGGCCTCGGCGAGGCGGCGCGCGCCGGGATCATCCACCGTGACGTCAAGCCGTCGAACCTCGGCATCTCCCGCCACGGCGTTCTGAAAGTCACGGACTTCAGCCTGGCCAAATCCGACACGACCGAAAAAAGTCTGACCGGCAAGGGCATGGTCGTCGGCACCGCGGATTACATCGCCCCCGAACAGGCGCGCGGCGAGGACGTGGACGAGCGCGCGGATATTTATTCGCTGGGCTGCACGCTGTTTCACCTGCTGACCGGAAAACCGCCGTTCCGGTGCGAAGAGGGCACGCAGATGCAGCGCTACGTGGACGTGATGCGTGCCCACCTGACGGCGCCCGTACCCGATCCGCGCAACTTTGCACCCAACATCGACGGTGAGCTGGCCCGGCTGATTGCCGACATGATGGACAAGGATCGCGAACGACGTCCCACGTCCGAAGAACTGGCCCCGGCACTGGCGCGCCTGGCGGGACGCCTGGGGGGCGACCTGCCCCGCGTGTCGCGACGCCTGTTCACGGTCCCGACCGAGATCCCGGTTGCGTCTGTTGCAGCAGGCGCAGCACGCACCACCGAGCCCGCCCCCAGCGGAAAGGCCCGAACGCCCCAGAGGCACATGCCGTGGTCCCGCGTGGCGGCGGCCGCGGCCGTCCTGCTGGTCGCCATCGCCATCGCGCTGGCGCTGGTCCTGCGCTGAACTACTTTCGCAGAGCTTCGACCAGCGGCTGGCCCTCGGCGTGCGGTAGCTGGATGCCGCACAAACGAGCCAACGTGGGCGACAGATCGGCGGGGCTGACGGGGCGATCGTATTTCCCGGGCTTGATGCGCGCCCCCAGCAAGATGACCGGCACGCGCTGGTCGTAATCGTTCTGGCTGCCGTGGGTGGTCCCGGTGGCCGCGGCTATCCAGTGAGGCTTCGGCACGAACACGAAGTCACCGCTGCGGCCGGCAAAATAACTGAGAGCCGCCGCCCGTCGCAGCGGATCGGGAAGCCGGGCGGCCTGGGCACGATCGCTGATGTCGTCGCTGGCAAAGGCCTGCAACACACCGGGCACCGTGCGCAGGGCGTCGAGCGCATCCTTGATGACCTCGGGGCGCTGCCTGATGCGGGCGTACACGCCGGGCGCCAGATAGATGTCGGAATACTGCACCGTCAACACGTGACTTCCGGGGCCGAGGACCTTGCCGAGTACGGCGTTGAGTCGTTCTTGAATCTGCGTCAGGGCGATCCGCCCGGCATCCACGCCATCGGCACGTGATTGCTCGGGCAGCGTCGCGACGCCGTGATCCGCACTGAATCCGACGACATAGCCATCCGGCCCGACCCGTTTGTCCAGGTCTGTCAGAAGCTCGCCTAGGGCGAGGTCGAGACGAAGCAGGACATCCTGAATCTCGTGACTGCGCGGACCGAAGGCGTGGCCAACCCGGTCCAGCGTCGAAAAACTGATGGCCAAATAGTCCGTGCCGGCGCCCTGGCCCAACTTCAACGCCGCCACCGCGGCGCTGCCCATGCCGACCAGGTAGTGATCAGCGGCCGGGCTTTGTTCCCACAGCCAGTAAGGCGACGGCACCTGCACGCCGTCGATGATCGTCGTGGCGAAAAGCGGCGGCCCCTTGCGCGAAAGCGGGTGCGGAAAAGTTTTGCCCCAACCAAACGGCGGCTTTTCGTCGGCTGCGTCGTCAACATGCAGGTAGGCCGATGGCTCTCGCAAAAGTTGCCACGGCGTCGCAAGGGCCGCCGCCAGCGGATTTGCGTCGATGAACGCCTTGATGAAACCCACCACCTTGTTCGTGTACGCCGTCGAGGTCACCCAGTTCGAACCTTCGAACCACGTCACGGCGTCGGCCTGGTGGCCCGCCAAATTGATGGCCGCGCGCGCCTTCATCGACATCGATACGACGCGCGGTGGTGGGGACAGCTGGCGGCGCATTTCGTCGGCGAGCGTGGGGACCAGCAGGTTTTTCGCGCTGTCACCGACGTTGGGATTCCGCACGATCGGGGTGCCGTAGCTGAGCAACGTCGTCGCGCCATCCTCGGTACAGGCGACGATCTTGGCGGCGCCCCTGTCCCACCAGCCGTTCTGGATCATGCCGTGGCTGGCTGGATAGGCCCCCGTCCCCAAGGTCGCGTGTCCCGGGCAGGTAACCGTTCCCAAATAGGGGTACGCCGCCCGGGTGAACCACGCCCCGTGATCGACCATGCGGCGCAGGCCGTGTTGCCACTGTTTGCCGTAGGTTTCGATGTAATCGGCGCGCATCTGGTCGACGGCGATGAGGACGACCAGTTTCGGTGCTTTGACCGCCAGCGGGGCCGCGCCGACCGGTGCCACACGCGGCCCGCCCGTCCACGTCAGTCCCCCCACCAGCACGCCGACCAGCAGCGCAGTCACCTTCATGCTCACAGTTCTACACCCGCCGCAGCGGGCGCCAAATACTGGCGGTCACAGTGGTTCCCCGAACTGGTTCCAAGGTCGGGACGGTCCGGGTGCGGTAGATTCCCCTTGCCATGCCACACCTCCCCTTTTCGCTTGTGCGGGCTGCCATCTGGGCGGCTTGCATGGGCGGCTGCGCCGCGCGCGGACTGTCCCCATCGGTGCCCGCCGGCCCCGCACCCGTGGGGGCCCGGTTGTTGCCAGGCGAGACGCCGTACCTGACCGACCTGCGCCAGCTGACCTTTGGTGGCGAAAACGCCGAAGCTTACTGGTCCTTCGACGGCACCCAACTGTCGTTCCAGGCGCGCCTTGATACGGCCGGATGCGACCGCATCTACCGCATGAGCCCGGCAAGCACCGCCCGGCCCGTGTTCGTGCCGGTGTCGTCGGGCAAGGGCGCGACGACCTGCGCGCATTTCTTCCCCTCGGGGGATCTACTGTTCTCGTCGACGCATCTGGCGGGCGACGCCTGCCCGCCCCGACCCGACGCAAGCCAGGGCTACGTATGGGGCCTTCACGATTCCTACGACATCTTCGCGGCCTCGCCCGATGGTTCCCACCTGCGGCCGCTGACGCACGAAAAGGGCTACGACGCCGAAGCGACGGTCTGTGGTCAGGACGGTTCTGTCATCTTCACCTCGACGCGCGACGGGGACATCGACCTTTACCGCATGGACCGCGACGGCGGTCACGTCAAGCGACTGACCCACACCCCGGGCTACGACGGCGGCGCCTTTTTCAACCGGGACTGCAGCAAGATAGTCTGGCGCGCCAGCCGCCCTCGCCCGGGCAAGGAACTGGACGACTACCGCGCACTGCTTGCGCGGGGCCTGGTCCGCCCATCGAAGCTTGAGCTGTGGATTGCCGACGCCGACGGGTCGAACCCCATGCAGCTGACGTATCTCGACGCGGCGTCGTTCGCGCCGTCGTTCCATCCGCGCGACAACACGATTCTGTTTTCTTCGAACTACGGCGATCCGAAGGGCCGCGAATTCGACTTGTGGGCCATCCGTCCGGATGGCACGGATTTGAGACGCATCACGCTTGCGGCTGGGTTTGACGGCTTCCCACATTTCTCGCCCGACGGCGCCACCCTGGCGTTCTCGTCGAACCGGGCGACGGCGCCCGGACAACACGACACCAACATCTTCATCGCCCACTGGCGCGGCCGCCCGTTCCCGGAACAGCCGGCGGGCGCGGCGGATCGCATTCGCGACTCTGTGACCTGGCTGTCCGACCCGGAACGCGAGGGCCGCGGCGTGGGTACGGGGGGCCTGGCACGGGCAGGCGCCTGGCTGGAATCCCAGCTCGCCACCTTGGGGCTGCAACCGGCCGGTGACGAGGGGGGCTTCCGCCAAAAGTTTTCCGTGACGACGGGCGTGGATGTCGCCCCCAGCCCGCGGCTTGTCCTCGACGGAAAGGCCGTCGGGGCTGCTGATTTCTCGATCCTGGGATTTTCGGCGTCGGGCCAGGCGCGCGGCCCCGTTGTGCTGGCGGGGTATGGCCTGGCGGACAAGACCCTCGGCGTGGACGACTACGCGGGGCTGAACGTCAAGGGCAAGGTCGTGCTGGTCCGACGCTTTGTTCCCGACGGGGCGAACACGGACGATGCCGGTGTGAAGCGACAGGCGGGCGATCTGCGTAAGAAGGCCTGGCTTGCGGCCGAACACGGGGCGACGGCGCTGCTGGTCACCGACTGGCCCTTGCCACCGCGTTCAGCGCCAGCGGACTGGAAGCCGCCGGTCGAAGCGCCCCTCGTGGCACCTGCCCCACAGGGGGCGGGCGATGCGGGGATCCCCGTCTTCATGGTCAAGCGAGCGGTCATCGAGCCCCTTGCCGCCCGGCTTTTGGCGCACGCCCCTGTCACGACGACGCTGGAGGTGTCGCTGTCGCTGCGTAAAACCGAGGCGTTCAACGTGGTCGGGCGCATCCCCGCGGGCAAGGCGACGAAGGCCGGCGCGGGCGCGGTCATTCTGGGCGCACACTACGACCACCTGGGTTACGGCGGTCGGTTTTCACTGGCCCCCGATCAAACGGTCCCCCATGGCGGCGCCGATGACAACGCGTCGGGCACCGCCGCGGTTCTGGAAATCGCCCGCGCGCTGATGGCCAGCCGCGCGGACCTCGGCCGGGATGTTCTGGTGGTGCTGTTCTCGGGCGAGGAGACGGGCCTCTTGGGATCGACGCATTTCGTGCGCGCGCGGGCGGACACCGTCCACAGCGCACTTGCCATGCTGAACCTCGACATGGTCGGGCGCCTGCGCGACAACCACGCCGAGATCCTGGGCAGTGACAGCGCACCCGAGTGGGCGGCGCTGGTCACGGCCGCGTGCGCCGGGCAGAGAATTCTGTGCACGGTCGCGGGGGACGGCTACGGTCCCAGCGACCAGGCGGCGTTCTACAGCGCGGGGCTGCCCGTGTTGCACTTCTTCACGGGATCGCACACGGACTATCACAAGCCCAGCGACACCGCCGACAAGATCAACGCCGCGGGCGCCGCCGCCATCGCGGCACTTGTGAACCGCGTGATCGTCTCGCTCGACGCCAGCTTCCGGCTGACCTACCACAAGGGCACAGGCACACAGATGACCGGCGGAGACGCGCGCAGCTTCAGCGTGTCACTGGGGACCATCCCCGACTACGCGGGGCCGCCCGGAGGCGCACCCGGGGTGTTGCTGTCGGGGGTGCGCACCGGCGGGGCCGCCGAGAAGGCCGGCATGCAGCGCGGTGACATCTTGATTCGCCTGGGCACGCACGCCATTCGCAGCGTCGAGGATCTGATGTTCGCCCTGAACAACAGCAAGGCCGGCGACACCGTCACCGCGGTGATCTTGCGGGATGGAAAAGAAATTCGGCTAAATCCCACCTTCCAGGAAGCCCGCCCGCAGCACTAATTTAGGAGAAGGCATGCCTGGAAAAGTCGCATTGATCCCCGGGGGCGCCAAAGGCATCGGGCGCGAACTGGGTCTGGCGCTGGGTGCGGCGGGCTGGACCGTGGTCCTGTGCTACCGAACAAGCCAGGATGCCGCCGCGCGCACCTGCGCGGACATCGAACAGCGGGGCGGCACAGCCCTATCGGTGCGCGCCGACGTGTCGAATGCCGAGACGTGCGCGACACTGGTGACGGACGTGGTGGGGCGCTTCGGGCGCATCGACGCCCTCATTCACTGTGCCGGTCCCTACCACCGGGTGTCGTTGCTGGACGAGACACCAGAAGGATGGCGCGCCATGTTCGCCGGCAACCTCGACAGCCTGTTCTACCTGGCCCGCCTGGTGGCGCCGATCATGATCGCGCAGGGTGGGGGGCGCATCATTGCGTTTTCGATCGCGAACGCCGACCGCGCGGTCTCGCAAACGATGATCACGGCGCATTACCTGGCCAAGGTGGGCGTCCTCGGTCTGGTGCGCAGCCTGGCCCGAACCCTGGCGAAGCACGCCATCACAGTGAACGCGGTATCGCCTGGTTTCATCGACTCGGGGTCGATGGATCCTGGGGAACTGGCCGCCATGGTGAAGAACATTCCCGCCGGGTACGTGGGCGCGCGGAAGGACGCCGTGAACGCGGTGCTGTACTTGCTGGCGGACGAGGCGTCCTACGTGACCGGGACCAGCCTGCACGTCAGCGGTGGCTGGGGCCTGTAGCCCGCGCGTCCGCTACTGGCACATGGTGGGGCAGGTCCTCAAGTTCTCGCAGGTCGCGACACCCATGCCGCCACCGTTCGGACAGCAGCACCCAAGTCCGCCCGAACAGGTCTCGATGGCCAGGTTCGTTTCCACGCACCGACCGGCCGAGCACTCCATCGCGCATCGCCGAGAGGTGTTACTGTTCCTGGTGCAACATCCGCTACCACATGCCGTGTTGTCCGCGTACTTTCGACAGGCACCGAGGCCGTCACACATGCCGTCCCGCCCGCAGGTCGACTGATCCTCGGGCGCGCATTGATCGTGCGGATCGGTGTTGGCCAGGGCGTTGGCGCACTTGCCGTCTACCTGACCTGTCCTCGCGTTGCTACAGGCGCGACAGGTCCCGGCGCAGGCCGATTCGCAACATACGCCGTCCACGCACTGGCGCGAGGCGCAGTCTGTTCCGGACATGCCGGCGTCGCACTTGGCCCCGTTGGCTTTTCGGGGCACACAGGTTCCCGACAGACAATAGTTGGCTGCGGAACAACCGGCCGCAGACGTGCATGTCACCTTGCACGCGGTCGCGTTGTCGCAGGCAAAATTGCCGGGACACGGTGCGGGCGCCGGTTCGACGCAGGTCCCGGCGCCGCTGCACCGGGTGGCGGCCGTGTAAGTATTTACCGCGCACGAAGCAGCAGGCCCGCAGGCGGTGCCGGCGCCGTATAGATGACAGCCACCGACGCCGTCGCATTTTCCGTCCCGCTTGCAGGACATGGCACCGTCATCGGCACACTCATCGTCCGGATCCGTACCAACCGGAACCGGCACGCAACGACCGTTCGCTTGCCCGGTCTTGGTCATCACGCACGCCTGACAGGGACCAGCGCACAGGAGGTCGCAGCAGACACCGTCGGTGCAGAAATGCGAGGCACACGCGTCAGCGCCGGCACATGGCGCCCCGTTGGCCAGTTTGGGTCCCACGGTCACGGGGGCGTCCGGATTGGCGTTCGACGGCGCGTCCCGGGGCGGATCGCTCTGATCGCGCGGACGATCCGCTCCCGGCGGACCATCCGGGGCGGATGCCGGGGCGGATGCCGGGGCGGATGCCGAGCCGTCCTCCAGCACTGGATCCTCGCCACCGGCATTGGGCAGACCTGCGGTGCTGACCGTACACGCCCCGGCCCCGGCGGCCGCAACCGCCAACGCCGCCACGAGCCGGGAAAACCCCTGGACATTTTTGTTTGCCATATGCAATGCCGGGCATCGACATATTTACCCAAACAATAAATGGCGCCCTGCCCCATCGCCCGTGGCGGCAACTTGCCCTAGAATCCGCGTCCCGTTGATCCGGGCGTGCGAATTGGCGCCCCGCACCGCAGGAGCCGCCTCGTGACCAATACCTTAGCCCCCTTCGCGCCGCCCCAACGCATCCTCATGGGCCCCGGGCCAAGCGATGTACCCGCACACGTACTGGCCGCCCTGGCCGCCCCAACCCTGGGGCACCTTGACCCGGTGTACCTGCGGATCATGGACGAGACCCGCCAGATGTTGCAGCAGGTGTTTCGTACGCAGAACCAGCTGACGCTGGCCATATCGGGCACGGGATCGGCCGGCATGGAGGCCTGCGTGGCCAACCTGGTCGAGCGCGGTGACGAGGTGATCGTCTGCGTCAACGGCGTGTTTGGCGGCCGGATGAAGGACGTGGCCGAACGCTATGGCGCGCAGGTGCACACCGTGGACGCGCCCTGGGGTGCGACCATCGAGGCTGAAGCGGTGCGCGCCGCACTGGCAGCACACCCACGGACCAAGGTTCTGGGCATCGTTCACGCGGAAACCTCGACGGGCGCGCACCAGCCGCTGGAAGAAATCTCGACGCTGGTTCACGACGCGGGCGCCCTGTTGCTGGTCGACGCCGTCACGTCGCTCGGCGGCCTGGAGCTGCGGGTCGACGACTGGCGCATCGACGCCTGTTACAGCGGGACCCAAAAATGCCTGTCCTGCCCGCCGGGCCTGGCGCCCGTGTCGTTCAGCGCGGCGGCCCTGGCGGCGATGGACGCGCGCAAGACCAAGGTCGGCAGCTGGTACCTGGACATGGCCCTCATACGAAACTACTGGGGTTCGGACCGCGTGTACCACCATACCGCGCCCGTCAACATGACCTATGCGCTGCACGCCGCCCTCGCGACGGTCATCACCGAGGGACTCGACGCGCGCATCGCCCGCCACGGGCTGCACCACCGCGCCTTGCGCGCAGGGCTGCAGGCCCTGGGATTGACGTACATACCCGCGCGTAGCCTGACGTCGCTGAACGCCGTTCACATCCCCGATGGCATTCCCGACGCCCGCATCCGGACGCGGCTGTTGGAGGAATTCGGCATCGAGATTGGCGGCGGATTGGGACCGTTCAAGGGCAAGGCCTGGCGCATCGGCCTGATGGGCGCGTCCAGCAGCCGCCGCAACGTCACGACCTTGCTGGCGGCGCTTGAAACGCTGCTTGGCGAGGAAGGTGGGGCATCGACCAATTCGGGGGCCGTTGCGGCGGCGACCAAGGTCTACAGCGCGTGACCGAACACGCGGGCACCGTCATCGTCGGCGCCGGGATCAGTGGCCTGGCCACCGCCGCGTTCTCGCCCGATCCCGATTATGTCGTTCTCGAGGCCGACCACGAGATCGGCGGTTACTGCAAGACCATCAAACGCGACGGTTTCGTCTGGGACTACTCGGGTCACTTCTTTCATTTCAAGCACGCCGACATCGAGTCATGGCTCACGGAGCGCATGCCCGGGCAGCGCGTGCGTCGCATCGACAAGAAATCCTTCGTGGCCTACGGCGGCCGGCGCGTCGATTTTCCCTTTCAGAAGAACATCCACCAGCTGCCGCAGGACGAATTCGTCGACTGCCTGCACGATCTGTTTTTCGCGCAAGCCCCCGGCCCCGATGGTGCCCCGCCGCCCGAACGCAACTTCAAGGAAATGCTGTACGCGCGATTCGGCCGCTCGATCGCGGAAAAGTTTCTTATTCCGTACAACGAAAAGCTGTACGCCTGTGATCTGGGCACCCTGGACAAGGACGCCATGGGGCGCTTCTTCCCGCACGCGAACCTGACGGACATCGTGCGCAACATGAAACAGCCCGACAACAGCAGCTACAACTCGACCTTCACTTATCCTGAAGGTGGCGCGATCGAGTATGTAAAGGCGCTGTTCTCGGCGGTGCGGCCCGGCGCCGTGGCCCTCGACGAGCCCCTGGTCGGCCTCGACCTGCAGCGCAAGGTGGTGCGCACGACAAAACGCGAAATCGCCTTCGAGCGACTGGTGTCATCCATGCCCTTCGACCGCCTGGCGCGCATGTCGGGCCTCGGCCACGATGCGTCGGTCTTTAGCTGGAACAAGGTCCTTGTCTTCAATCTGGGCTTTGACCGAAAAGGTCCGACGGGCGTGCACTGGATGTACTACCCGGACCGGCAGCGGTCTTTTTACCGCATCGGTTTTTACGACAACATCTTCGACACTGATCGGATGAGCCTGTACGTCGAACTGGGATTCCCGCGCGGCGCCCCGGTCGACGTCGAGGCCATGCGCGCGCGGGTACTGGCTGATCTGCGCGCCGAGGGCATCGTCACCGATCACAACCTGGTCGCGCACCATTCCGTCGTGATGGATCCGGCGTACGTACACATCACGCGAAAATCCATCGCGGAGCACGGGCGCCTGAAGGAACAGCTTGCGGCACGGGGCGTGTTCTCGATCGGACGCTACGGCGGATGGACCTACTGCTCGATCGAGGACAACATCGTCGAGGCGCGCGCGCTTGCGTCGAGTTGGCGGGCGCCCGGTGCGCCTCAGACCTGATTCTGGCGCACGGACACGGCCAGCTTGGCCACGCTGCGCAGGACGTGGGGCACGCGCTTGACCAGGTTGATGGACGGCGGGCGCTTTTCCCGAACGGCGAACGGGATCTCGACGACCTTCTTGCGCTCGCGGTGGGCGCGGATCACGAACTCGCTGGCGAACACGTCGCGATCCAGCACGCAGCGCCGGGCGGTTTCCAGCAGGACGTCGCGGCGAAAGGCCTTCAGGCCATGCGTGTCCGTACCCCGGTACTGGCAGACCGCCCGAAGAAGGCCGTTGTAAAAACGCGTGGCGGCCCGGCGAAACAACGGCCGCTGATCGTTCGAACCGACCATCGCCTTCGAGCCAACGACAAGATCCGTCTCGGTGCGTTCCAGCAGCGCCAGCGCGCGTGCGTAGAATTCGGTGTCGCACAGGTCAATCTCGTCGCAGATCACGAACACGCCGCGCGCCTCCAGAATGCCGGTTTTCATTGCCATGCCGTAGTTCGGCTGGCCGATGGACAGCATGCGAACTTCCGGGTACTCGGCCTGCAATTCCTTGCCGATCTCGACCGTGCGATCGCGCGATCCGTTCTCGCACAGCAGAAGCTCATACGTGAAGCCGAAGGGCCGCAGTTTCTCACGCAGTTCAAGCACCGACCCCTGAAGAATGCCTTCCTCGTTGTAGACGGGAATGACAATCGAAACGTGCGGCGGGGCCTTGTCGGGCGACGGCGCGGCGGCGGGCTTGGACGCGACGGCCTTGGGTACAGCCTTCTTGGTCATGGTGCTAAGAACCGGTTGCCTACCATGCCGGCCAGCGCGACGCTACCCGGCAAGTTCGAGGACATCGTTCAGGACGCCACCCGCCGTCACCGCCGGGCCGGCGCCCGCCCCTGTGATGACCAGGGGACTGCTGCTGTACCGTCTGGTGGTGAAGGCAACCTGGTTATCCGTGCCCTTCAGCGACGCGAAGGGGCTGTGGCTGTCCGCCACCGTCAGGCCGACGCGGATACGGGTCTTGGTCACGGACGCCACGTAGCGCAACACGCCGCCCTTCGCCCGCGCGGCGGCGATGCGCTTTTCCCACTCGCCATCAAACGTGGGCAGACGGGCCAGGAATTCGTCCTTCGACAGGTTGCGGCCCGCCGGCGGAACCAGATTCTCCACCAAGACATCCTTCGGCTCGCCCGCGAAACCCAACAAGCGCCCGAGGATCAACGCCTTGCGACCGACGTCCGCCCCGGACAGATCGTCGCGGGGATCCGGCTCGGTGAAACCCTTGGCCATCGCCGCAGTCAGCGACTGCGAAAAAGGCCTCCCGCGCGTCAATTCGGTCAGCAAGAATCCCAGCGTGCCCGACACGCAACCTTCGATCTTCAACACACGATCGCCCGATTCGACCAGCTTGCGATAGGTGTCGAGGATGGGCAGGCCCGCCCCGACGGTGGCCTCGAAGCGCAGCCGACGTCCGTGCGCCTCGGCGACGGCGCGCATGCGGGCCCCGTCCGCGCGGGCGCCCGAAAGCGGCCTCTTGTTGGCCATCACGACATCCATGCCGCCCTCAAGCGCACTGACCAGCAGCGCGCCCGTCTCGTCAGCGGTCACATCGACCAGCACCGGTCGCGCCAGGGCGTGCCGCGCCAGGAAGGCAATGGCTTGCGCGGCCGTTGCCTTGTGTCCGTCGGGTGCCCCGGCCAGCGGCTGGCCCGCGACCTTCCAGGCTGAAAGTTGCTTCAGTCGACGAGCCGCAATACCCGCGGCGCCGAAGACAAAACCCGTGCGATCGACAACGGCCACAAGGCGCGTGTGAACGCCCTTTGGCCGGCGGGCCAGCATGGGCGCCAGCGTGCGGCCAATCTGACCGAAGCCCAGCAGTACGATGTCCATCGTCTGCGCACCGGACACCGCGCCGCCGCCGATTTTCGCCAGCTGAAAAGCCGCGTGTATGCGCCGCTGCGCCTCGGCCGCCTGGGCTGCCGCCACGACGAACGAGATGTTCAGCTCGGACGACCCTTGCGCGATGGCGACAAGATTGATGCCCGAGCCGACCAGCGACGAGAACACGCGTGCGGCGATACCGGGCGTCCCCGCCATGCCCAGGCCCACGACGGCGACGGTGGCCATGCCGGGCTGGACCTGGATGCTGTCGACCTCGCGCCGCGAGATCTCCTCGCGAAACGCGCGCGCCAGGTGATCGTGGGCGGCGCGGGCGTCGCGCTCGGGCACGGTGAAGCAGATGGACTGCTCGGACGAAGACTGCGTTATCAGCGACACGGACATACCGTGCGCCGACAGCGTGGCGAAAGTCCGCGCGGCCACCCCGGGCACCCCGAGAAGGCCGCGGCCGGCAACAGTCACCAGCGCCTGCCCCGACACCGCCGACAGGGCCTTGACCGGATAACGATCCAGCGTGCGCCGCGTCGATATCTCGGTGCCCGGCGCGTCCGGCGTTGCAAACGGCCGTACGAACACCGGGATGCTTTTCCCCGTCATGGGGACCAGCGCCCGCGGGTGCAAGACCTTGGCGCCGTAATAGGCCAGTTCAGCCGCCTCGCGCACGTTCAGCTGCGGGATCACGCGCGCGTCGGGCACCACGCGCGGATCGGCGGTCAGCAGGCCCTGCACGTCCTTCCACAGCGTCACGCGCGACGCACCCAGGGCACGCGCCATCAGCGTCGCCGTCAGGTCGGTTCCGCCGCGCCCCAGCGTAGCCACCGCCGGCCCGTGCTCGTCGCCATCGGCCGACAATGCGCCCAGGAACCCGGGTACCACCGGCACAACACGCGCCGCGATGAGGGGCCGCAGCCGCCGCCGGGCCGTGCGATCCGTCAGGTCCAGGTTGGGCGCAGCGCCGCCGAAGGGACCGTCGGTGATCACGACGTCCAGGGCATCGACGACCTCGGCTTGCAATCCCGCCCCGCGCAGCGCCGCACAGAAGATCTGCGCGCCCAGCCGCTCGCCGCGCGACACCACCAGATCGCTGGTTCGCGGCGTCAACTCGCGCAGTACCAGCAGGCCCTGCGCCAAGGTGGCAAGTTCGTCCATCGACGCCTTGATGGCGGCCGAAAGGTCGCTTCGCGTCGACCCCGTCGCGCCCAGCGATCCCAGCAGGGTGTTGAACTTGTCGCGCAGGGCGCGGATCGCCGCGGTCGCCTTCTGCTCTTCCCCACGGCGCGCGCGCTCGGCAACTTCCAGCAACAGATCTGTTACGCCCGCGGGCGCCGAACACACCGTGACCAGCGACCCGGTACAGGCAGCGGCGATGCTGGCCGCGTGCTTGAAGGCCGCACCGTCGCACAGGGCGGCGCCGCCAAACTTATAAACCTCGATGCCCCGCCCGGTCCGTTTTTGCGTTGTACGTGCCATGAAAAAGGGCGCCCACATTACTACGACGGGGCGAGCGACGGGAAATCATGCGGCCGCCTCGGCGGATCCCGCTGGGATTTTGCGCCGGCAGTCGTTAGATTCCCGCCATGTTGCCCCTTGCCGCCCATTTTCGTTGCATCGCCGGTTGCGCCGGGACGTATCCCCTCGACGAGGTGATCTACCGCTGTCCCCGCTGCAGCAACCTGCTGGAGGTGCACCACGACTTGGCGGCGCTGCGCCAGCGCTCGGCCGCCGAATGGATCAAGCTGTTCGAGGATCGCTTCCAGCGCACGCAGTGGCCGCACGGCTCGGGTGTCTGGGGCAAGCGCGAATGGGTACACCCGCATATTCGCGACGAAAACGTCGTGTCCATGTTCGAGGGCGGCAGCAACCTGTTCTGGGCGCAACGCTACGGCCGGGAGTTGGGCCTCGAAGACCTGTGGATCAAACTCTGCGGCAACTCGCATACCGGTTCATTCAAGGATCTGGGCATGACGGTGCTGGTGTCCGCCGTCAAGCAGATGATCGCCGACGGCAAGCCGGTGTCCGCCGTGGCCTGCGCCTCGACCGGTGATACCTCGGCGGCGCTGGCAGCCTATGCGGCGGCGGCGAATGTGCGCGCTCTCGTGATCTTGCCACGCGGGAAGGTGTCGACCGCGCAGCTGGTTCAGCCGCTGGCCAACGGCGCCAGCGTGCTGGCCATCGATGGAAACTTCGACGACTGCATGGCCCTGGTGCAGCGCCTCGCCGCCGAGGAGGGCGTGTATCTCGCCAACAGCATGAACTCGCTGCGCCTCGAGGGGCAGAAGACCGTCGCGATCGAGATCGTGCAACAGTTCGACTGGCGCGTGCCCGATTGGCTGATCATCCCGGGCGGCAACCTCGGCAACGTCAGTGCGCTTGGCGCCGGGTTGAACATGATGCGGGAACTGGGCGTCATCACGAAAATGCCGCGCATTTGCGTAGCGCAGGCGCAGGCAGCCAATCCGCTGTACGCATCGTTCAAGAACGGCTTCGCGCACTTCGAGGCGATGGTGCCCAAGAACACGCTGGCCTCGGCCATCCAGATCGGCAATCCGGTCAGCATCAACAAGGCGATTCGCGCCCTGAAAGAGGTCAACGGTGTCGTCGAGCAGGCATCGGAAGCCGAACTTGCGGATGCCGCCGCGCGCGCCGACGCCACGGGCATGTTCAACTGCCCGCACACCGGGGTCGCACTGGCCGCGCTGGAAAAGCTGCTGGCGGCCGGCACCATCAAGAAAAGCGAAACCGTGGTCGTCATCAGCACGGCCAACGGCCTGAAATTCACCGACTTCAAGGTCGGCTACCACGAATCGAAGCTGCCGGATGTTCCCGAGTGCCGCTACGCCAACCGCCCGACGCTGCTGGCGAATGACTACGGTGCGGTGCGCGAAAATGTCCGCCGCCTGCTGCAGGCCTGACGGGCGCGCAGCGACAGGGCGCGCCCCGGGGCCAAGTCTGCTAACTTAACGGGCTTCCCTTCGGTGAATACGCCATGAACATCCATCTTTTCGACACCACCCTGCGCGACGGAACCCAAAGTGAAGGCCTCAGCCTCTCGGTCGAGGACAAGCTGAAGATCACGGGGATTCTGGATGGATTCGGCATTCATTTCATCGAGGGCGGCTACCCGGGGTCGAACCCCAAGGACATCGAATTCTTCCAGCGCGCCCGCGACCTGAAGCTGAAGCACGCCAAGCTGACGGCCTTCGGCAGCACGCGCAAGGCGGGCGGACAGGCGGCAAGCGATCCCAACGTCAGAGCGCTGGTGGATTCGCATACCCCGGCGGTGTGCATCTACGGCAAGTCGTCCATCCTGCACGTCACTCAGGTTCTCGGCACGACGGCCGAGGAAAACCTGGCGATGATCGGCGACACGGTCGCGCACCTCAAGCAGGCCGGCAAAGAAGTCATCTACGACGCCGAGCATTTCTTCGACGGCTACCGCGCCAACCCGGAATATGCACTGGCCTCGCTGCGGGCGGCGGTTCAGGCCGGCGCCGATTGGCTGACGATGTGTGACACCAACGGCGGCAGCCTGCCCAGCTTCATCACCGAGGTCGTCGGCGTCGTGAAGAAGAACTTCCCCACGCGCCTTGGCATCCACACGCACAACGACAGCGACATGGCGGTGGCCAACGCCCTGGCGGCCGTCGAGGCGGGCTGTCTGCAAGTACAAGGCACGATCAATGGCTGGGGCGAGCGCTGCGGAAACGCCAACCTGATCTCGATCATCCCGGCCCTGCAATTGAAGATGGACCGACGCTGCGTCTCGGAGGCGAACCTGTCGCGCCTGACCGAGGTGTCGCGCACCATCAGCGAAATAGCGAACATCCGGCCGCGGGCGCACGCGCCCTACGTCGGTAGCTCGGCGTTCGCGCACAAGGGTGGCGCGCACGTTGCGGCCGTCGAGAAGCTGACCGAAAGTTATGAACACGTCCCGCCCGAGCGGGTCGGCAATCTGCGCCACGTCGTGGTCTCCGAGCTGTCGGGCCGGGGCAATGTGCGCCTGCGCGCGACTGAGCTAGGCACTGACGCGGGTGGCAACGAGCGCGAGGTGCTCAAGCGGGTCAAGGAACTGGAAAACCGCGGCTATCAATTTGAAGCCGCAGAGGGATCCTTCGAACTGCTGGTTCGGCGCAGCAACAGCGCGTACGCCCCGGCGTTCGAGATCCTGGACGTCGTCGTGATTTCCGAGCGACGGCGCGGCAGCGAGATGTTCGTCGAGGCCACATTGAAGGTAAAAGTCGGCGACGAGACTGTCCACACCGTCGCCGAGGGCGCGGGCCCCGTGCACGCGCTGGATCAGGCCTTTCACAAGGCGCTGGATGCCTTTTACCCGCTGCTGCGGGAGGTGCGTCTGGTCGACTACAAGGTCCGCATCCTCGACCCCGAGGCGGCGACTGGCGCCAAGACCCGCGTGCTGGTCGAGGCGACGCTGGGCCATGAGCGCTGGAGCACCATCGGCGTGTCGCCGAACATCATCGAAGCCAGTTGCGAAGCGCTCGCCGATGCATTAGAGCTGCCCCTTGCCCGCGCGCGGACGGCCGCGCGTCAGGTCGCCAAGGCCTAGGGTCGCACCCGCAACACAGGACGGAGTCGAATGAAACCGCGCACGCTGTTCGAGAAGCTCTGGGACGCCCACGTCGTCCTCCCCGCGACATCTGATACCCCGGCCGTCATTTATATCGACCTGCACCTGATTCACGAGGTGACGTCGCCCCAGGCCTTCACGATTCTGCGCGACGCCAAACTGCGCGTGCGCCGGCCCGAGCGGACGGTCGCGACGATGGATCACTCGACGCCGACCACGCCACGCGGGTCTGACGGCCGCATTCCGATTCTCGACGCGCAGGCGGCCAAGCAAATCGGCCAGCTGGAGACCAATTGCGGCGACTTCGGCATCGAGCTGCACGCGCTGGGCAGCGACGGCCAGGGGATAGTGCACGTCATCGGCCCCGAATTGGGCGTGACCCAGCCCGGCATGACCATCGTCTGCGGCGATAGCCACACCAGCACGCACGGTGCGTTCGGCGCGCTGGCCTTCGGCATCGGGACCAGCGAAGTGTCCCACGTACTGGCGACGCAGTCGTTGCTGCAACAGCGGCCGAAGACATTGGCGGTCACCGTCGATGGCACCCTGCGCCACGGCGTCACGGCCAAGGATCTGATCCTGGCGGTGATCGCGCGCCTTGGCATCGGCGGCGGCACCGGACACGTCATCGAATACCGTGGCCCGGCCATTCGCGCGCTGTCGATGGAAGAGCGCATGACCGTTTGCAATATGTCAATCGAGGCCGGCGCGCGCGCGGGCATGATCGCCCCCGACGAAACCACGTACCAGTATCTGGCCGGCCGGCCGCGCGCCCCGCAAGGCGCAGCCTGGGACAAGGCCGTGGCCGCATGGAAACTGCTGCCGGGCGACGAGGGCGCCACCTTCGACCGCGAAGAACACTTCGACGCCGCGACGCTGGAACCCATGATCACCTACGGCACCAATCCGGGAATGGGCATGGCCATCGGTGCGTCGGTCCCTGCGCCGAAGGGCGCCTCGGACGAAAAGGCGCTGGCGTACATGGGCCTCAAAGCCCATCAGTCACTGCTGGGCCACGGCATCGACGTGGTCTTCATCGGCAGCTGCACCAATTCGCGCATCTCGGACCTGCGGCAGGCCGCCACTGTGTTCCGCGGACACAAGGTCGCCAAGAACGTCCGCGCGTTGATCGTGCCGGGGTCGCAGCGAATCAAGAAGCAGGCCGAGGCCGAGGGGCTGGACAAGATCTTCCGCGACGCCGGCGCCGACTGGCGCGAGGCGGGCTGTTCGATGTGCATCGCCATGAACGGCGACCAGCTGGCCCCGGGCCAGTACGCCGTCAGCACCAGCAACCGCAACTTCGAGGGGCGACAGGGTGCCGGGGGCCGGACCTTCCTCGCCAGTCCCCTGACCGCCGCCGCCGCCGCCATCACCGGCAAAATCACGGACGCCCGTACACTTCTGGGATAAATCACATGGAAGCCATTCGCACCTTTTCGTCGAAGACCGTCGTCCTGCCCATCGAGAACGTGGACACCGATCAGATCATCCCCGCGCGGTTTCTGAAGACCACGTCCAAGCAGGGCCTGGGCAAGCAGCTTTTCTCCGACTGGCGCTATGACGGAAGCGGCCAGCCCAAGGCCGACTTCGTCCTGAACCGGCCCGAGGCCCAGGGCGCCTCCGTGCTGGTGGCCGGCGACAATTTCGGCTGCGGCTCGTCGCGCGAACACGCCCCCTGGGCGCTGTACGACTATGGCTTTCGCGCGGTCGTCAGCACCACCATCGCAGACATCTTTCGCAGCAACGCGCTGAAGAACGGCCTTCTGCCCATCATCGTCGACCAGGCCCTTCACGGCCACCTGGTCGCCGCCCCGGGTACTACCGTGACCATTTCCCTGGAAACGCAGACCATCGCGCTGCCCGACGGGACGACCGCCAAGTTCTCGGTCGAGCCCTTCGCGCGCTACTGCCTGCTGAACGGCATCGACGAACTGCAGTTCCTGCTGTCGCAGGACGACGCCATCAAGACGTTCGAAGCGCGATCATCCGCCTGACAGGGCCTGGAGGACGAACACGCAATCGCTGGGCGATAGCTTGTCGGCCAGGCGATCGCGGTCGACGATCGGCTCGTCGCCGATGAAGATGTTGACGTGTCGCCTGAGCCGTCCTGTCTCGTCCACGATGAACGCCGCCAGCCCCGGGTAGCGCCGGTCCAGCTGGTCGATTAGTTCGCGCACCGTCGCGCCCGGGATCTCTCCTTGGGCCAGTGTCGGAAAAAACCGCAGTAGATGCCGCGTGAAGCTGACTTGCGGCATGGCGTGGCTCAGGCGAATCGGACCGAGTGCACAGGCGGCAGATTGCTGCCGACACAGCGCCAGGTCTCGCCGCGATCCTCCGACACGTAGACGTTGCCGGTGGTGCTGCCGAAGCAGACACGGTCGCCGCTTGCGTCCAGCGCGTGCCGGTACACAACGTCGTAGCAATTCTCCTGAGGCAGCCCCTCGCGAAACGTCTGCCAACTCAATCCGCCATCGCTGGTGCGCGCCACGAACAGCCCGCCGCCTATCGCCATGCGCTCTTGGTCGCCGCGCAATGGTACGACCCAGGCGGTCTTGCCATCGGTCTGGTCGGCGGCGATCGGAAAGCCGAAGTGCACCGGCACGTCCGGGCCGCTGACGCGCTTCCAGGTCTTCGCGCTGTCGTCGCTGGTGAACACGCCGCTGTGGTTCTGCTGCCAGAGCCGGTCCGGTTGCCCGGGACAGAGCGTGACAAAGTGCGGGTCGTGCCCCCAATCCGCCTCCGGGCTTGGCAGGTAGTCGTTCAGCATCCCCTTGTTGCAGCCCGCCCATGTCTTGCCGCCGTCGCGCGTCTCCACCACCCCGGCGCAGCTCACCGCCACGTAAACATGGTTCGAGTCGCGCGGGTCGACGACGACCGAGTGGATACCGGGCACGAACTCGCCGTAGGCCATCGCAGCCGGCGTGCCGCCCCACCGGTTCTTGCTCGTCGCCTCTCGGCCGAACAAGTCGCCGCCGCGGCTTTCGTGATTCCACAGCGGCCGGTTCAGCTCCCAGCTGTCACCGCCGTCGCGCGTGGTGAACAGCCCGCCCGGCAGGGTGCCGGCATGGATCACGCCCGGCTGGTCCTTGCCTGCGAAGCCGAGTCCCCACACCTTCATGAGCGCCGCCGGCTTGTACGTGATGGGCTTGCCTGCGTCCTCCATCACTTTCGGGTCGGGAATGAGTTGCTCAATGTAGCGTGCGCCCTGCGGATAGACGATTCGGCTTGCGTCCTGCCATGTCGCGCCGTTGTCCTTCGAGCGCATCAGCGCCGGACCCCAGTGCGCGTTGTCCATGCACGCCCAGATCGTGCCGTCGCGCGGGTCACGTGCCGTGTAGCTTACGGCCATGCCTGCGTGCGCGATCGGACGCGGTGTCCAGCGCCCGCTCCTGCGGTCGAGGATGAGCGTGCCCTTCTTGGTCGCCAGCAAAATCTGATCAGACATGCGACAACGGTACCGTCGTCGCGGCTCCCCTTCAACCTGACTGTTCGAACAGCCAGCTATCAGTTGTTCAAGGATCGCGACGGCCGCTAGAACGCTCGAAAATTCCAGCCGAGCGTCGCGTACCAGAACTGCTGCACGTAGCCGGGCGTCGTACCGCGGCTGTCCACGGGCATGTCGCGCTCGCACGCGAGGTGCAACTCGACATCGGAGATCCCGGGCAATCGCACAATGATTTCCGGCGTCAGATCCAATTCGGACGGACGCAGCGGGTTTTCATGACGATCGGTGAACGACGTGCCGTCGAGGGCCAGCGCGATCCGGCCCCCCCACAGCGAAACCTCGGCGTGCAGGGCATAGCGCAGGAAGGCCAGGCCCGAGTTGTCGGGCCGCGCGAAGTAACTGCGGTTGTAGGCGAACCATCCGAGGGTGCCCCAGCCGCGAACGTCTCCGTCTGCCAATGCGCGCGCCAGGCCCGGGAAACTGCGCGCCAGCGAGAATAGATAGCGCGCGCGAACGTCGCCATAGCTCTGCGCGCCGGGCGACCGGTCCAGGGCGCGATCGTGCTCGATGCGCGAGCCGAACTCGACCGCGCCGGACCCTGCCGACCAGGTGCTGGTGAGGCCCACGATGAGATCCAGTTCGCAGGGCGACAACTTGCGGCCGCCCGTGCGTTCGCGATCGGACAGCAGATTCACGTCAATCGGGATGGACAGCTTCCGATCAACCAGATCGACATCGGCGTGACCCGCATAGCGCATCAGCGCCAGGCCACTGTTATCCGGCCGGGCCGCGTAGGATCGATTGTGCAGCGCCGCCCCCAGCAGCAGCGAGCCCGACAGCGCGCGACCGACGGTGTCTTCCGCCACCCCACCGCCGTGGGCGCTGCCCTGTTTGTCGAGGGCCCGGGCCCGGCTGGGGCCAAGCAGAACGACAGCGCAGATGAGCGCCGTGAAACCCATTCGCATGAGGTGGCCAATAAGAGGCAATGGGCCGCCCGAGGTCAACAACTACCGCCGACTTGACACGATCCCGGCCGTCTCGTACGTCAAGAGGCAGGATTTTCGGAATGACGCGCGTCTTCTCCACGGCCACGGCCACGGCCGCCGTCTGCCTGGCGGCGTACCTTTTGGGCTTTGCGCACATGGCCCTCGTGCGCCACGCCACCTGTCCCGAGCACGACGAGATCATCCACCAGGCCACCCCGCGAACGGTCAGCCCAGGCGCGGATTCGTCGCTGGAGTCGCGACTGGACGTCGCCGACCCGG
Organism: Myxococcales bacterium; assembly: GCA_025350815.1. GTDB lineage: Bacteria > Myxococcota_A > Polyangia > Fen-1088 > Fen-1088 > JANXXE01. The sequence goes on along the minus strand of JANXXE010000042.1, from coordinate 5,239 downwards.
ACGACCGGGACAACGATGATCATTGTTTGGCGGTGGCGGTGCAGCGTCGGAACTCGATTCCGTCACGAACCAACGCGACGATGCCGTCGCCCCCACCGGTTGCCCGCGATCAGCTTTCGCATCGCCGGGATGCCGCCCTTCGGCGGTCGGTGGCCGTCATCCGCATCGCGCCCAAGAACTCGCCCCCCTGCGCGTCCGTCTGAACAGGCTGCGCGCACCCCGCGCGCGCCGACAGGCTGGACTTGCCAACACGCGCCGGCAGCGCAGCGACGCCCCGTGCGCCGACAGGGAGAGGGACGATTCATGAGCGACGATCAACAACACGCACTCGAAGGCGGCAGCAGCCCGCCCCTGTTGACCTGTGATGGGCTGGTCATTGGCCACCGCAACCGGCCCCTGTTGCCTGCGATCCACTTCGGGGTGCGGCCCGGAACATTTCTGGCGGTCGTCGGCCGCAACGGATCGGGCAAGAGCACATGGCTGCGCACGATGCTGGGACTGGTGCGGCCCGTCGGTGGCCGCCTGACGCGCAAACCGGGACTGCGCCTGGGCTACATGCCCCAGGTGATGACCCTGGATCCCCTGCTGCCCATTCGCGCCGCCGATCTGGTCGAATGGGGCCGCCTCGACAACTGGGACTTCATCGGGGCTGGCCGCCGCGCCGCTAACAGCGCCGCCAGCATCGAGGCGCTGACTGCGACCAAGGCCACGGCACTGGGCGACACGTTGTTCCGCGATCTGTCCGAAGGCCAGAAGCAACGCGTGCTGCTGGCGCGGACGATTGCCCGCGGCGCCGATGTCGCCTTCCTCGATGAACCCACCGCCGCCATGGACGCCGTCGCCGAGGCAACCGCAATGACATGCCTCAAGGATCTAACTCGGCAGCGGGGCATGACCGTTGTGGTGGTCAGTCACCTTCTGGGCATGGTGGCGCGTTTTGCCGATCAGGTGCTGTTCTTCGATCGCGAAGGTGGCGTGACCGTCGCCGGCACCCCGGCCGAGATCTTCGCGCACCCCGCATTTCGCAGCCAGTACGGCGAACTGGGAATCCACCATGCCCACTGAACCGATTACCTGGCGGGCCTTTGTCGCGGGTTGGGACCTGTTCCGTGACCCCGTCCTGTGCGCCCTGGCCGCCGGTGCCGTGTTGGGATTTCTGGGCGTCTACATCGTCCTGCGCCGGATGGTCTTTGTCAGCGCCGCCGTCACGCAATCCGCGGGACTGGGTGTGGCACTGGCCTTCTTCGGCGAAATTCACCTGGGCATCAACATCGACCCGGTGCTGGGCGCGGTCGTGCTGGCGCTGCTGGCGACGCTGCTGCTGGCCATCGACCCCGGACGTCTGAAGCTTCCGCGCGAGGCCCTGCTGGGATTTGCGTTCGCGCTCAGCGGCGGAGCAACGCTGATAGTAGGCGACCACATCTCGCAAGAGGCGCACGACATCCAGTCGATCCTGTTTGGCTCGGCCGTGCTGGTGCGTCCGCTCGACCTGAAGATGGTCCTGGTCACCGGGGGCGTCCTCACCGTCCTTCACCTTTGGTGGTTCCGTGGGATCGCGTTCGCCAGCTTCGACCCCGAGGCCGCCGCCGTTCAGGGCCTGCCGGTTCGTTTCCTCAACACTTTCGTCCTGCTATCGGTGGGGGCGATGGTTGGGGTCTCGGCGCGCGCGCTGGGGGCATTGCCGGTCTTCGCCTTCTCGATCTTGCCGCCTGCGGTCGCACTGACGCTGGGCCTTCGGATACCGTGGGCCTTCGCGCTGGCGGCGGTCCTGGGCGCCGCGGCCGGGGTCGCTGGTTACATCCTGGCGTTCTTTTTCGAATTGCCCGTCGGCGGCACGCAGACCGTGCTGCTAAGCGCGCTGCTGCTGCTGGCACTGGCAACGCGTTTGCGTCCCCGCCGTCAGCGGTAGACCACCCGGATGCGGTGGTGCACCGTGTCCGCGATGTACAGATTCCCTTCGCGATCGAAGGCGATGCCCGACGGGTGCTTCAGGGACGCCGCGCGGGCGGACTTACCCTCGCCCAGACAAACCCCATCGGTGGAATCGCACAGGCAACGCGGCTCGATCGAATCCTCGCAGCTGCCGCAGATCCCCGCGACGGTCGAGATGACGCCATCGCGCACCACGCGCACGCAGTTGTTTTCTGTATCGGTGAAATACAGGCCGCCTTCCGGTCCGATGGCCACGTCGACCGGCTTCAGCAAACGCGCCTCGGTGGCCAGCGTGCCCTCGCCGGCGAAACCTTCCATGTCCGATCCAGCCAAGGTGCCGACGATGCCCGTCGTCCCGTCGATGCGACGGATGCGGCTATTTTCCGTGTCAGCCAGGAAGATGTCGCCGGCTGCGCTGCGGGTGATGTGCGCCGCTGGATGCCCCTGTTGCCCGACGGGCAGGCTGAACGATGCCGCCAGCGCCGGCCCACCGTCGCCGCGAAAACCCTTCATGCCCGAACCCGCGACGGTCGTGATGGTTCCGGCCGTGTCGATCCGGCGGATGCGCTGATTCGCCTGGTCCGACACGTACAGGTTGCCCTGCGGATCGTAGACGACGCTGGCAGGCAGGTTCAGCACGGCCGACAACGCCGGCCCGTCGTCACCGCCCCAGCCCCGCGCTCCTGTGCCGGCGATGTCCTCGACGTGTCCCGTCGTCATGTCCACACGCTTGATGCGGCTGTTGTGCCACGCCGCAATCACCATGCGCCCCTGGGCATCGAAGGTGACGTCCGTTGGATGATTCAGACGCGACGTCACATCGTCGACGGACATCCCTGTGCCCAGTTCCCCCTCGCCGGCCACGATCTTCAACATCCCGTTGGGCTGGACGGCCCGGATGCGGTGGTTGTTCCAGTCGACGACAACCAGCGCCCCGGCTGGCGTGAAGGCCACATCCGCCGGCAGGTACAACATCGTCTTGAGCGCCTCGCTGCCGTCGGCACCGTCACCTGCGACGCCGGTGCCCGCGACGGTGCAAATGACGCCGCTGGCGCGCGCGCAGGCCACTTCCGTCGTCGCAGAGCCGCCACAGCCAGGCCCGACGGAAGCCAGCAGTACGACCAGCCGGCCCCAGCGGGTCACCGGACAACCTTGCGGATGCGGCTGTTGAAGGTGTCGGCGATATACAAATTTCCCGCGCCGTCGAAAGCGATGCCGAACGGCCGCTGCAACTGCGCCGCCGTCGCGCGACCGCCGTCCCCCCCAGCGCCACCCGCCCCCATGCCCCCGCCCGCCACTGTCGCGATTGTTCCTGTCGCAAGGTCGACCGCGCGAACGCGGTGGTTATCGGTGTCGGCGATGTACAGGCGTCCGTCGGCTCCGAATTCGATATCGCGGGGCCGCATCAGCAGCGCCTGCGTCGCGGGGCCCCCATCGCCGCCAAAGCCAGGCACGCCGGTGCCCGCGATGGTCTCGACCGTGCTGGCCGAAAAATCTATGCGACGAATGCGGTTGTTGAATGTATCGGCGACATACAGGCGCCCGGTCGCGTCCAGCGCGATGCCGCCACCTGGTTCAGGATTTTCGTCGACCAGCTGCATGTAGAAGTCGGCGCGCAGGGGATCGCCCCCGTCGCCGCCAAAGCCCTTCTTGCCGCTGCCCGCGACCGTCGTGATCATCTGGCTGTCCGCCTGAATGCGCCGGATGCGCTGATTCCGCGAGTCCGCCACGTAGATGTTGCCCGATGGATCGATGGCAATCGCCTTCGGTTGGTTCAGCTGCGCCCGGGACGCCAGGCCGAAATCGCCCCGATCCCCGGCCGCGCCACCGCAGATCACCGTCACGCGGCCAGTCACCGGATCGAAGCGACGCAGCTTGTGGTTGTGCCAGGCCGCCAGCAGTAGCGTACCGTCGGCGAAGAACTGAATGTCCGTCGGATGATTCAGCTCGACCTTGGTTCCCGGCGCGCCGGCCGCCGTGGCGTCCGAACCATCAGGCGGCCCGTCGCCCACGAAATCGGTCCCGATCACGGTTTGCACGCGGCCATCGGCGTTGACGCGTCTGACCCGGTGATTCTGCCAGTCGAGAACATAGGCCCGGCCATCGGGCGCGATCTCGAGATCCATTGGCCAGTAAAAAGACGTATCCGCCAGCGACCGCCCGTCACCATTGAATGATCGTTCGCCCGTACCGGCCCAGGTGCATATCGTCCCCGAGCCGCCACACGGGGCCGGGGCCGACGGGGCCGTGTCATCGCCACAGCCCGCCCCGAGAACGGCGAGCGCGCACAGCAGGCCGACGGGGCAAACGAACGTTGTGCGCGACAACATTGAGACCTACCTTCGACGGCGCTCCCGGATGACAGCACCCACCAGGGCCGACAGAAGAAGCAGGACCAGCGGGTCGGCCGAATCGGCCCGCCCCGTCACGCGACACCCGCCCGAGGTGGACGCAGGCATCGAAATCAACCCAGCCGGCACCCTGCCCCGCACCAACTCGGGTGATTCCTTGTCGAGGTACACGTCGGCGACCTTGGCCTGGGCACGCGTATAACGAATGGGCTTTCCGGAAGTTCCCACCAGTTCAATCGTGCGCGCGGCCGACTCGGAAGCCGCGTAGGTCCACATCGTGTTGCTGCTATAGGGCCGCCACGGCTGGTCCAGCAAGATGCGGTCGCCGCCGGGCAGGGTCAGCATGATGTTCTGCAACTGCCCATCTGCCGAGCACGTGCCTGTGCCCCGGGCCGTGTGCACGTTCGAGACAGGCGGCAGGTCGGGGTTCATGTGGAACAGGGGATCGCGGGTCATCTCATCGGGCGATACCGTCGAATACAGGCGCGTCAGATAGGGCTTGCCGTCGAACATCGCCTGCGCCCCCTTGGCCGGCTGAACAACGGCCGCGTCCAGGGCCGCGATGAAAGCATCGATATTCACCTGAAAGCCGGCAAGCTCTGTCTTGTAATTTGCGATGCCGTTATAGAACGCGGTCTCGCTGACCCCCTTGTCGACCAGCAACTGCGGCTCGGGAATGTACGTCCGAAACAGCGCCAGCATCGTCTGATCCCGCGGATACCCCATTTGCGCAATCGTGCTGACCAAACGCGCGGGATCGGTGATTCCACGCAGCGCCTCCAGATTCCAGCGCCCGGGCGTATACAGCGTCCCCTTCATGATGCTGCTTGGCCCCGCGTACTCGGTCACGAAGGCGTGTCCGGCCGCTTCGTCGATGGCCTGCGTGACCAGCGCCCCGTAATTGCTGCCACCGGCAAGCCAATTGATCCTGCGCTCGTTGATCTCGACGTGGAACC
>JANXXE010000154.1 GCA_025350815.1 Myxococcales bacterium | reverse complement strand
TGCGCCTGCATCTGGTACAGCATTTCGTTGCCGGTTCGCCGGGCCGGATCGCCCGTGCAGCCCTCTTCCAGGCCCAGGACCGCAAAATCGACGCCGCCTTCTTGCAGGATGTCGACCAGCGCCAGCGTCTGCTTCTTTATGCGATCGTCGTAGGCGCCGGCGCAGCCCACCCACAGGAGGTATTCGGCATCGGGCTTGTCGTCCAGCGTGGGGACATTCTTGCCGTCCGCCCAGTCGAAGCGTTTGTCTGCGCCCAGGCCCCACGGGTTTCCGTTCTGTTCGAGATTCTTGTAGGTGCGCGCCAGATCGGTCGGGACTTTTTCCTGCACCAGCACCAGGTTCTGCCGCATCTGCAGGATCTTCTGCGGCTGGTCGATGAAGACCGGGCAGACCTCCTGACAGGCGCCGCAGGTCGTGCACGCCCACAGGACCTCTTCGGTGGTGCGTCCGCCGACCAGCGGCTTCTGCTGGCGCGCGTCCGCTGCCCCCTGCGCGCCGTGCTGGAAATGTTCGATCAGATCGTCCAACAGGCCGCGATCGGGCAGTCGGGATTTCAGATCGTCGCGCAGATCGTGGACCACCTGCATGGGCGACAGCGGCTTGCCCGTGTTGTAGGCGGGGCAGTAGTTGGTACAGCGGGCGCATTCGGTGCATGCAAAGCTGTCCAGCAGCGACTTCCAGCTGAAGTCCTTGTATTCGGACACCACGCCGGTCTGCGAGATATCGTCGGCTTCAAGGTTCAGCTTCGGCAGGATTCCGCGTTGGCCCAGGTTGCGAAAGAAGATATTCGGCAGGGCCGCCAGGACGTGGCTGTGCTTCGAGTACAGCAGGTAATTCAAGAAGCCGAGCAGGACGGTGACGTGCAGCCACCAGCAGGTCTCGCTGAACACGGCGGCGGCGCCCGCGGGAACACCGCCCAGAAGTTCGCCGAGGGCGCGCGAAACGGGAAAGTCCAGCTCGGGCTCGGCGGTGGCGACGACGCGAAAGGCGTGCGTGCCGAAGTGCGACGCCATCAAGGTCGCAATCGAGCCCAGGACTGCGGCGGCATCCCGGCTCATCGGAATCAGGCGCGGCTTCAAGACGGTGCGCCGGAAGACCGAGAACGCAATCGCGCCCAGGACCGCCAGGCTGGTGTAGTCGACGGCGGTGTTCACCCGGCCCGCGATCGTGCCGCCGAGAACGAGGGCCAGCGAGAAGGTCGGGAACAGCCCCTGTACGACGACCTCGATGGTGCCAAGCGTGACAATCAGGAAGCCCCAGAAGATCACGACGTGGTACTTGCTGCCGACCCACCTGACGAAGCCGCGGCCGCGCGCCGACGGAATTTCGACATCCTCGATGACCTTCTTCTGGGCGAAGAAGTACGCCATCACTGACGCCACGCGATCGGAAAGGGCGTCCTTGCGGTCGTCGGGGCGCCCGCCCATGACCATCCGTCCGAAGCGCCGCAGGGTCCAGGCGAACAGCCCGAGGGATCCCAGCAGAACGGCCGCGAAGACGACGCGCTTGACCATGCCACCCTGTTAGCACGGGCCGGCGCGGCCGTCGAAAAGCCGGGCGCTGCCACCGGCGACGCCGCAGGTCTTGATTCGTCCTGCCGTTGCCACTATAGACAGGCGATGGCGCTTAATCGTTCCCTGGTCGAAATCCTGGCGTGCCCCAAGTGCAAGGGGACGCTGGACCTGCGGCCGGATGAAAGTGCCTTCGTTTGTCCTGCGTGCAAGCTGGTCTATGCGGTCGTCGACGACATCCCGAATTTCATCGTCGAAGAAGCGCAGCCTGTCGACGCTTAGGTTATTTTTTTGCGCTGTCACGTAGCGACGCCTACGATGTTTCCATGTTCATTGATCGTCGCCACCTTACAACCCAGCGCCGTCACAGTTTCCGCGTCTCGGCGGTGTTCGCGGTCAAAAGCGTCGTTGGCACCCGGGTCATGTTGGGCCAGGCCGAAGACGTTGGTTTGGCCGGCATGACCTTTCGCCGCCCCAAGGGTTCCAGCCTCGCCCTACAGTCGCCTGTCATGTTGATGTTCGAGCTGCCCGGCGTCTTTGGCGAGCTGGCGGCGCGCGGCGTGGTCGTCAGCGACGTGCGTTCGGGCAATTTCCGTCGCACCGGCGTGCGCTTCACGGCCCTTTGCCCCGAGGACGAGCGCCTGCTGGCCGAGTTCTGTCACCGCAACGGCGTGGACATCGGCGGCGAATTGCAGGCGGCAAGCCAAGTCGCGTAGGCGCCGTCTTCTAACTGTCTTCGATCAGGATGTCCCTGCGGCCGACGTCCTTCTTGCTTTGCGATCCAAGAATCAGGCGCACGATGCCCCACGCGGCGATGAAGTCGCCCTCGCGTCCGAGGCCGGGCAGATTCTCGTTACTGGCAAGTAGAACGTTCTTCATGTCGGTTGCGTGCGGGGCGCCGCCCACCTGCAAGGTGCGGGGAAGATCGCAGTTGAAGGCGGCGGCCATGGGCATGGGGGTGATGGGCTCAGGCGGCGGCGCCGATCGAGCGTCGGGTGACAGTTCGGGCGCCAGTCCGTCGTGGGGCGACGCCATGACCAGTAGGTGCCGTTCGAAAAAAGGGATCACGTGCGTGAGGCGTTCGCGGATTCGGCCGCGAATGATGGAAAAATATCCCGAGCCGCTGGCCGCCGCTGCCGCCGGGACGAAACATTCGATCCACACCGGCACGCGATCGGCCTGCCGCGGCGAGATTTCCCCGACGGTGAATGCCAGCGCGTTGTCTTCGATCGCGGGCCGCGTCGGATCGGCGATGGCGAAGACGCGCGGACCCATTCCCTCGGGAATCGCCTCGGGCCGCAGCAGCAAGCACAGCACATAGCGGTAGCAGGCTGGGTGAATGGCGGCGGCAATCTCGCGCACGCGCCGGCTGTTCTTGTCCTCGCACAGCGGCAGCAGCGACGCCGCCGACCCCGCCCACACCAGATGATTCAGACCGATGGTCTCGTCGCGGGGACGCACGCGAAGCCCGGTGATCTTGCCGCGTTTCGTGATGAGACCGACGGGCGTCACCCGCTCGCGAATGTCAGACGAGTAGCTGTGGATCTTGTCGATAAACAGGTTGCGCAGGCCCGCCATGCCGCCTTCCAGGCGACACAGGCCGCGCCGGGCCAGATCCAGCGCGCGCGCCTCGGCCACCGGACCGACATCGCCCGGACCAAAGTTGCACGACAGCGCGGCGCAGGCGGCCAATGCCTTGCGCACAGGGTGATCGCCGAGGCCGCCCCAGGCATCGGTGTTTCCGGCCGACAGCGCCCCATCGACGCGGGCGACTTCGCGTCGCTCCCAAAAGTTGTCGGGCGGCAGCGTGATGTCCGAGCCCAGCAGCGGTTCCAGACGGGCGCTGATCTCGTGGATGCGCGCCAGCGCCGCGGCCAGGCCGGGGCTGGATGGAAATTCGCGCGCAAACTGTCGCTCCATCGCCTCGGTGTTGGGCCCAAAGTCGAGGCGCGCGTCCGGCAGCAGCAATTGAAAGGGCGGCGACAGCTGTGGCGCGCGCTGCCGGATGATCTGCACGTAGTTCAGCTCGCGCAGGATGCGCGTGACCGCCTCGGAGTCGGGCGGCGGCAACAGCCCCGGCCCGGTGGTCAGTGTGTAGCCCCCCGCCTGGAACGTCGTCGGCTCGCGGTCGTGACCACACAGAAGCACGCGTAGGCCCCGCCGTCCCAGCAGCGCCGCCGCTATAACCCCGGGCAGATCCCCGCCGCACACGACCACGTCGTAGAAATTCGTATCCAAGGGCGGGGCATTCTACATGTGTGCACCGAAGTCTCCATTGACAGTCGTGGCACGACATTCGAGATTCCCCGGATGGCTTGGTACAAGCGAACACAGGACGACGACGAGGTCGCGGGCGAAAAGCGCAGCGTGCCGGTCGGCGTGTTCACCAAGTGCCCCGGCTGTCGGGAGACGCTGCTGACGGCAGATCTGAAGGCCAACGCGGATGTCTGTCCCAAGTGCGACCACCATTTCTTGATGGGCACGCGGGCGCGCGTCGCCCTCATCATGGACGAGGGCAGCTTTGTCGAGGTCGATACCCGCATCGAAAGTCTGGATCCGCTGGGCTTCCGCGATTCCAAGCGCTACCCCGACCGCGTGCGCGCCGCCTGGCGGCAGGCCGGGACGCCCGATGCGCTCATTTCGGGGTGGGGAACGGTTGGGGCGGTTCCCGTCGAGGCGGGCTTTTTCGCCTTCGAGTTCATGGGTGGCTCGATGGGCTCGGTCGTCGGCGAAAAGGTGACCCGTGTCTTCGAGCGCGCGCTGGAACGCCGGGTGCCGGCCCTCATCTTTTGTGCGTCGGGTGGCGCGCGCATGCAAGAAGGCGTCTTGTCCTTGATGCAGATGGCGAAGACCTCGGCCGCCATCTCGCGGATGCGCCAGGCGGCGGTTCCGTTGGTTTCGATCCTGCTGCACCCCACGACGGGCGGCGTGGCGGCCAGCTTCGCCATGCTGGGCGACGTGATCGTGGCCGAGCCCAAGGCGCTGATTGGTTTCGCTGGCGCCCGGGTCATCCAGAACACCATCCGGCAAAGCCTGCCGCCCGGTTTTCAGCGCGCCGAGTTTCTGCTGAAGCACGGTTTCGTCGACTGCATCGTGCACCGACGCGAAATGAAGGACAGCCTGACCCGTCTGATGCGCATGCTGATCCCGACCGATACCCGCGCGACTGCGAGCTAGGCGCATGGCGGGCGCCGCGTACGGGCGGTTCCTCGAAAGGCTGGAAGGCACGCGGACACTGGGCGTGAATTTCGGGCTTGAACGTGTGTCCCTGGCCCTGGTGCGTCTGGGGTCGCCGCAGCGGAAGCTGATCGTTCTTCAGGTGGCCGGTACGAACGGAAAGGGCTCGACTGCCGCCATGACCGACAGCATCCTGCGCGCAGCCGGCGTGCGCACGGGCCTGTTCACGTCGCCGCACCTATCGCGTTTTACCGAACGCATCCGCATCGACGGTGCTGAGGTCGACGGTGACCGACTGGCGGACCTGGATCAGCGGATCGTCGGCACCGGCGTGTCGCTGACGTATTTCGAGGTCGCGACCGTCCTGGCCCTTTTGTGCATGGTCGAAGACAAGGTCGAGGTGGCCGTCCTCGAAACCGGACTCGGCGGGCGCCTGGACGCCGTCACGACGACGGGGCCGGTCGCAACGGCGATCACCAGCATCGGCTTCGACCATATGGATTTGCTCGGCGGAACCCTGGCTGCGATCGGGCGCGAGAAGGCCGGCATCGCGCGCAAGGACGTTCCCTTGTTCGTGGGCCCGATCTCCGACGAAGCGTGGACGGCGGTGCAAGATGTTGCGGCCGAGGTGGGCGCCCCGGTACACCGATTCGGCATCGATTTCTTCGAGCCGTTCCCGCCCCCGCGGTTGCTGGGGGCGCATCAGCGTACGAATGCGGCGCTGGCCGCTTGTCTGGCGGGCGAGGCCTTGCGTGCGCTGTCGCGAACGCTGTCCCCCGCCGCCATCGAACGCGGCCTGGCCGCTGTTACCTGGCCCGGGCGTCTCGAATGGCTGGCACCCGATCTGTTGCTTGATTGCGCCCACAATGTCGAGGGCGCCCGCAGCCTGCTGGCGGCGTTGCCAGATGGGCGGCCACGCGTGCTCGTGACTTCCATCGTGCGGGGCAAAGACGTTGCCGGCATTCTGACCAGTCTCGCACCCGCCTTCGATCACATCGTCGCCACCCAGTCGCACAACCCGCGGGCGTTGCCCGTGGCCGAACTTGCTGCCCTTGTGGCCAGGCACGCACACGCCGGCGGCGTGGAGACCATTGCCGAGCCATGGGTGGCGCTTGAACGGGCGCGCGCCAGCGCCGAAGGCGGTTACGTGGTCGTCGCGGGCTCGATCTTCCTGGTGGGCGAGCTACGCGCGCGCATTCTCGGCGAAACCGCCGATCCCCCTGGGGGCGGCGACCCGCTGCCTTGACCGGCGCCGCCCAGACGGATCCGTCACCAGAATTTGCGGGGGGGTGCTGATGGGGCTTATCCTCAAGCGAGGTATGGCATGACCGCACGGCCGAAGCGGCGTGCACGCGCACGCAGATCACTATTCATGATGGCGTCCGCCATGCTATTTCGCGCGGGCCCCACCACCGCCGCGCCCGAGCCGCCGCGCGAGCCAGTGCCGGAGGCGTGGGGGGCAGCCGGGGCAGAAAAGTACGTCGGGGTGAACCCGGGCTCGTCGGCCCGCAACCCGTTGCCGGCCCCCAGCCCCAAGCCCACGCACCTTGTCTGGACCGGCTTCAAGATGACCCCGGATGGCTCGCAGGTGTTCCTGCAGACGACACAGGTTGTGTCCTATGAAATCAAGGGCGCCGCTGCTCCCAGGGAGATCAAGAAGGTAGGGAAGGCCCAGAAGGGCGCCCCCCACCTGGGAATGTCAGTTTTTCTCAAGAACTGTCGAATTCACCTTTCTAACAACCGCAGGACCCTGGACACCCGCTTCTTCGCCACGCCCGTGGCGGGGGTGCTGGTGCGTCAGCACCATGCCGATGTCGAACTTCGCATCGCCCTCAAAGAGAATGCCACGCCGATCCCGCGCACGGAGCCCGGGCCCGACGGCACGCAATTCCTGGTCCTGGCCTTTCCGCCGGGGACGGCCGCTGTCCCTCGGGCGGCCGCGTCTGGGGCAGCCCATCCGTCGGCCGAAGGGCCTGCGCCCATGAAGTCCCTATCACCGCCTGCGGCCGGCCCCATTGAACCCGGGAGAAAGACGACGCCATGACCGCGTCCCATTCGTTCTGGTTGGTGCCACT
>JANXXE010000123.1 GCA_025350815.1 Myxococcales bacterium | reverse complement strand
GGACGCGATCCGCGCGCCCAGGGCCCAACGGCCCACGTACAGCCCGGTTGCCGCCAGCGCGACCCAGACGGAAAGGACCCGCAGGGCGCGTCGAAAAGGAAAGGCCGGTCCGCTCACCGGGCGCATCGTAACACCCGGCAGGCTGTTCTAGTGATGCGCGCTCGACAGCAGGCCAGCGCGCCGCTCGGGACCTTCGAAATCCAGTTGCTCGCTTCGACGGTTGCGACGATGCCCGTGCGCCCGGATCCGGGCCCCGCGCAAGACTTCCTCGACGACGTCGGCGAACTTCAAGCCCGCGCCGTACGCGATGCGGGGGAAGACGCTGCTTGGGGTCAACGCGGGGGCGGTGTCGACGTCGACAATCACCTCGTTCGAGCGATCGCTGACAATCAACTCGACGCAGCCGGCGCCTTCGCAGCCGATGGCTTCATAGGCAAGCGTCGCCAATCTGAGAATCGAATGAAGACGAGCGGCCGAGATGCGCGGCCGGATGTGCGGCTCGCCGCGCCCGCCGAAGGCCGATCCGGGCCCCGCGACCTCCAGGGCACCCAGCGCCGTCCCGTCCAGCAGGCCGACGCAGACGCTGTGGCCCTCCGAATGGCGTTCCACCAGGACCTCGTCGTCGCAGCGGAAGGCATCCTCGACAGCGGCCTCAAGCTCGAGCTCATCGTGGGCGACGGCCGCCTGGGCGCCTGGACCCGCGCCGACCGGCCTGACCACGACCGGGAAACCGAACGAACCATGGTTCTCGATGATGCTGTTCTCAGCGTCCGCGGTGACCACGTAGCCCGGGGACGTCGGCAGATTGTGCAGCCGCAGGACCTCCTTTGCCTTGGCCTTGTTCATCGCCAGCCCCGAAGCCAGCACACCGGAGCCAGTGTAGGGAATGCCCAGCATTTCGAGGAGGCCCTGGATGCAGCCGTCGCCGCCGTACCGGCCGCGCAGGGTCATGAAGGCGATGTCGACCTGTGACTGTCGCAAGACCATGTCGACGTCGCGATCCACGAAAACCGGACTGGCGTCGTGGCCACGTTCGACGAGCGCCGCTACGATGGCCTGTCCGGCGCGCATCGAGGACTCGCGCTGGCCCGAGAGCCCGCCGACCAGAACACCGATTGTCTTCTTATCTTGCATGATCCACGGTTAGCCCCGGACAGGGGTAGCGTCAAAAAAACTGACGTGCTTTTTATCGGTGCACGCGGCGGTGACACATGTGCGCGCCGTTTGTGGTAAGAGACAGTCCAAAATGACGTTTTTGGAAGCGGCTCTGGACATCCTCAAACGGGAGCGCAAGCCCCTGCACTACAAGGACATCACCGAAAGGGCGATGGGCAAGAAGCTGCTCACCTTCGTGGGGCGGACGCCCGAGGTCACCATGCAGACGCAGTTGACCGCCGTGGTGAAGAAGGCCCCCGGAAATCCCTTCGTGCGGGTGAAACCAGGCGTGTTCGGATTGCTGCGCTATCCCGAGGGTGCGGTCGAGCCAGAACCTGAAGTGCAGGCGCCAAAGGAAGAAAAGGCCGCGCCCGTGGCCAGGACCGACGAGGCGGACGGCGGCGCCGAGGGTCGCGCCCGTCGCCGTCGACGCGGCGGACGTGGCGGACGCGGACGGGAAGGGGCGCGCGAGCCCGAGCGACGTCCGGGCGCCCCTGTCAAGGCTGCCGCCGACTCTGGCGTCGACACGACCGAGGGTGGCGAAGGGCCAGAAGAACTCGATATCGCCTCGCTGTCGCCGGCGGCGCGGGCGGCGGCGCTGGCCGAGACGGGAGTCCTCGAATCGAACGACGAGGACGATGCGGACGAAGATGGCGACGGGGTCGAAAACGCGAGCCCCGCGCGGCCACCGAAAGATCTCGCAGCGGCGTCCGCCCAGGATGATTTGCTCGACGACGGACCCGACGATGGCGCGGACGACGGGCTTGAAGATGAACCCATCCAAGGTGCCGGCCCCGCTGGCACCCCGGGCCTGGCAGGCGGTGCGCCAGGCCTGGAGGAGGGGGGCATCGGTCGTCGTCGTCGTCGTCGTCGCCGCCGCCACACAGGCGACAGGCCCCCGGGCGGGGGAGAATCCGGTCTTGAGTCACGCGGCCCCGACCCAGAGGCTGGGGCTTCGGGCGCCACCCCGATGGAGGGCGACGCCGGCCCGCAAGGTGCCTCCGCCGAGGCAGGGGCGCAGTCTGAAGGCGGCGGGGGGGCGGCTGCGGACGGCAACGGCGGGGACGCCGGACGGCGAATCACCTCGCCCGTCGACGCGGCCATCGAGATCCTGCGCGGGCAGGCGCCCGGGCGTGGCGTACACGTGCGCCAACTAGCGGACGCTGCCGTCCGTCGCCGTCTAATCCACGGCGAACCCAATGAAGCCTGGCGTGTTCTGCGTGCCGCGCTTGCCGCCGAACCCCGCGAGCGCCTGCGCGCCGGCCAACGCCCCCGCATCCGACCGGCCGGCAGCGGCCTGTTTGCGCTGACCCGACGTCCGCCCGACATGGATCTCGAAAAGGCCGAATACGTTTTCGGCGAGGCCCGACGCGCCCTGCGCGAACGGACGATTGCCGCCCTCGAGCAGCGCCTGGCCGAGCTGTCCCCAGGTGCATTCGAGGCTGCCGCGCGTGTCCTGTTGCAGCGCGAAGGTTTCGGTCCGGCGACCTTCGTCAAGCGCGTCGACGGCACGGTCTACATCGAGGCCCTTCGTGGTCGCGGTGCCCGTCCGTCACGTTGCCTGATAGGACTGCGCCCCGGCCCCACACCGGCCGGCCGCCGCGCGATTGGCGAACTGCGTGCGGGAATCCGTGCCCGCGGCCAGGATGAAGGCGTCCTGATACTGGCAGGCCGTCTTGCCGAGGACGCCATCGCAGAATGGAAGCAGCCGGGCTCGCCGCTGGAAGTGGCCGACGGCGCGGCTTTGGCCGAGACCTGCGTCCGACACGGCGTTGGCGTGATCACCGCGACGGTCAGCGTGGACTTCGTCGACGCCGACTTCTTCGCCGAGCTGTCAGAAGGCTAACGCAGCTTCTCGGCCAGCAGATCGGTACGGCAACCGTGAGCGCCCCCGCCGCGACCTGGGCTTGGCTTGGGCGGGTTCCGTTCGCCGAGACCGCCGCGCTGCAAGAGCGCCTTCGGGAAAAGATTGGGGCGGGGCAGGCTCCTGAAACGCTGCTGCTGTGCGAGCACGATCCGGTGATCACCCTGGGCCGTGGGGCGCGGCGCGAGCACATCTTGGTCCCGGATGCAGAGCTCGGTCGGCGCGGCATCGCGGTGACAGCCGCGTCGCGTGGCGGAGACGTCACCTACCACGGTCCGGGGCAGCTGGTGGGCTATCCGATCTTTCGCGTGCGGCGGGGCATCGTGGCGCATTTCGAGGCGATGGCCGCTGGCATCGTCGCGGTTCTGGACACACTGGGCATCGCTGCCGAATGGCGGCGCAGCCAACCGGGTGTCTGGGTCGGCGACCAGAAGATCTGCGCCTTTGGCGTACACGTGCGACACCGAATCGCGATTCACGGCTTCGCCCTGAACGTCGACACGGATCCCGCCGCGTTCGATACGATTGTGCCCTGCGGTTTGCGAACGACCGGCGTGACCTCCATCCAGCGTCTTGCCGGAAGCGCGCCGTCGTTACCCGTGCTGGCCCCCGAAGTCGCCGCAGCGTTCTCGCGATCGTTCGTCTTCTCGATTGCCAAACGCGATTTGACATCTATAGAATGACAACAGAGTGAAGGTCCGGGTCAAACCGCGCGTCACCGTCGTCTTCAACCGCGACTTCGAGGGAGCGGAATCCGATCCCGAGAACAAGGCGCGGGAGGACATCAAGGGCACCGCCGACCACGTCGCGGAATTGCTCGCCGCTCAGGGTTACGACGCGACGGCTCTTGGCGTCACCGACGACGTCGGCGCTGCGGTGATCGCATTGAAGGAACTTCAGCCAGCCGTCGTATTCAATCTTTGCGAATCCATTCGTGGCGACAACCGCTTCGAATGTCTTTTGCCAATGCTGATGGACCTTGAGGGAATCGCGTACACGGGCTCGGGCCCGTTCGCGCTGTCGCTGGCGCTGCACAAGCACAAAAGCAAGGAGATCCTGCGCGCGCGCGGCGTGCCCACGCCCAGCGGCAGTGTCGTCACCAGCGCCGCCGATCTCGATGGCGTTGCGTTGACCTTCCCCTTGATCGTCAAGCCCACGCGCGAGGACGCCTCGGTGGGGATCTGCAGCGGCTCGGTGGTGCACGACGCCGGGGCGATGGCCGATCGCGTGAGGTACGTTCTGGCCCATTACCGCCAGCCGGTACTGGTCGAGCAGTACATCGAGGGGCGGGAGATCTACGTGTCCGTGCTGGAGCGCCCCGGCGGTACGCCGCAGGTGTTTCCCTTCTTCGAGATCGATTTTGGCGAAATGCCCGCGGATCGCCCGCGCATCGTGTCCTTCGAGGGCAAGTGGGTCACCGATTCCGTCGAGTACATCGGCACGCGCCCTGTTCGCTGCGAGGGCCTTTCCCCGGAACTTCAGGCGCGCATCGCCCAGACGGCGATGGCCGCCTTTGCTGCCATCGATTTGCGCGACTACGCTCGTCTCGACGTACGCCTGTCAGCCGATGGCGTGCCGTACATAATCGATGTAAACCCCAACTGTGATCTGTCGGACCTGGGCGGGGGCTTCGCGAAGGCGGCGAAGGCCGCCGGCCTGTCCTACGAAGACGTGGTCCTGCGACTCGTCGAGCTTGCCCTGTCGAGGCGACACAATGCGGATACGATCCCCTTCCCCAAGCGATCGAAAACGACTGGTCAATCTCATCGCCCCGAAGACGGAGAGCCCGTTTCGACCGGAGGAGGTGTCTTGCGCGCTAGAGCTCCTCGAGGCGGTGCTGGTTCCGCCTGAGGGGAACACGTACGAGGGGCGGATCCTCGTCGACGACGCAGACAGCGCGGTCGCCTACGCCTGCTTCGGACACACCCCGATGACCGAGGCCACGTACGATCTGTACTGGCTGGTGACGGCCGCCGACAAGAGGGGCGGGGGCTTGGGCCGTCAGCTTCTGAACGGCCTCGAAGACGAACTGCGCGGGCGCGGGGCCCGGCTGGTTCGCATCGAGACCTCCAGCCTGGAGGGTCAAGGCGGCGCGCGCCGCTTCTACGAGCGGTCCGGCTACCAGCTTGCGGGGCTCATTCCTGACTTTTACCGACCCGCCGACGATCTGGTGACACTGGTCAAGCGGCTGACATTGTGAGGGGCGTGCCGAGATCCGGTCGGGCCCTCGGACGCTGGGCCGTGTTGCTGGTCGCTGCCGCAACGTTGGCTGCGTGCACGCGCCGGAAGCCCACGTCCGCCGCAGCCGGGCCGCCACCCGATGTGGCGCCCGCTCTCGGCCTGGTGGCCATCGAACCCTTGAGTGCCGACGTCGCGCACCCCGAGACGCTGCACCTGGACGTCCAGCCGCTGGTCGCGGAAGCCCGCGGCCAGTTGCGGGCGGCGGGCCTTTTCGCCGGCATGGCGCCCGATGCGGGGACGGTACCGGTCGCGCGCGTGCGGGTGGAATTCTCCTTGGAGGAGGTTGTGACAGAGAAGAAGACAGCGGCCCGCGCGGCGACCCGCCTGCGCATCGACACCCGTCCGGCCGATGGCGCCGCCGTTCACTGGAACGAGGACGTGCAGGCAGCGTCGGAAACCGTCTTTGAAACAGGCAGCCCTGTGAATCGAAACGCCGTGTTCCAGAAGCTGGTGTCGCGCACCATTCACGATCTGCTGGCGGCGTACGTCGTGCGGCAGAAGGCGTGGACCGGCCAGGCGCCCGCCGTGCACTTGATGGCGACAGACGACGCACGGGAGACGCGCCTCGAAGCCATTCGTGCCATCGGCGCGCGCCGGATCGAATCAGAGGCGCCGATGCTGTTGCGCCTTTTGAGCGACGACGACGAGGATCTGCGTGACGCGGCCCTCGGGGCCCTGGTCGAGATGCGCGATCGGCGCGCGGTCAACGAACTCGGCAAGTCGCGCTCGCTGCGCGACGTGCGAGAGATGCGCAAGATCCTCGACGCCATCGCGACGCTCGGTGGCGACGATGCCGTTGCCTATTTGAGCTTTGTCGCCGACGCGCACGAGGACGAGGAAATCCGCAAGATGGCGAAAGAGGCAGGCGTTCGTCTTCAGCGCCGGGCCGATGCGGAAAAGGCCGCCGCGGGCAAGTAGCCAGGCCGTCGGGCGCTACTTCAGGATGCGGGCGGTCACGACCACGATCATCGCCCGTTCGGTCAGGCTCGCGGTTCCGACGACGATCTTTTCGCCTTCACGCAAGGTCAGCCCCGTGGCGATGTTGGCCTCGCCCAGGGTCTTGCTGCCGGCCTCAAGACGAAAGCGTTTCATCTGCATCAACGGCGCCCCGCCCCCGGACGGCGACGGGGGCAGCGTGAGACTGTCCAGACTGTAGCTATAGGAGATAGACCCCGCCTCGCTGGCTACGGGCGGATTCACCTGTGCAACTCCCTTTCCGCTGCATCCGGACCCAACGCGCACACGCTGAATGACCGAGGCTATCTGGTGGTACGTCTTGTAGGTCAGCGTCGCCTGCAGCTGCTTGACCACGCTCTCCAGATCGGGCGGTACCTGGCTGGGGCCGCTCGGCGATGCGATGAGAATGCGCAGCCTCAGCTCGATGTCGGGCTTGGGCGCCGTCGCGACGTCCAGCCGCTTGATCGCCTCCTCGATGGCCACAAGATTTTCCGGCAGATCGCGCACGGTTATGGTTCTCAGATCGTCGCTGTCGACCATGCTGGCGCCCTTCGCCCCGCTTGCGAAGGGGCGAATCACGCGGACAAGATCCTCGGCCTCCTGGTGTTTGATCTCGAAGACCCGAACCTTGAAGCCCTCGTGCTCGCCCCGCTCAGCGAGGGCAGGCGCCGCGGTTGCCAGAATCGAAAGGACCCAGATCAGGACATGCCAGCCAGAGCGGCGCAATCAGTTCTCCAGCGTCCCGGATTTCTCGCGGCTGGCAAACCAGATGATCTTCACCCTGGGATCCCGTGTCTGGATCTCCATGCGTACCTTGTCACCCGGCACGACATCGTCCAGCGCTTCGCTGTCCTCGGGTTCGGCCAGCGCCAGGCCCGGGTCGATCGCCCTGCCTGATAATTCGGTCGACACGGTTTCGCTAGACGGCAGGTAGGTCTGTGGCAAACGCTCTGGCCCCCACAGATGCTCGTAGCTCAAACGCGACCCCGCACCCAGCACCAGCATGCCCAGCATCGCCAGCGCCGGCCGCGCAGACCAGCGGCGCTGCCATTCCCAGTGGCGCTCCAGCAAACGCAGCGGAAAGCCACGCGATTCGGCAGCGGGCAGGCGACTGGCCACCCTGCGGCGCAGATCATCAAACTGGGCGCCCGCGATCGACGCCGGCGGATGCAGGCGAAGCCACCGCTGGCTCGCCTTGTAGTCGGCCAACAAAGCGGCGCAGGCCCGGCACGAGGGCAGGTGTCGACGAACGGCCTGGGCGGTGTCATCTGCCAGATCGTCCCCCACGTACAGCGGCAACCAGGCTGCCACCTGTCGGCAATCCGGAAGGGTCACCGCGATTCTTCCTGCCTGGCCAGGCGATCCCGGAAAAGGCGCATCTTCGCCCGCGCCGTGCTGATCTGCGACCGCACGGTGGTCGGGCTCGAACCCAGAATCCGGGCGACCTCGTCGCTCGAAAGCCCTTCGAGATCGCGCAGCACCAGCGCCATTCGCTCTTTTTCACTGAGAGTCGCCAGTGCGCGCGCCACCATCGCCTGGTCTTCTTGATGAATCGCGGCTGCCTCGACGTCGTCGGTGCTGCGCAGGGCAGCCAGGGCCCCGCGCTCCCGCTCGGCATCGAAGGAAAGGTGGGCGGGGCGGCGCCTCCGGGTGTCATGGCAGGCGTTCAGGATCAGGCGGTACAACCACGCGGAAAAATCTTCGTCGGTGCGGAACGTCCGCAGGTAACGGTGCAGCCGTATGAAGACATCCTGGGCGGCGTCGAAGGCATCCGCCTGATTGTCCAGAATTCTCCAGGCCGTCGACACGACCCGCCGCTCGAAACAGACAATGATCTGATCGAACGCCTGCCTGTCGCCGTCCTGGGCGCGTTCGATCAGCGTCCGCAAGGCCCCGCCGCGTTCGATGTCAGGCGCGTCTGTGATCCGGACAGCGCCCGGCATGCCGAAGACGGAAGCCAGTTCAGCCATGACCTCCGTTCTACCGGAGCGCGCCCGCCAGCGTTGAGGGTTTTTCGCGTGGCACGCTCCCGTGGCACACATCACGCCAGCAGTTGATCCGACAGACAACAAGATAGGCGGTTGCAAATGGACCGGTATGGCTTGAATATGGCTACCTGGTGAAAGTAGCCAATAAAGTTGGCAGTGGACGGCGAGGGGGGACGGACGGGGCCACAGTCCTCAACGGCCGCTATCATCTGGGGTCACGGTTGGGGGAAGGGGCGGATAGCGAGGTGTTCGCGGCGCATGACGCCCAACAAGGCAATGACTGCGCGCTGAAGCTTTATCGAAAAAACGTCGTGGCCAGCGGGCGCGCCAGCGACGAATTCTTGCACCTGACTCGTCTCCGCCACCGCCACATCGTCTCGATCCGGGATGTCGGCCAAGTGCGCGGGGGCCCGTTTGCCGGTCGCCTGTTTCTGGTCACCGATCGCGTCCCCGGTCTGCCCTTCGACAGCCTGGCCACAATCGTGGACCAGGGCGAAAGATCGCGGAGGTTTTGTGCGTCGGCCTGCGCGTTGGCGGACGCCCTGGCCTATCTGCACAGCCGGGGTCTGATTCACGGAGACATCACGCCGGCCAACATTCGCTTCGACGCCGACCAGTTGCCGATCTTGCTGGACTTCGGCCTGGCCCAACCGCACGCAGCGGGTCGCGCCGGTACGGCCACCGCCGTTTTTGGAACGCTTGGCTACCTGGCGCCGGAAGCTCTTGTCGGTGAACGCGGACCGCAGTCGGATCTGTTTGCGTTGGGCGCGACGCTGTTCGCAGCGTGGACAGGGGCGGCCCCCTTCGGCGTGGGCCTCGAATCCATTCGCAAGCTGCGGCAGGGATCGTGCCCCCGCCTGTCCTCTGTGCGGCCCGGATTGTCTGACTTTTGGGACGACGTTCTTGCGGGTCTTTTGGCCCCGGCCCCCGAGCAGCGCTATCCGGGCGCGCGCGCCGTGTTGCGCGACGTCCTCCAGAAGACAGGCACGGCAGCCGCCGCGGTGGACCTGGACCTCAACGCGCCCATTCACAGCGGCGATCCGCTGGCGGGTGTTTTCATCGGACGAAAGGGCGAACAGGCGCGCCTGGCGACCGTACTGACCCAGTTGGCTGCCGGCCACAGCCCCGTCAGCGTCGTGACGGTCGAAGGACCGCCGGGCTCGGGCCGCCGAACCCTGATCCAGCGGGTGCTTCGCGAATTCCGGCTGGCGCTGATGCTGGGAACTTTGCCGGACTTCGAAATCGACGACTCCGGGGTCGTCCGGGCCCCGACCATTCCGGGCGCGACGACCGACGACGCAGCGGCCGCCTGGACGGTTCGCATGGGCCGTGTCGCCGACGCCTGGGAGACCCGTTCCGCCAGTCGCCCGCTCTGCCTGCTGTTGCCGCCCGGCGATGACGCTGAAGCCCTGGCCAAGATCGTCGCGGCGACCGAGCCCACGGGCCGTCTTCTGTTGCTTCTTCCAGTCACGACCAGCCCTGTGCCGCACGCGCGATCTTCTGTTCTGAACATCGCATTGCCACCCTTCGATCGGAACGATATCGCCGCACTGATCGAAGCTGCTGGTCACGACCAAGGCACAAGCCCGCGCGTCGTCGAGGATCTCGCCCAGGCCTGCGGTGGCAACGCGGCGGTCGCGGCGATCGTGGTCAGACGTTGGCTGATGCAGGGCTTCCGCGCGGGCGGCGAGGGGGACGCTATCCCGGCCGTGGACGACTCCGCCGCCGCCGGGTTGCTGGATGTCGGATTCGCCGCCCTTGAGCCACATATTCGGCGTGTCCTGATCGCCTGCGCTTTGCTGCCGACGGCCGAGGCCCCGCTGGTCGTAAACGGCGTCGACGGGCTCGATCCGGCGACCAGCCTGCGCGCCGCCGAGGCATTCGGGTGGCTCCGTCGGCGGGACGACCTTTCACCCACGATTCCGAGCGACTTGCACAGGGCGGCGATCATGCGCGCGCTCGATGCTCCCGACGTGGCGGATCTGGTCCGTCGGGCCACGTGCGAGTTGCCCCCGACGGACGCCCGTCTGGGCGACGCGTGGGCGGCCCTGGGGCAGACTGACCGGGCGGTCGCCGCGTTCGGCGCCGCGGCCCAGGCCGCGCTAAAGAACGGTCTGATGGGCGCGGGCTGGCAGAACCTGGGCCGCGCCCATGCCCTCTGTCCGGGCGCCCTGGGTCACGCGCAACGCCTGGAACTGGCCACGGGTTTGGGAATCCTTGGCCGTTTCGAGGACGCCTTGCGGGCGCTTGAGGGTCCCGTCGGGCCACCGCCGGGCTTGGCC
>JANXXE010000105.1 GCA_025350815.1 Myxococcales bacterium | reverse complement strand
CACCACCACGATCGCCACGCCCCCCTGGGCGCGCGACCACCGGGAAACGGGTCTCGCAATCCGCACGGCGAGTTGGCAGTGTACTACAGCGGGACCTCACAACGGAACTTCACAGCGGAACTTCGAGCGACACCGTCAGGGCGTACCGGATAATGTTCGCCCGCCGGGTCTTCTCGAACTGCACCGCGCCGACGTCGTCGTGGGTGAAGAACAGAAACAGCTGCTCCCACGTCAGCCCCAGATCGCCGCGCACGAACAGCCGCTGGCCCACCTTGTAACGCGCGGCCAGCTGCGGCCCCAGCAGATACCCCACGCGCGGGACATCCCACACGCTGGCGCCCTGAGTTTGCAGCGCCTGGATCTCTTTTTGAAAGGCGCCGCCCGGGACCAGCAACGCCGCGCCGGCCTCCGCGCCCAGCACCAGGTCCCATCGATCATACATGGGCAGAACGTACTGAAGCTGCGCCACGGCCTCACCCAGCTGTCCGAGCTTCCCGTCGCCTGCCCGTCCGCCGCTGCGGCTATATTCGTAGCCGCCGAAGTAGCGCACGGACATTCCCCCGCGCACGCGCGGGCGCAGGCCGGTCAGGAACCCCAGCGTGCCGAAGACGCGGCCCTGTCCGGAAAAGTCGAAGGTCTCGTCGGTGACCTGAATGCTGCGGCGGTCGGAGCCGCGCATGGTGCCGTCGTCGCTGTGCACGCCAAGACCCACAACGATGACCGCACCCAGCTGCTCCGACCTTGCGGGATGGGCAGCTGCGGCCGGCAAGGCGCTATCCACAGAGGTGGCGGGTGCATCGGGCGCGACTGTCGCGGTGCCCGCTGCGGCGGGGGACTCGCGATCCTTGGTCGGCGCCACAACGGTCGGCACCACAACCTTGCGGCGCGCTTTCGTCTGCGCGACCGCCTGCGAGCTGAGGCCCAGACACAGAAGCAACGCAACGAACGAGCGCACGGGACATCATGGTACCCCGAATGGCGGGCTTTCGCGCCGCCACCTACGGGGCCACCTGCGGGTGTTGCGATCGCGACATTCGTGTCGAACCCGGCCTTTTGCGCAGGGCAGGCGCGGGCACGCAGACGCGTTGACTCGCGCTGCCTCGCGGAATAGCTTGCCTGGCCATGAAGTTCGTCGACCAGCCCCTGTCGGAAGCTGATTCAACCGTGTTCGACCTGTGCCGCGCAGAAGAGCGCCGGCAGCTGGAAAAGATCCGGTTGATCCCGTCGGAAAACTACGTCTCGCGCGCCGTTCTCGAGGCGTCAGGTTCGGTGTTCGCGAACAAGTACAGTGAAGGCTACCCGGGCAAGCGCTACTACGAGGGCCAGCAGGTCGTCGACCCGCTGGAGGAACTGGCCCAGTCGCGCGCCAAGGCGCTGTTCTCGGCCGACCACGCCAACGTGCAGCCGTATTCGGGCTCGCCGGCCAACCTGGCGGTTTATCTGGCTTTCCTCAAGCCCGGCGACAAGGTCATGGGCCTGGCGCTGCCGATGGGCGGGCACCTGACCCACGGCTGGGGCGTGTCCATCACGGGCAAGTACTTCCAGTCGATCCAGTACGGCGTCCGCAAGGACACCGGGCGCATTGACCTCGACGAGGTGCGGGATCTGGCGCGCAAGGAAAAGCCGCAGTTGCTGTGGGCCGGCGGCACCGCCTATTCACGCATCTGGGACTTCGAGGCGATGGCCAGCATCGCACGCGAGGTGGGCGCCCGGTTCGTGGCCGACATGGCGCACATCGCGGGCCTCATAGCCGGCGGCGTGCATCCGTCGCCCGTGCCCCATGCGGACGTCGTCACCACGACGACGCACAAGACCCTGCGCGGACCCCGCGGCGGCATGATCCTGTGCCGCACCGAGCACGCGCAGGCCATCGACCGCGCCGTCTTCCCGGGCCTTCAGGGCGGCCCGCACGTGCACAACACGGCCGCCCTGGCGGTGGCCTTGAAAGAAGCGGCGCTGCCTGCGTTCCGCGACTACGCGGCGAATGTCGTGAAGAACGCGCAGGCCATTTCCGACGAGCTGATGGCGCGCGGTTACCACGTCGTCTCGGGCGGCACCGACAACCACCTGCTGCTGGTCGACCTGACCGGCAAGAACGTGTCGGGCAAGATCGCGGCGCGCGCCCTCGACAAGGCGGGCATCGAACTGAACTACAACTCGGTCCCTTACGACACGCGCAAACCCTTCGACCCCTCGGGCATTCGACTCGGCTCGCCGTCGGTGACCAGCCGCGGAATGGGCGTGGCCGAGTGCAAACAGATTGCGGTGTGGATGGACCGGGTCATCGCCAATCCGTCGGACGACAACGCCGAAAAGGTCTTGGGCGAAGTGCGCGAGCTGACCGGGCGTTTCCCGGCGCCGGGGCTTTCGCGATGAAGTCGGCCGCTGTCGCCCTGCTGCTGGTATTGGCGCCACTTGCCGCCCGCGCCGAGGTCATCGAGCTTGTCGATCACACCAAGATCTCCGGCAAGATCATTCACTATTACGACGGCGTCTATTCCGTCGAGGCGCAGGGCGGGACCATCAAGCTGCCGCGCGAGAAGATCCGCACCATCTCGTTCACGCTGCCGGCGCCGCGGCCCGAATTCTCGACGGCGGAAAAGACCTTCGATCGCTGGCGCAAGGCGCTGGTCGACGGCGACATCGAGAAAGTCATCGACTGCTACGCGCTGATGTACCAGGGCATGCTGGCAACCCAGGTCGGCCAGGCCGCCGACGGCGTGAAAAAGATGCAGAAGGAAGTCGAAGGTACGAAGTTCTCCGTGAAGGGATCTTCCACCAAGGGTGAGACAGCCACGCTGAAGGTCCTGCGGCAAAAGGGCGACAGCTCGGATACGGGCGAGGTGGCTTTCGTCCGCGAAAACGGCGAATGGAAGATGCTGCCGCCGCAGTGATCAGCGTCTGGCCGCTGTCCCTGAGTCCCGCATGAAGCCGCGACAGGCATCCATTTTTCTGGTGGCTCTGACCGCAGGCCTGTTGTGCGTGGGCAACGCCCGGGCCGCGGCACCGACTGGCCTGGCCACCTTCGCACCGCGCGCCGCGCCCCGGCTGGATCCTTTCCGAAAGGTCGTTCCCGCGCGCAGCGAACTGGCACAGGCCACCCAGCCGGCCCCCGTCACACCAGCGCCTGCGGCGCCCATTGCTTGTACCCGCGATGATCAATGCCCCGCAGACACCATCTGCGACCACGGGACCTGTCAGGCCTTCGAACACCCGCTGAACATTCTGCTATTTCGCAAAGAAGGCGCGTTCACCGCCTTCATCCCGTTCTATTTTTCCAGGCGCGGGGATTCCGGCTACCGGGTGATACCGCCGTTCTACTGGCACTTTTGGGGCGGCGACGGCAAGACCCAGATCGTCTTTCCGTTTTACTGGCGCTTCGAAGACCACCTCAAGCAGCGGGTGATAACGGTCGTTCCGCCGTACTCGCACACCCGGCAACAGGACGCCCAGTCGTGGGCCGTGTGGCCGATCTTCTACGCCTCGACGAAATTCGGCTGGGCGGCACCCCTGCTGCTGTCGTTTCGCATTGCGGATCCCGATCGCGGCAATTCCTACGGCCTTTACGGACTGCTGTACTTCCGCAAACGCAACGAGCCGGCGCAGACCGCGTTCGACCTGATGTTTCCGCTGTTCGTGTCGTCACGCTCGCCGAACAGCGCCTTCACTTTCGCCCTGCCGCTGAACTTCTACTGGCGGAACCACCGCGACGCGAACTTGCTGGTCCTGCCGCTGTTCTACCGGAACACCCATCCCGAAGGCGGTGTCCTGGCGACGCCCCTGGGCTATGCCTCGACCGAGGGTCAAAACAGCGACGGCTCGCTTCTGTGGCTGTACTGGTACGGCCGATCGGCCAAGGCCAATCACGACGTCCTGTTTCCCCTGCTGTGGAGCTTTCGCGGCCCGAGTTCCAGCACGACGGTGGTGGCGCCCGTGCTGCTGCATTTACGACGCGGCCCGTGGGCGCTGACCGTCTTTCCGTTTCCACTCGGATTTTCGGCCCACGACGACTCCGACGGTTCGGCGTGGAAACTGTTCGTGCCCCTGTTCTTCTGGCGATCCTCCGACGAGGGCAGAAGTCTGACGTGGATCACGCCATTCGGCGGCTACACGCGCGACCAGGACGCCCGCACCAGCACGCTGGCATTCCTGTTGCTGTTCAAGCGGCGCGATCCGGCGCGCGAGTTGGACGTGCTGTTCCCGCTGTACTGGCGGTACAAGAACCTGGCCGAGGACACCACCACCCGTTTCTTCGGCCCGCTGTACGTGCGCGACGATCCCGAGGGCGCCACCAGCGTGCTGTTCCCGGTGTTCTGGTATTTCCACGAGGCCGCGTCCGGCGCCACGGCCCACACGCTGTTGCCCCTGTACTTCCGCCGCAGTTCACCCACCGAAACCACCACGGCGGCGGGTGTCCTGCCGCTGTGGTTCTACTACCGGAATTTCGCCAACCACGGCTGGAGCGCGGGCCTGTTCCCGTTGGTGCACTTCGGCCGCCGCAACGACCAGAGCCACGCCGTCGTCTTCCCGTTGCTGTGGCACTTCGGCGACGAAGGCGCGAGCACAACAGTCGCCCTGCCCCTATTCTATCGATTCGCGGATCCGCACCGATCGTCGACGGGGATCTTCCCCCTGTTGTATTTCCAGGGCCACGATCACGACGCGGGCTACCGCGTGCAGTTCCCGCTGTTCTGGCGCTTCACCGACTCCGCCAAGCGAACGGCGACCACGGTCGTTCCGCCGTTTTTCTACCAATCGGGCCCCACCGGCTGGTCGGCTGGCCTCGCGCCCCTGTTGTTCGCGGCGGGCGGCGGGCCACGCAGCCACTTCGTCCTGTTCCCCTTCATCTGGCGCTTCCGCGACGATGCCGCCGACAAATCGACGACGGTCGTGCTGAATTACCTGCACCGGCGACAGGGCGACGAGGTAACCGACGCCCTGTTCCCGTTGTTGCACTATCGACGGGGGGCGCGGCCGGGCGGCAATGACGAGACCAGTTTCACGCTGTTTCCGCTGGTGCATTTTCGGCGTGACGCCACCTCCAGCGTCTTCGTGACGCCCATCGGCGGCTGGGGCCATGGGCCCGAACGCCGGGCGGGTGTCGTGCTGCCGTATTTCTGGTACGAAAACCGTTCGGTCGCCGCGCGCGGCATCCCGCCGCTGTATCTGGACGTGACGCAACTGTCGTCGGGCGAGCGCACGCGGGTCATGGGGCCCTTCATCCAGGTCGATGCCCCGGGCCGCTCGGCGCGCATCCTGTTCCCGATCTTCGGCACGTACCAGGACAGCCACGAGACCGGCACCTATGTCTTCCCAACCTTCTTTCACCGTCGGACCAACGACGGGTATGCCCTGGACACTTTTCTGCCGCTTTTCTGGCGCTCGCGCTACCCGGGCCACGCGACAACGGTCGTCGGGCCCTGGTTCCACACGGAAGCCCCGACCAGCAGCGGGACCGGCTTGATTCCGTTGTATCTGTCGCTGCGCAACGCCAAGCGCACCATCCTGGCGACGCCCCTGTTCGTGAACCACGAGAATCTAGAAACGCACACCACGAACCTGTTGGCCGCGTTGCTGTTCTATCGTTCGACCAACCCCGACGGCGGCCGCACGGTCGTGTTTCCCCTGTGGTGGGCCCGCGACCAGGGCCCCGTACACAGCCGCGTCCTGTTCCCCCTGCTGTGGCACTTTGAAAATACCCGCGAGTCCTCCGAATCGACGCTGGCCGGCCCCCTTTACTGGTCGTCGCACGGCCCGCAGCGCACGCGCGGCCTTCTGCCGATTGCGTGGTATTCGCGCGACGACAAGACCGGGGCCGGATCCAACGCGCTGATGCCGCTGTTCTACGAACACCACGTCGCCGGGCAGGAGACGTTCCTGACTTTGCCCTTCGGCTTCCGCCGGGCGGTGGACCACTATTGGTGGTACGCAGGGCCCCTGTTCGTGCGCGCCGCGCCCGCGACCTCATTCGCGATGCTGTTTCCGCTGTGGTTCAGCCACGCCAACAAGGTGACCGATACCCAAACAACGGTGATTCCGCCGTTGCTGCATTTTTCGCGCAGCAGTCCGGAACGATCCTTGACCGGATGGCTCGGCCTGTTCTGGCGTCACCAGACCCTGACGTCGTCCAGCACCTTCATCTTACCCCTGTTCTATGACGTGCATTCGTATCACGACAGCCGGACGACGCTGCTGGTGCCCCTGTTCCTGCACCATCGCAACGATACCGACGGCAGCGCCTTCACGCTGGCGCCGCTTTTCTACCGTCGGGTGTCGCCCGTGGACAGCACGACGGTCCTGTTCCCGCTGATCTGGGACTTCAACAGCGACGAGCGGCGCACGACCTTCGTGTTCCCGCTGTTCGCGCGCTTCCGACGGCCCACCTATACCGCCAGCTTCATCTTCCCGAACATCTACTACCGCACGGGCACCGGGGCGGACGAGGGGACCTCGCGGCTGTTTGTGTTCCCGCTGTGGGAATCCGCCGTCAAACGACCGGGCGACTATATGTGGGACTTCCTGCTGGGCTTTGTCGGCTGGGAACGCATCGGCCGCAATCGATTCCTCAAGCTGCTGTTCTTCCCGTTCGAGCTGACGCCGGCCCCGGCAGCCCAGACCGCCTGGTACGGACGGCCGCCCCGACCGCCCATTCGCCGCGCCCAAGGCGTCAACACCCAAGTCTGGTAGGCGATCTGGTAGGCGATCTGGTAGGCGACAGCCGCAAGGGGGCGTTAGAAGCGGCGCCTCTCACCGCGGGGGAAAAGGCGCCACGGAAGGCAAGGCTTGGACGTCACCACCGGCGGCGGACCCTTGACCGTCTGCGTGCCCGTGCAGTCGGGGATCAAAGATTGAAGGACCACCCAGCCACCGCCGCTCACCCTCGCACCGGGGATGCCGGGTGGTCCGCCCAGGGAAAAGTGGGTGGCATCCTGCACGGTGATGGTCCAGGTTCCGTTGGCGTCGACCTGGCCGACCACAGCTCGAATCACGACAACATCGCCGGTTGAATAGCCGTGGGGAAGTTCGGTCTCGACCACCATGGGATTCGTCGACGTAACCGTGGCCAGGCGCTTGTGGGGACATTCACCGCCCTTGCCGTCGTGGTCGACGCAGACGCGCAAAGGCCGCGACACCTGGCCGTTGCCCAGACGGTCTGTAGCCACCACGGCCAGGCACGCCCAACCATCTTTGATATTGTTGGAAGACGCGTCAAACTGCCGCCCGGTGCACTGGACCGTGTCCTCGACGATCGGCGGTACCGTCCAGATGGCCGGCGTGCGACCGGTCGTATACGGAATATACCCGGTCATGTAGTACGAATGCCCGCCGGCCTGAGACTTCGAAAGATTTTCTGTGCTGCTGCACGACGGCAGGGGGAGGGTCGCCCCCGTCAGGCCGGCATTACAGTTGGCGTTGGGATCGAGGGTCATGTCCGGTGACCCGCCCACGGGAATCGGGGTCATGTTGATGAGTAGGGCATCGGTCGATGACATCGGGGTGGTCGTGGGCTTGAGGAACGGATTCACGGCGTCACAAACACCGTCGCCGTTGGTGTCCACCACCAGCGGCGCCGAAATATCGTCGAGCACCAACAACTGGGCCTTGCCTTCCTCCACACCGGCGATCGGCGTGAAGTCCGCCCCACCCGAACTGGGCGCGTTGCCCTGATCTTCGATGCGTGCACGCACGTCGAACAGCTGGGCCACCAGATCCCCGTCGTCGACCGCGTCTGGGCCGACCGGATCGAATTTCCAGCTGCACTTGAGCGTGCCGTCGGCCTCGGGCATGAGCGACCGAAAGTCATCCGGCGGATCCAGGTCGGCCACCGGCGGTGTGTTGTCGAAGGACAACAGGTAGCCAATCGACGACTCGTTACCCAGCACGTCCGATGCGCGGAAGGAGATGCTGGGGAACAGGGCGTTCGAACCCAAAATGTTCGAGGTATCAAACAGCGTGCGGTACGTCCTGTCGGTCGATCCGGCTGGCGGCGGATCCAACTTGCGCTGGTAAGTCATGTCCCCGTGCGCGATGACCACGACCACGGATGAATCAAGCACCCCGGCGGGATCGGTGATCTCGGCCGAGATAGAAACCACTTTTCCGACAAGGTCACCGACCTTTGGGCTGGTATTGGCGATGGTCGGGCCCTTCGAATCGCTGATGAACTTGCGCGTCAGCGACGACACGGTCCCGTTCTTGTTCTTGGCCCTGACGGTCAGCAACTGATCGCCTTCAAGCGGCACGTCGAAACCGCTGAAGTCGATGGTCGCGGTGTACTGCGTGCCCGAGGTTCCGCCCGGTCCCATGAACTTCACCGGCCGCTGGCCCAGGGTCATGGTGACCTCGGAAACCGGACCAAAGACGGCATCGGAAATGCTGATGTCCACCGGGGCCGAGCCGCGGTAGGACTTTGCCGCCAGCGGCGAATCAATGCGGATGCTGGGTCCGGCATCTATCTGGAACGTGATCCGCCCCTCAGCCTGCGCGCCCCCCACCGACTTGGCGGTGACCACCATGTCGAAGGTGCCGCTAATTTGCTGGGTCAAATCCATGGGCGTGTCGCCAAATCGGTAGACGACCGTGGTGCTTTCGGGAAGGGTCTCGACCTTGGCCTGGGTCAATTTCACCGATCCGAACTGCATCTTGGTTTGCGACTGGACCAGGGTGGCCGTTACCTCCTGCACCAGATCGGTGGCAGACGGCATCGAAGACGCAACCGTCACGATGGCGACGGGCACGAACCTGTTCTGGGCGATGGCGATGCCCCCTGCCATTGGGCTGTCGACGTCGACCGTCATCTTGAAGGTGGCCGGCGCCGGGGCATCGCCGTTGCCGCCGGGTGCATCGTCAGCCACGTCAGCCCCGAGGGTGCCATCCGTACCCGCGGTCCCGTCCGTACCATCCGCCATGGCGCCCACGGCGTCCGAGGCGCGGTCGACCGGGGGCGCCAGATCTGCCACGCCGCGGTCAAGGTGGGACGCGTCTACGCTAGCCACCGGCGAGAAATTGTTGTCGGGACTGCCGCAGCCGCCACCCACCATCAGAGCAGCGCCGGCCAGTGGCA
>JANXXE010000075.1 GCA_025350815.1 Myxococcales bacterium | reverse complement strand
GTTGCCGCTGCTGGCGTTCGAACCCAGGGGCGCCACCCCCGTGCCGCCGTAGGTAACGGAGGCAATGGTATCGCTGTCGAACATGCCGACTGTCACGATCAGGTAGCGGTCGTTTCCCGAGTTCACGGTATGGGAGAACGTCAAACCCGCGGTGTCGCCGTTGTCTACCTTGCCGCTTGCCGTCGTGTCGATGGCGATGCCCTCGCCCATCGCGGCTGCGCCACGGGGCGCCCAGGAACTTGCCATCATCAGAAGGGCGACTGCGGCCCCCACGGTGAATCTCGAACACCCTCTTGCGGTCACGTGCTGTCCTATCTCAGGCTGTCGTTAGTTACCCCGCCAACGCGGAGCACCGTAACACGAGGGGGCTGGGCGACACGACATAAATGACGCTTGCATTACGGTAACGGCGCGTTTCTGCTGTCGGACACTCATCCTTGACTTGCTACCAAGCCGCGCGCCATACAATCCCCTCGCGCCCCTCGCGCGGCCCCGTAGCTCAGGTGGATAGAGCAACGGTTTCCTAAACCGTAGGTCGCCCGTTCGAATCGGGCCGGGGTCACTGCAACGTGCGTTCGAGGTACTGGCGCAGGACCGCCAGACTGACGGCGCCGTTTTCCAGAACAGCGTCGTGGAATCGCCGGATGTCGAAGCGCGCGCCCAGGCGGGCCTCGGTCTCGTGGCGCAGCTTGAAGATCTCGCGCTGGCCCGTCTTGTAGGCCAGCGCCTGCGCCGGCCAGCCGATGTAGCGGTCGACTTCGTTTTCGATGTTGTTGTCGGCCAGCGCCGTGTTGTCGCGCATGAACTGAATGGCTTGCTGCCGGCTCCAGCCCTTGACGTGCAGGCCGGTGTCCACGACCAGGCGGCTTGCCCGCCAGGCGTCGAAGCTCAACATCCCCATCCGGTCGAGATCGCCCGAATACAACCCCATCTCGTCGGCCAGGCGCTCGGTGTACAGCGCCCAGCCCTCGACGAAGGCCGTCACCCCCAGGTGCCTTCGGAATTCGGGAACGCCGGGCAGTTCCTGCGCGATCGCAATCTGCGTGTGATGCCCGGGAATCGATTCGTGGAAGGCCAGCGCCTCGGCCTCGTACGTCGGGCGCGTCTCGGGCTGGTAGGTATTGATGTAATACGTGCCCGGTCGCGACGCATCGACGGCCGGTTGGCGGTAGTACGCGATGGTCGAGTCCTTCTCCTCATAGGCCTCGATCCGTTTGACCACACAAGGGGTCTTCGGCAATCGGCCAAACCAGCGGGGCATCGCCGCGTCCGCCCGGCGCAGGGCCTCGGCGGCTTTCGCTTCAACCTGGTCCCGCGTGTGAAAGAACAGCCCGCGATCGCCGCGCAGGCGTTTGACGATTTCGCCGAAGTCATTCGTTCCGAAGACCTTGGACCCAAGAGCGCTGATCTCGTCGCGGATGTGCGCGACATCGGACAGGCCCTGCGCGTGAATGGCGTCCGGCGCCAGGGTCAGGGACGTCTGCACCTTGATCAGACGCTGGTAGCAGGCTGCGCCGTCGGGGATGTGGGACAGCCCCACGGATTCGTCACCGCGGGCGCGGGGCAAAACCTGGGTGTGCAGGACGTCGCGGTAACGCTGGAACGCGGGGCGGATCTGACCTTCGACAATCTGCCGCAGTGTCGTCCGAAAGGGTTCACGATCTGGCTCGGGCCAGGCCGGCAGTTCGCCTGACCCGGGCGACAGCAGCACCCATTGGCCCACGGGTTGGGCCAGTAGCTCATCCAGTTGGCGCAGCACGCGCTCGACGCTGCCCCGGGTGGCGACCTTGCCGGCGCTGATGCCGTGGCGCAGGTTCGCGATGCGCTGGTCGAGATCGGGCGCAATCAGCCGCCAGCGCGCCAGCAGCGCCGAGCCCTGCGCGGGCGTCGTCACCGTCTGCAGGTGCGCCAGATTCAGGAACAGCACCTGCGGGCCGTCGCGCGGATCGACCGTCCACTCGGACAGGCGACACGCCCGCTGTGCCAGATCCGATTCGATCTCGCCGGTCAACGCCGCCAGCGTCACCTGATCGGCGTCCGACAACCCGTCGGTCGGCAGCGCCCGCACCCGCGTCGACAGCGCCTCAAGCCGGGCAGTCTCCCGCCGGTGCGCTTCGGGGCCAAGGTCGGGCATCCTGTCGTCGAAACGCCTGTCGCCCAGGAAGGTCGCCTCGACAGGGTCGGCGTGCAGGCGTTCCTCCCAGTACTGCTGCGCCAGGCTGGCCACGGCGGTGTTGGCGTTCGTCGATGGCATGCGGAGTGCGCCCATCTTACACCCGGCGCCCGTCGCGACGACGAGGCCCAGTGCCGTCAGGAGACCGGTTTTGCGACGCCGGCGCGGCGGTCGCGCAGGTGCGCAACGAGGCGAATCGCCAGCAACAGCGCCAGCACGCCCGCGTAGATCAGCGGCTCGAACAGATCCGCCTTCACGCGCCAGATGAAGTGCACGACACCCGCGGCCGCCGCGACATAGACCAATCGGTGTAGACGTTTCCATCGTGTGAATCCCAGTCGTTTTACCATTTTACTGGACGACGTTATGGCCAGTGGAATCAGCAACAGGAAGGCGAAGAACCCGACCGTGATGAACTTTCTTTTCAGGATGTCCTTGTAGATCTCGTCGACCGTCGGCGGGAACTGGTCGACACCGATGTAGACGGCGAAGTGCAGGCACACATAGAAGAAGGCGCACAGGCCCAACATCTTGCGCACCTTCAGTGGCCACTTCCAGCCGAGGACAATCTTCAGCGGCGTGCAGGTCAGCGACGCCAGCAGCAAGATCAACGTCCACAGCCCCAGCTGGTTCAGCGCTGTCGCGATGGGATTGGCGCCAAGACCGTCCGTAAAAAACCGAAACACGATCACGCCCGCCGGAATCATCGCCAGCAGCCCGACCCCGCGCTTGAGCAAGCGGGATTTCCCGCCCGCTTCTTTTTCCGCTGCCGCCACGGTCAGTAGTTCGCGCGCAGGTCCATCCCTGCGTACAGCGAGGCCACCTGATCGGCGTACCCGTTGAACGGCAGGGTCTTGCGTCGGATGAATTCGCCGATGCGGCGCTCGCGCGCCTGGCTCCAGCGCGGATGGTCCACGTCGGGATTCACGTTGGAATAGAATCCGTACTCGTTCGGCGCCGACAAGTTCCAGGACGTGGGCGGCTGCTTTTCGACAAAGCGCAGCTTCACGATGGACTTGATGCTTTTGTAGCCGTACTTCCACGGCACCACCAGGCGCAGGGGCGCACCGCACTGGTTCGGCAGGCTCTTGCCGTACAGGCCCACCGCCAGCAGCGTCAGCGGGTGCAGCCCCTCGTCCATCCGCAGGCCCTCGACGTACGGCCAGTCGAGCACCGGCCGGCGCTGTCCGGGCATCTGGTCGGGCGCATGCAGCGTCGTGAAGGCCAGGAACTTGGCCTTGGACGTCGGCTCCAACTTCTTGATCAAACTCGCCAGGGGAAAGCCGACCCAGGGGATCACCATCGACCAGGCCTCGACGCAGCGAAGGCGGTAGACGCGTTCCTCCAGCGGGAACAGTTTCAGCAGCGTGTCGATATCCAGCACCTGCGGCTTTCCGATTTCGCCCTCGCACGTCACCGTCCACGGACGCACCTTCAGGGTGTGTGCCGTCTGGCCCGGGTCGCCCTTGTCGGTGCCGAATTCGTAGAAATTATTGTAGCTGGTCA
Source organism: Myxococcales bacterium (assembly GCA_025350815.1). GTDB lineage: Bacteria > Myxococcota_A > Polyangia > Fen-1088 > Fen-1088 > JANXXE01. The sequence goes on along the minus strand of JANXXE010000075.1, from coordinate 35,648 downwards.
CGTCCTTCAGCGGCGTCTGTGCCTCGTCGGTGCCCAAAGGGCCCTTGCGGTAGGTCAGCGCCGCCAGGTCAGGCGCGGGCACGGTCGCCGAAAACGCCCGGCGTGCGCCCAGTTCCACGGCCCCGGCGGCAGCGAAGACGGCGGCTCCCGTCATCACCTGGCGCCGCGCCACGTAGGATGGCTCGGGGCTGATTTCCCGGCTTGGGATGGTGGGTCCAATCGATGTTCGGCGGTGTCTCATCAGGCCTCCCAGAAGCAATACGGCGGTGCGGGCGCAGGGGTTACGGATCATAGCGCAGATTCGGTTCCTGGTACGATGCGGCAGCGATGCTGCAGCAGATCCTCGCCGAGATCACAGAGACCAAGACGACCCTGCTTGGCGTGGAAAAGATCTACCGCTGCCGCCTCATCACCCGCGCAGCCGGCGCCGCGGTTGTCATCTTCGTGTCTGACGCCGCCATACGGGTTGCAAACCTTACCCTGCCCGCTGGCACGGTCACTTTCGGCTACTTCTGGGAAGACCGCCCCTACAACGTGTATCACTGGATGGCGCCCGGGGGCGCGACACTGGGCCACTACTTCAACCTTGCCGACCGCACGCAGATTGCGGATGGAACGCTGACCTGGCGCGATCTTGCCATTGACGTGCTGGTTCGGCCTGGCGCACCGCCCGCGGTGCTGGACGAGGACGAGGTCCCGGCCGATCTCGACGCCGCCACGCAGGCAACGATTGCGGCGGCGCGTTCCACGATCATCCGCGACGCCGACAAGATCATCGGCGCGCTTGAATCGTCCTCGCGGACCCTGTGGCCGCGCGTTTTCGGGCAGGCGCGCCCGTGATCACCGTGGTACAGCGCGTGGCCCACGCCGAGGTTCGGGTTGACGGCGCCGTCGTCGGTCAGATCAACCGGGGCCTGCTGCTGTTCGTGGGCGTCGAACGAAACGACAGCGAGGCCGATGCGGCCGCGACCGCCCGCAAGGTGGCGCGCCTGCGCATTTTCCCACGCGACATCCCCGCCGGGCCCGAGATGGACCGGTCGATTCTGGACATCGGTGGCGCCTGTTTGGTGGTCAGCCAGTTCACGCTGGCGGGCAACATCCACAGGGGCAACCGCCCCAGCTTCGAAACAGCCGAGCAGCCCCCGCGTGCCCGCATCTTGTACGAGCAGGTGGTGGCCGACCTGAGAGCCGAAGGCTTGTCCGTCGCCACCGGACAGTTTGCCGCGGACATGGCCGTGCATTTGCTGAACGACGGGCCGGTGACTTTCATCGTCGAGGCGCGCGGCGGCGCCCTGGTCAATATCCGATGAGGGCGTGAACCGGAACGCCGGGCAGCCGATCGCGTCCCCGTAGTGCGCGCAGCTCGATGACGAACAGCGCCGCGACGACCTTGGCGCCGATCCCCGACACCAGATTCAAAGCCGCGCCGGCGGTTCCGCCCGTTGCCAGCAAATCGTCGACGATCACCACGCGCGCGCCGCCGTCCAGGGCGTCGATGTGAATCTCGACGCCGTCGCTGCCGTATTCCAGTTCATAGCGCTGCTGGCGCGTTCGAAACGGCAGCTTGCCCGGTTTGCGAATGGGCACAAACCCGACGCCCAGTTTAGCGGCCACCGTCGCCCCGAAGATGAAACCGCGCGATTCGATGCCCACGATGGCCGCCGGTCGGTACTCGCCCGCGCGTTCGGCCAGCCTGTCGATGGTTTCGCGAAAGGCCGCCGCGTCGGCCATCAGGGGCGTCACGTCCCGGAACAAAATCCCCGGCCGCGGAAAATCGGGGACGTCGCGGATCAAGGTCTTCAGGTCGATGGCTTTGGGACTTCGGCGCTGGGTCATCGGTGGCTCACGGCAAGGCAGGCAGGTAGTGCAAGGGATCGTCCGGAACTTGCCCCCGGCGGATCTCGAAATGCAAGTGCGGGGCCGTGGCGCGGCCGCTTTGCCCGACCCGACAAATTTCGTGCCCGGCCACAACGTGATCACCCACGTGCGCCAGCAGAATCGAGCTGTGCGCGTATACAGTCAGGAAGTCCCCTTCATGCTGCAGCACAATCATGTTGCCGTAGCCGCTGACGCCGTTGCCCGCGTAGATGACCAGCCCGTCGGCCGCGGCCAGGATCGGCGTGCCGGTGGGCGCGCCCAGATCGATGCCTTCGTGTACGCGCCCCTGTCGCTGTCCGAAGGCGGACGTCAGGCGAGGGGCCGTCAGCGGCCAACGAAACGGCGCCGTCGACCCAGGCGACTTGCCCCCGATCGGACCTTTGGCCCCGACGGAACGTGGCGCTGGCGGCTCGGTCGATGAGCGGGGGGCGACAGAGGGCCGTCGCGCCTCGCCATCCAGCAGATAGATCAGGCGACCGCTGTCGACCTTGTCGGTCCGCCGTAGCCCGTTGATCTCCAGCAGATCCTCCAGTGGAACACCGGTCCGCGTGGCGATCGTCGCCATCGTCTCGCCCTGCCGCACCACGTACCAGGCGCCCGGAGGGTTATCCGGGTGTAGGGGCGCGCCCACGTGTCCACAGCCGACGATCACCAGCGTGGCCACAGCGGCGATCCGCCAGGCGGGCCAGCGGGACCGTTCAGGCTTGTGGGGGCGTGGTACCAACGCCATAGCGCCCAACGAGATCGACGTAACGACAGCGCGTGTCCTTCACGGTTTCGTATTCGTCCCCCTTGTGGCGAATGCAGGTCAGCTCTTGATGGTCGCCCGCCCCGACTGGGATGACCAATCTACCGCCGTCCGCCAGTTGCGACAGCAGCAGCGCCGGGATCTGGGGTGCCCCCGCCGACACAATGATGACATCGAAGGGCGCATGCCTCGCCCACCCGCCGCTGCCGTCGAACGAGTCCATCGTCACGTTGTCGCAGTCGAGCTCGTCCAGAATCAGCATCGCCTGCCGCGCTAGCTGCGGGATGACTTCGACCGCATAGACCTCGGCGCACAGCTCGGACAACAACGCGGTCTGGTAGCCGCAGCCGGCGCCGATCTCGAGCGCGCGATCGGTGGGCCCGGGCGCCGCCAGCTCGGTCACTTTGGCCACCATGAACGGCTGCGAGATGGTCTGCCCAAACCCAATCGACAAGGGGCGATCCTCGTAGGCGGCCAGCTGCAAACTGTCCTCGACGAATCGGTGCCGTGGCAGCCTGGACATGGCCCGCAGGATGCGCGTGTCACGGACGCCCCGACGCGCGATCTGCTCGACCACCATCTGTTCCCGCCAGGCCGCGAACGGATCGAACGAAGCCGTCTGCGGGGGCTGGTCACCCGACTTCTTCACACCTTGGTTGTAGCCAATACCGGGGCTGATTGCACGAAATCGCCTATTTTCCAGGCCGTCAGGTCGCGGACCAGGCCCTTATGTGTCAGATCCAGATCCAGCGGCGTGACCGACGCCAGGTGGGCCTCGACGGCGCTGCAATCCGACCCCGGAACCTCGGGTCCCTTTTCTTCGGGACCGCCTATCCAGTAGTAGGCACGGCCACGCAGATCCTGGCGCACGTCCACCAGATCGCGATAGACCCGATGGCCCAGAAACGTGATCTGGTAGCCGTCGATCGCGCCCGACGGCACGTTGACGTTCAGCAAGGAGCCGGGCGGAATCGCGGCGCCCCCGTGCCCCAGAACGCTGGTGACCAGTGCACGCAGGAAAGCCGCCGCGTGCGAAAAGTCCTGCGGCCGCCGCCGCTCTAGCGACACCGCGATGGACGGGACTCCGCGCAGGGCGGCCTCGACCGCCGCGCCCACGGTGCCCGAATAAAAGACATCCGAGCCCAGGTTGTAGCCGTTGTTGATTCCCGACACGCACAGGTCCGGGCGCCGTCCGACCAGATGCAAAAGCGCCAGGTACACGCAGTCGACCGGCGTGCCGTCGATCGAATAGACACCCGGCCGAATTTCGTCCGCGCGCAATGGGCGGTCCAGGCTGATGGAATGCGAGGTCGCGCTGCGCTCGCGGTCGGGCGCGGCCACCACCAGGTCGGCCACATCCGACAGCGCGTCGATCGACGCGGCAAGGCCCGGTGCCCCGATGCCGTCGTCGTTTGAAAGTAGAATTAGCGGCCGCGACACGAAAGAATTCCCGACGTTTTGTCGGGGCGACTGGATTTGAACCAGCGACCCCCTGTCCCCCAGACAGGTGCGCTAACCAGGCTGCGCCACGCCCCGTTGTGTCGAACGTTAATCTTCCGCTATTCGTATCAGATCAAGTAGCCCTTGCTTGATCTTTCTTAAGTGCTCGCGGTCGATTTCAGGCGGCGGCACCGGCGGTTTCGGCCCCTCATCGTGCCCCAGTTCACGCAGCTTGGCGCGGGCGCCCTCGATGGTGAATCGGTTGTCGTACAGCAGATGCCGGATCTTCAGCAGCAGCTCGACGTCCTTCTTGCGGTACAGACGCTGCTGCGACTTCGTCTTCTGCGGGCGCACCGAACGAAATTCGGTCTCCCAGTAGCGCAGGACGTAGGGTTTGACGGCGCACAGACGGGCCGCCTCGCCGATCTTGAAGAAGGGCTTCTCGGGAATTCCCAGCGCGTCTACGGGGACCGGCGTTCGTCGCGGCAAGATGGATTCGCGCGCCCCTAGCCGTTCAGCGCGTTCTTGAGAACTTGGCTGGGCTTGAAGGTCAGCACGCGGCGCGCGCTTATCGTGATTTCCTGGCCGGTCTGCGGGTTGCGGCCCGCGCGCGCATTCTTGTCGCGCACCACGAAGTTGCCGAAGCCGGAAATCTTGATCTTCTGACCACGCTCGAGGGTTTCCTTGATGGTGTCGAAGACCGTCTCGACGATCTCGGCCGCTTCCTTTTTCGAAAAGCCCCCCACCTTCTCGTAAACCGTCTCCACGATATCGGCCTTCGTCATAACACACGTATAGTCCCATAACCCTATTGATGTCAAAGAGTTAAGGACCTGACCTTGAAGGCTTGGCTCAGCGAATCTGAATCGAATGCGCCTGCGACAAGGCGGCCACGACGCGCGCGTGCGCGGCGTCCACTTCCCCGTCGGTGAGCGTGCGATCGTCGGCCCGGTAGGTGAGGCTCCACAACATGCCCTTGCGCCCGGCCGGGGCGTACCGTGGATCGCGGAAGTCTTCCCGCACGGCGACGTCGCGCAACAGGGACTCGCGGGCCGACAGCAGGGCCGCCTGTTGGTCCGCCGCGGGGATGCCCGCGTCAATCCAGAAGGACACATCGCGCGTGACCGGCGGAAAACGCGCAGGGGCAACAGTGCGCAGCGCCGGTCGTGTGCCGACAAGCGCGCCGAGGCGCAACTCGAAATAGAAGGCCTTGACGTCCAAACCCAGACGACGGGCCACCACGGGATGCAGCTCGCCGACACGTCCAATGGCCGCGCCGTCGGACAGTAGAATCTCGGCCGACACGCCCGGGTGTAGGAACGGCGCAGCTCCCGGTGCCCGGTAAGTCGGCGCATCCACACCAAAGCCACGCAGCAACTGGCCGACGACGTGCTTGGCGTCGAAGAAATCCAGCGCCTCACCCGGCTTCAGCCAACCCGGCTGCGCGCCGCCAAGGATGCCGGCGGCATAGGTCGGTTCGGTCGGCGCGTTGTCGCCCGGCTGCGGACGGCGCACGACGGGGCCGACCTCGAACAACGGCAACGCCCCCTGCCCCGCCCCGCGCGCCAGGTTCCGGCGCAAGGCGTCCGCCAGACCCGGCAGCAGGGACGTCCGCATGACTTCGTAGTCAGCCGAGATGGGATTCTTGACCAGCATCCCGTCGGACAGGACCGCATCAGGCCTGTCACCGGCAATCGCGGTCAGCGCCGCGCGTGGCACGAAGGCCCAGGTGGCGACCTCGTGCAGGCCGGCGGCTGCCAGTAGGCTGCGCGCCCGGTCGGCCGGCCCCTCGGGGTTCGGCAGCGGGTTCGCGTTGCTCAGAATGCGGCCGCGGTCGACGGGCGTGGCGTATTCACCCATGCGCAGGACTTCCTCGACCAGATCTTCCTCGATGCTGATGTCCGGCCGGTACGTGGGCACTGTCGCCAGCAGTCCGTCCGGCGTCGATTCGCAGGAAAATCCAAGGCGCTGCAATTTGCCGCGCGCGAAGTCGGCGTCGTAGGCGGCACCCGTCAGCCGCTGCAGCTTGCGCGCCGACAGGGGCACCTTTCGAGGCTTGACGACCTGCGGGTAGCGATCAACCACGGTCAAGAGCAGCGCGCCGCCGCCCACCTTGGCCAGCAACGCCGCCGCCCGGGCCGCCGCAAAAGGGATTCCGTTCGGGTCCACGCCGCGCTCGTAACGGTACGACGCCTCCGAATGCAGGCCGAGTCGCTTGGCCGTGCGACGAATGCTGCGTCCCTCGAAGGTCGCCGCCTCCAGTAGCACCTGCCGCGTCTGCGCCGAAACCTCGCTTGACGCCCCACCCATCACGCCCGCCAGGGCCACGGGCCCGCGCGCATCCGCAATCACGATGTCTTCGACCGACAACGCGCGCTCCTGTCCGTCGAGGGTCACCATGCTTTCGCCTGCGCCCGCGCGCCTGACCACGATACCCCCCGACAGTTTGTCGAGGTCGAAGGCATGCAACGGGTGCCCGGTCTCCAGCAATACGTAGTTGGTCACGTCGACCAGATTCGAAATGGCGCGGATGCCACAGGATGCCAGGCGCTGGCGCATCGCCAGGGGACTTGGCCCGACGGTCACGTTGGTCACGAAGCGCGCGAGGTAGCGCGGGCAGGCCGTGCGGTCCGCTACCTGAACGTCGATGGCGGGGCCCTGCGCGACTTGCGGCACATCGTCGATGACGGGCGGACACAGGGCGGTGCCGAAAAAGGCCGCTAGCTCGCGGGCGATGCCCATATGCGACAGCGCGTCGGGGCGGTTCGGCGTGACGTTGACATCGAGGATGTCGTCCCGCAGGCCAAAATGACTGACCAGATCGGCGCCGTGCGGGTCGGTGGGCGACAGAATCAGAATGCCGTCGGCGTGGGGACCGATTCCCAGTTCCGATTCACCACACAGCATGCCCGGGGACGAAACCCCACGAATCTCGCGTTGGTCCAGCGTGCCCGACGGCAGCCGGGCGCCGGGCGGGGCCCAGCAGACACGGTTGCCGGGCGGCGGGACATTGGGGGCGCCGCAGACGACGTCCTCCTCCCGGTCGCCAGCGCGCACGCGGACGATGCGCAGCTTCTCTGCATTGGGGTGCGGACGCATGCCCAGAACCTCGGCCACCAAGACGCCGCGCAGATCCTGGCAGCGCATCTCGATGGTTTCCACTTCCAGGCCCTGCAGCGTCAGCGCGTTGGCCACCGCCGTCGTATCGGCGTCCGCAGGCAGGTCCACCAGCTCCCTGAGCCAATTCAACGAGATCTTCATGACGTGGCCTAACCTGGCGGGAATTGCTGCAAGAAACGCAGATCGTTTTCGTAGAACAGACGCAGGTCGGAAATTCCGTACTTCAGCATTGCCATGCGCGACAGGCCCATCCCGAAGGCGAATCCCGTCACGTCATGTTTGTCGTAACCGACGGCCTTGAAGACATTCGGATGCACCATCCCCGCGCCGCCGATCTCGATCCAGCCCGATCCCTTGCACAGGCGGCAGGTGGCGCGCGCGGGCGCCTTCGCCTGACACAGAAAGCAGGACGCATCGACCTCGGCCGAAGGTTCCGTGAACGGAAAGAAGCTGGGGCGCAGGCGAATCTCGGTGCCGGCGCCGAAAAAACGCTGCACGAAATAAAACAGCGTCGCTTGCAGATCCCGGAAGCTGACACTGGCGCCGACGCTCAGCCCCTCGACCTGAGGAAACATAGGTGTGTGGGTGGCGTCGTCGTCGCGGCGAAAAACGTTGCCCGGAGCGATGATCTTCACCGGCGGCGGCCCCGCCAACATCGTGCGAATCTGCACCGGCGACGTGTGCGAACGCAAAATGAAGTCACCCTCGACGAAAAACGTATCCTGCATGTCGCGCGCGGGATGATCGGCGGGCGTGTTCAGGGCGTCGAAGTTGTTCCATTCGGTTTCAAGCCAGGGCCCCGTTCGAATCTCGAAACCCAGCGCAGCAAAGATCCCTTCGATCTCGCGGCGAACCAGGGTCAGCGGGTGCAAGGTTCCCAGCGGCCGGCCACGGCCGGGCAGCGTCACGTCGATGGTGCGCGCAAGGTCGCCGACCAGGGCCGCGTCCGCAAGCGCGGCCAGACGCGTGGCCACCGCGCCCTCGATCGCGGCACGCGTTTTGTTGGCCGCCTCCCCCACTGCCGGACGATCGGCGGGCGGAAGGCGCCCCAACGTCTTCATCAGCTCGCTGGCCAGGCCCTTCTTGCCCAGGTAGCGGGCCTGCGCCAGACGGATCTCCTGTTCCGTCGACAGCGCGGAGATATCCTCGCGGAATCCCTGCGCTAGTCGGTCGAGCTCGCCGACGATGCTGCGGGCGTCCGGTGTGTCGGCGCCCGGCGCGGTCGGACTCACGCCGCCTTCGCGGCTTCGACCACCTTCCGGAACGCGTTGGGGTCGCTGACGGCCAGGTCGGACAGGATCTTGCGATCAAGTTCGATGTTGGCTTTCGACAGGCCCGCTATCAGACGGGAATAGGACATTCCCACCTCGCGGGCGGCCGCATTGATACGCACGATCCAGATGCCGCGGAAGTCCGATTTCCTTTTGCGGCGATGGAAGAAGGCGAAGCGCCACTTCCTGTGAACGGCCTCTATCGCGGCCTTCCACAACTTCGAACGGCCACCGCGGAACCCCTTGGCGTGCTTGCGCACCCGGTTCCGACGTTGGCGAGACTTGTATCCACCTTTTGCGCGGGGCATGGGCTCGGCTCCTATAGACCGTAAGGAATCATCGCTTTGATCTGATGTTCCTGTGTCTTGTTGATATAAGCGCCCCGGCGAAGCTTGCGCTTTACACCAGAAGTTTTCGCGCCCAGGTTGTGACGCAGGAAGGCGCGCTTTCGCTTGATGCGCCCGCTGGCCGTCAGCTTGAAGCGCTTTTTGACGCTGCTGTTGGTCTTCATCTTGATCTTCGGCATGGGGAAGGCGGGGAGTATATCCAGATCAGTTCTGGGTGCAAGAGTCTCCCGTCGGAGGCCCTAGTTTTTCGTTGCCGGCGCCGGGGCCGCAGGCGCCTCGGGGCCAGGTGCCGCGGGCGCCGCGACGGGGGCGGCGACCGGTCGGGGGGCAGCGGGGGCCAGGGCCGAAGCCGACGGCGCCGGGGCGGCAGGGCCTGGGGCGCGCACCACGACGCCGGTCTTTGGACCGACAATCAGGACCATCCGGCGTCCTTCCATCATGGCCCGTTGTTCGATGGTGGCCAGATCGGAAATCATCTTGATGACGGAATCCAGCATCGCCTGGCCGGTCTCGGGGTGGACGATCTCGCGCCCCCGAAAGACGATGACCAGCTTGCACTTGTTGCCTTCCTGCAAGAAGCGGCGGATGTGCTTGACCTTGAAATCCAGGTCGTGCTCGTCCGTCTTCGGTCGCAGTTTGATCTCTTTGATCACGACCGTCGACTGGTGCTTGCGCGACGCCTTTTCCTTCTTGGACGTCTCGTACTTGAACTTCCCGAAGTCCATGATGCGGCACACCGGGGGCGCCGCGCGCGGATTTACCTCGACCAGCTCAAGCCCCAGTTCCTCCGCCATGCGAAGGGCTTCGTGGGTGGCAATGATTCCGACCTGATTGCCGTCGGCGCCGATCACCCGCACTTCGGGGACGCGAATGCGTCGACCCACACGGTAGTTGTCCCCGGCGCCTGCTGCTGATGATTGAAATCCCGGTCTTGAGATGGTCTTTCCTCCGAGTTGCGTTTCTCTTTGTCGCGGGCGCCACTACGGCGCCCCACCAATCTTCGGTGTGGCAGATTCGGTCACCAGCCTTCGAGCAAGTTCCTCGACTGAGGTGGCCGGTAGCTGCTGGCCCTCGCGGGTGCGTGGCGAAACCACGCGGGCAGCCATGTCTTTTTCCCCCACTACTAGCATGTAGGGAATCTTTTCTAGCTGTGCTTTTCGCACTTTCGCACCAAGTTTCTCAGGGCTGACGTCGGCCTCGACCCGCAAGCCCTCTGCCTTGAGGTGCGCTGCAACCTCCCGGGCGTAGCCTTCGGCCTTCTCGCTGACCGACAGAACACGGGCGTGGATCGGGGCCAGCCACATGGGAAAGGCGCCCGCGTGCTGTTCGATCAGAATCGCCACGAAACGCTCGATCGAGCCGAGCAACGCCCGGTGAATCATGACCGGCTGCTTACGCTGTCCGTCGGAGGCGACGTATTCCAGCTTGAAGCGTTCCGGCAACTGAAAGTCGAGCTGGAAGGTCGAGCACTGCCATTCGCGTCCGAGCGCGTCGCGGATCTTCAGATCGATCTTGGGGCCGTAGAACGCCCCGCCACCTTTGTCCACGGTGAACGCGCGCCCGGTCGCTTCGAGAACCTTGTGCAGGTCTGCCTCGGCCCGGTCCCAGGTGGCCTGCTCGCCGAGAAAGCTTTCGGGGCGCGTTGCCAGACACAGGCTGAAATCCTCGAATCCGAAGGCCTTCAGCATGTCCAGGGCGAAATTCACACAGGCGCCCATCTCGTCGCGGATTTGGTCTTCCGTGACGAACAAATGCCCGTCGTCCTGGGTCAGCCCGCGCACGCGCAAAAGGCCGTGCAAGGCGCCCGAACGTTCGAAGCGGTAGACCGTGCCCAACTCGGAAAAACGAATCGGCAGATCGCGGTACGAGCGCAGATCCGAGCGGTAAATGTCGACGTGGAACGGGCAGTTCATCGGCTTCACCAGGAAGCGCTGCCCATCGAGTTCCATCCCGCCAAAAAGGTTTTCTTTGTAGTGCGCCAGATGCCCCGATGTCTCTAGTAACTGTTCGCGCGCCACATGAGGGGTGTAGACAACTTCATAGCCACGGCGCTGGTTTTCCCGCCGGATGAGATCCTCGATCTGCAGGCGCAGGGTCGCCCCCTTCGGGTGCCACAGGACAAATCCGGGACCGACCAGATCGTCCATGGAAAACAGGTCGAGCTGCTTGCCCAGGATGCGGTGGTCGCGCCGCTTGGCCTCTTCGATGCGGGCCAGATGTTCCTTGAGTTCAGCCTCGGAGCCGAAGGCGGTCCCGTACACACGTTGTAGCTGGGCGTTGCGCTCGTCGCCGCGCCAGTAGGCCCCGGCGAATGACAGCACCTTGAACGCCTTGATGGCGCCCGTTCGTTCGACGTGCGGACCACGGCACAGATCGATGAAGTCGCCGTGTTGAAACAGCGAGATGTCCTCGCCGGCCGGAATCGAACGAACGATCTCGACCTTGTAGGTCTCGCCGCGCGATTCGAACAGGGCCAGCGCCTCATCCCGTGAGATCACCGTGCGGACGAAGGGCAAGTCGGCCGCGACGATCTTGGCCATCTCGGCCTCGATGCGGGCGATGTCTTCCGGTTCGAAGGGCTGGGTGTCGAAGTCGTAGTAGAAGCCGGTCTCGATCGAGGGGCCGATGGCCACCTTGGCATCGGGACGCAGATGGCGCACGGCGTCCGCCATTACATGCGAGGCCGAGTGGCGCAGGCGGGACAAGGGATCATCGGGTACATCGCCCTTGTCACGTGGGCGAACGACGGGTCTATCGGTCATGGGGCGATCTCCGGGCACCGGCCGCCAGTGCGACCGGTGCATGCGGTGTGGGTAGGCACGGACGGGATTGAACCGTCGACCCCTACCGTGTCAAGGTAGTGCTCTACCACTGAGCTACGTGCCTTTGGCTGTCCAGACAGACCGCGTACGTTAATTCCGGCGGCCGTAGTGTCAAGGAAAGAGTGAAAAGATCCGAGGGGATCTGGCATGCCCACACTGTCGGGCGAGGTGCTTTTTTAGAGCCCGGACAGTATGGGTTTAACGTTACAAATGCTGCCAGGAAAACGACCGTCACTCGCCGCTTTCAGCCTGGTCTTCGCGATTGGTGTGGCCCGGGCTGACGAGGTCCCGGTGGTCAATGTGCGGCAGTATCGGCCCAGCACGCCTGCCAACCGGGGCTTCCAGTTGGAATCAGTCCGCACCCTGCCCCACCTGCAGTACGCCAGTGGCTTCGATCTCGACTACGCCCGCCTGCCGCTGCTTCTGGACGGAGGTGGCGGGCGCTTCGAGGGACTTCTCCAGCACGTGACGGCAGGAGATCTCATGATGGCGGTCGGCCTTTTTGATCGCTTCGAGGTCAGCGCAGGGCTGCCCTTCGTGGCGTTTCAGGGCGGCAGTCTGCCCAGCGATACGAATGCGCCGCCGCCGGCGGCCCTGGGCGATCTGCGCCTGGCGGTTCGCGCGCGCATCGCTTCACTGCCGCGTCGAAGAGAGGTTTCATTCGGCGCCGGGATGGTGCTGTCGTTGCCGGTGGGCTCGCACGCGGGCCTGGTGAACGACAGCGGTGCCGCGGTCGAGCCCCGCGTCCTTGCCGAGTTTCGTTGGAGACAGTGGCAGGCCGGGGCGCGTCTGGGCTATCGCATCCGTGGGACGTCCGACTTCTTCGGCGCAAAAGTGGGAAACCAGATCTCCTTTGCGCTTGGTGGCCAGATGGCGCTTGAGCGGACAACGCAGTTCATCACCGAGCTGGTCGGCATGACGCCCGGGACTGGCGACATCGGCACGCGCGCGCTGAGTCCCATCGAGCTGACGGTCGGTCTGAGGCAACAAGTCGGGCTGTTCGCCGTGGGCCTGGGCGGCGGCCCCGGCCTGGTGTCGGGGTACGGCTCACCGGCGTACCGCCTGTTGGTGTCGCTGGGCTGGGGCAGTCATCGCCCGGATGCGGATCACGACGGCATCAGCGATGAAAAAGATATCTGTCCCTACGATCCCGAGGACAAGGACGGCTTCGAGGATCGGGATGGCTGTCCCGATCCGGACAATGACAAGGACGGCATCCTCGACGGGGTCGACAAGTGTCCTGACCAGGCGGAAACCAAGAACAAGTTCCAGGATGAAGACGGCTGCCCCGACACACCCCCGGTCGTCGCCCCGCCCGACAAGGACAAGGACGGCATCCCCGACGCCAAGGACAAATGCCCGGCCGAGCCCGAGACCAAGAACGACTTTCAGGACGACGACGGTTGCCCGGATGAGAAGCCGGCCGTCGAGGACAAAGACAAAGACAAGGACGGCATCCTCGACGACGATGACGAGTGTGAGGACGAGGCGGAGGACAAGGACGGCTTCGAGGACGACGACGGTTGCCCCGACCCGGATAACGACAAGGACGGCATCCTCGACGGCGTCGACAAGTGTCCGGACAAGCCCGAGACGATCAATGGCAACGAGGACGAGGACGGCTGTCCCGACGAGGGCAAGGTCCAGGTCAAGGTGGGCGCCAAGCAACTGGACGTCAGCGATCCGATATTCTTCGACACGGACGCAGCGCGCGTGCGGCACCGCTTCTACAGCACGCTCAAGCAAGTCGCGCAGACGCTGAAGTCCCGTCCCGACGTCGGCCGCTGCGCCATCGAAGGCCATACGGACGGCCAGGGACCGGCGGCCTGGAACAAGCAGCTTTCGCTCAAGCGCGCCGAGCACGTCGTCAACCTGCTGGTCGAGTACGGCGTGGATCGTTCTCGCCTGTCGGTGGTCGGACACGGACAGGCCATGCCCTGGGCGGACAACGCGACCGAGGAAGGTCGGGCGCGGAATCGCCGCGTGATCTTCCATATCGAGGGCCTGCACAATTCGGAGCGAAACAACGCAGAGCCGGCCAAGCCATCGCGCCGCAAGGCCCCCCGTTTCAAACTGTTGCAAAGCAGCAGCGAGGCGACGCCCCTGCCGCGCCCGTCGTTCGCGCGTATGGACCCCACATCGGAAGCCAAGGAAGCTGATACCACTGCCAAGGAGCCGTTGAAGGCAATCCCCGCAACCAGGAAGCCTGCGTCCGCGGCCGTGTCCACCGAAGGCAAGGCGGCAGCCCCCCAGGTCGCGCCCGCCAAGGTACCGGCGGCCAAATCCCTGCGCGAATTGGTCAAGTTGCCGCCTCGCTAACGGCGGGCGGAAGTCACGACAGCACCGCGCGTGCGAGGGCGACGACCCGCACCGAACTGGCGCCGGCTTGAAGCAAGGTCTGCGCGCAGGCCGTCAGGGTGGCCCCCGACGTCATCACGTCGTCAACAACGACGATGCTCTTGCCCGTGACAAGACCCCGGTCAGCGGCGAAGGCGTCCGCCACGATCTGTCGGCGGGCAGCGGGCGGTTCTTTTCCCAGGGGCGCCGTATCCCTCACCCGGCGCAGCAGGTTGGGCGCCACCGCGGGCCATGTCGCCAGGGCCAAGGCGGCCTTCCGCGCGGCGTGGATCAAGTCGAGGGATTGGTTGAAGCCGCGTGCGCGCAGGCGGCGTGGGTGCAGGGGCACCGGGACGATCAGATCGGCGCCCCCGCGCGACATGTCCGTGATAAGCGGGACCAGGTAGCGGCCGAGCGGCCGCGCGACGTCACGGCGCTTGCCGTGCTTGAAACTGAGGATCGCGCTGACCACTGCGCCGTCGTAGACCAAGGCGGCGCTGGCTTCGCGGATCGGCGACGGGCGCTTGCGGCAGACGTGGCAGGTGATCACAGTGGCACTGTCAGGTCCGCCGACGGGCGAGGCGCAGCGCCGGCAGGCTGCGCGTACGGGAATCACGGACAGGTCGCACAGATTGCAAAACGCGATTCCGTCGGGGACATAGGCGCGGCAGGCGACACAGCGGGCGGGCCACAGCAGGCGGCACACAAATGCCACGGGCGAGTGCGGGGTGCGGGGCGACATGCCGCTGTATCGGACCGCTTTGTCCTCGGTTGACGCCTAGTTGTGTCTGCGCGAAGGTCGTCACCCATGAAAAGGAACACCGTCTTCGTCGTGCTGGGTGTGATGGCTGGTGTCGGGATCGCGGGCGCGGCGGTGCAGGCCGCGCTGACGCCCACCCCGGGCGCGCTGATGGCGGCGGCGGCGAATCGATTCGTCTCGTCGCTGTCGGCCGAGCAGAAGAAGGCAGGTGTCTTTGCCGTGGACGACCCGGGGCGCATGGAGTGGTTCTTCATCCCGAAGGATCGGACCGGTGTGCCGCTGAAGGTGTTGGCCCCCGCTCAGCGCGAACTTGCGCATGCCTTGCTGAAGACCGGGGTCAGCGCGACGGGCTATGCAAAGGCGACCTCGATCATGGAACTTGAGAAAGTCCTGGCCGTCATGGAGAAGGATCCAGTCAAACGCGATCCCGAGAAGTACTACTTCTCGGTTTTTGGGACGCCGTCAGCCGACGGAACGTGGGGCTGGAAGGTCGAGGGTCACCACGTGTCGCTGAACTTCACGGTGGTCAAGGGGGCGACGATCGCGACGACGCCGTCTTTCTTCGGCACCAATCCTGCGGAGGTCAGGGAGGGGGCCTTGAAGGGCCGGCGCGTGCTGCATGCAGAGGAAGATCTGGGTCGGGCCCTGCTGCTGGCGCTTGACCCCAAACAGCGGGCGCAGGCGATTTTCACCGACAAGGCGCCGGCCGAGCTGGTCACCGCGAACGCGTCCAAGGTGGATCCGTTGGCGCCGGTCGGCGTCGCGGCCAAGAATCTGACCAAGCCGCAGGCGGAGATGCTGCACAAGATCCTCGACGAGTACGCGGGCAACATGCCACCTGCCCTCGCCGCCGATCGTCTGGCCAAGGTGCAAAAGGCGGGTTTCGACAATGTGTACTTCGCCTGGGCGGGCGGGCCGAACCGCGGCGATCCCCATTACTACCGGATTCAGGGTCCGACGTTTCTGATCGAGTACGACAACACGCAGACCAACGCGAACCACGTGCACACCGTGTGGCGGGATTTCGCGGGGGACTTCGGGCGCGACCTGCTGCGCGAGCACATCAAGAACAGCCATTGAACGACGTTCCGCATCGGACGCGATGGTCTGTCGGGCCCGCGGCAGTCCTGGCCGTGACGCTTGTCGCATGTTCGCCCTCGATCGAGGTGGAAACCGACATGCGTCCCATCGCGCTTCAACGGGCGCCCTTACGTGCGGGGGAAAACCCCGCGGCGACAACGGGCGGGCTGCTGGCGTCGATCCGCCGTGACGACGGCCGGACGGCCACGGTCGTGGTCGACACAGCGTTCGATGTGAGCACCCTGAGCCGTGGCCCCTGTCCGTCCGGCCCGATGGCATCCGATCGGGGATCCTTGTATCGCAGTTCGCTGGCGCTGTTGGATGCGACGCCGGGCTCGTCCGCGGTGCGGGCGATCGTTCGCAACATCGATCTGTTCGACATCTGTTCAGGACCCGCCGGCGACCCGTCTGTGCAGCCTGCGGGCGCCCTGGGCGGAACCCTTCTAGGCCAATTCTCCGTCGCCTTCGAAGTCCCGCGGGATCCTGGCCGCCCGGCCAGCATGACCTTTTATGACCGTGACCCCGCACCCGGTGACTTTCTGGCCGTTGCCGGTTATGCCGTGCTGAAGTTTCGCGGGCGGGGCGGCGCCGACATCCTCGCCGACAACGGTTCGGGCAATTCCGTTCGCATTTCCTCGACGCGCGCGATCTTGCGCGCCTGCGTCGCCCCCCGGCCCCGCGGCGATGCTTTGGAACTGTGTTCGGTGGGGGATGCGGCGAAGAAGGCGACAGGCGTGGATCTGTCGTTGGCTCTGGCGACGGGCGACGGTCCCCTGGTTCTCGGCGAACACGCGTGGGCCCGGGTGGCCCAAGTGCTGGGCGTGCCTGCGGGCGCTGGCGAGACCCATCCTCTGTCAACCCCGCACGCGGTCGTGCCGGTTGCCGCGCGCTGGGTGACGGTGCCGCGGATGGCGCTGGTCGATCGTGAAGGCGACAAGGATCCGGGGGCCTGTGCCCAGTTGGCGCGCGGCCGGCGCATCGAATGGGTCGAGGCGCACTCCGGACAGGGGGCCTGCTTCCAGCCCTGCGACGTCAGCGGAAACCTGGCCGTGAGCAGCGCCGCCTACGTCGAGTTGGCGGGGACGATTCCCGTGGCGGTGGTGGCGGATATGACGCCCTTTCTTCAGGGATTGAATGCTGACTACACCTCCGGTCAACCTTCGGTCGACGGCGTCATGGGCGCGGGCGCCCTTTCGGGTACGCGCTTCGAGGTGGACTACCGCAACAGTCCCGATCAGCGGATCATTCTTTCCTGTTTGGACGACACGCCCGCCGATGCCTGTCGCACGGCCCCGCGCTGCCAACGGCTGTCTACGGACAATCAGGTTCACGGCTGCTTTGGCTTGCCGCCAACCCGTCGCTCGCCCGTGTGTCCGTAGCCCCGCCCCTTGCCCGGTCAGCGCCTGGCTTCGACCAGGCAGACGCTGCTGCCACAGCCGGCACTGCCGCCACGCATGCCAAGGACAAGGGCCGTTGTCCCCCCAGCCACCAGCGCGCCAACAACCACCCAGAACCAGGGTTTTCGCAGCACAGATTCAGAGTCAGGGCTGGCGGTCGCGGCAATCTCGGGCGGTGTATCCTGGAACGACGGGGCCGGTTTGGCCTTGGGCACGGGCGTGATGCCCAGGCGCAGCGTGTTTGGGGCCGTGATCGGCGCTGCGGCGGCTGGCGCGGTGACAGCGGCGGCCTTTTGTGGCAAGGCCGGCGCGATGGGATCCAAAGCCGCCAGGGCGTCGTCGATAGCCTTGATGTTCGCCTCGACCTCAGCGCGCTTTTCGAAGGTGGGCAGTAGCTCGATAAGCTGCTGGTAGTAACGCCTGGCCTTGGCGAGATCCCCGGCGCGGCGGTAGCTGTTGCCGATGTTGTAAAAGAATTTAGGCAGCGGCGCCGCGGCGTACCCAGCCTCGAATTCGTGGGCCGCGTCCAGATACTTGCCCTGAAGGTAAAGCTCCTGCCCCATGCGGAAGCGTTTGCGTCCTTCGGCCTCGTCGGCCGCCGATGCGAAGGTGCCGGGCGACAACGCGCCCCACAGGGCCAGGGTCATGGTCAGGACGCCGGCCAGGCGACGCGGGATCATTCCAGGCCCCGGTCGCGCAGGGAGCCGTCGTCTTCGCCGCGCAGGTGACCCACCTCGTGCAGTAACGTACGTTCGATCGCGCGATCCAGTTCGGAGAGGGTTTGAATGCTGCGCAGAAGGTTGCTGCGATATAGAACGATGGCCCGTTCCGAAACCGCGCAGCTGGCCGGACCGCCACTTGGCGGTGGGCCAGCGGCGACACGCCCCTGTCGGGCTCGGCCGCCCCGCCCGGCCGAGCTGGCCGGCGTCTCGCCCGCCTCGCTGCGCCCCAGCGGCAATCCGCGAAACAGACCGAGGATGGTCGGGGACAAAGGGGGCCTCTCGGCGGTGAGATCCTCTATCGCGGGTAGGTCGGCTGCCTCGACCTGAATATCGGCAAGATCGCGCTGGACGTCGTGGGGCAGACTGGCCTGCACCGCGCGGACGCGTCGCTCGAATTCGGCACCCGATACGTTCGGTACGGGTGGGAAGGATTTCGGATCGCGCGTCGAGGCGGCGTTGAACTGCGCCTGGGCCCGGTCCTGATCGCCGGCCCGCTCGCTGACCAGCGCCAGGTGGTACAGGGCGTGGGCGTGACCGGGCTCGACCTCCAACACGCGCATGAAGGCGCGTTCGGCCTCTTCGAAACGACACAGCTCGAACAAGGCGACACCACGTTCATAGCGAGCGGCGGCGTCGCCCGGGGCGATCTTCAACGCAGTGGCGATCGCCGGCAACGCCTCGGCGGAGCGTCCCAGATCGATGAGAGCCTGCCCTTCGAGCAAAGCCAGGTGGGCCGCCCGATCGCGATCGCGGCGGGCCACGGTGCGGCTGCCTCGACGCGCGTATTCGAGACCAATGGTGGCGCGCTCGGCCGTCGGGGCAAGCTGGTTCACGTAGAGATCGGCGGCGAGTTCCAGGGTTTCCGGATCGCTGGGGGCAATCGCCAGGGAAAGGCCCAGGGCATCGCGCGCCTCGTCGAGGCGGCCGAGGCGCCCAAGCGCGGTTGCCCGATCGTTGTGGGCCTCGATCGATCGCGGCATCTGGCGAGCCGCCTCTTCGGCGCAGGCCAGGGCGCCCTCGAAATCGGAGCGATCCAGATATTGCCCGGCGTGGTCGAGGAGATCGGCCACCGCCGACTCGATCCACGTGGGCACAGCTTCGAAGCAGCGACGCAATGGGCGCGGAGCGGGCTCGGACGCTGCGCTGACAGGCGTCGCCTTATCGGCGCTGGCGGACGCGGCTGTCGACGAGGCTGCGATCCGAGCAGGCGCGAGCGCAGGCGCCGCGGGCGGAACAGGCCGGCTCTGGCGACAGGCACTACCTGCAGAGGCGCCAAGCGCCAGCATCAGCAGAAGCCGACAGTGCAGCGAAACCATGCCCCATTGATGATATCCCGAGTCGATCGCTTCGCCCAGGATTCGGCGCGGAATAGGCCTAGATTTCTAGTGGGACTGGCCCCACGTAAGGCCCGAACCCACATGAACGATGAGGGGTACGCGCAGGGGGTACACAGATTCCATCTCGTGGCGAACCCAGTCAGAAAACTCGCCCACCGCCTGTTCGTCGACCTCGAAAACCAGTTCGTCGTGCACCGTCAGCAACAGACGGGCGCGCGGAAATCGCGCTATGCCCGCATCCACCCGAATCATCGCAAGCTTGAGAATATCGGCGGCCGATCCCTGGATGGGCGTGTTGCGGGCGATGCGTTCGGCGTAGGCGCGATCCTGGGCGCGCGGGGCGTGGATTTCCGGCAGCGGACGCCGGCGGCCGAGCAACGTGCTGACGACCGCCGTCTGACGCGCGTCCGCTATCGCCTGTTCCATGTACGAACGCGCACCCGCGTACCGTTCGAAGTAGCTGGCAATATAGGCCTTGGCCTGTGACCGTGGAATGTGCAGCGCCTGGGACAGACCGAAATCCGTCTGGCCGAAGACCAGGCCGAAGTTGATCGCCTTGGCGACGCGGCGCTGCTCGGTGGTGACCTGATCGAGGGGGACGCCGAAGATCTCGGCCGCGGTTCGTTGGTGAATGTCCTGCCCGGTGGTGAATGCATCGACGAACGCTGGATCCCGGGAGAAATGCGCGAGGATGCGCAGTTCGATCTGCGAGTAGTCGGCGGACACGATGCGATGCCCGGGATCGGCGATGAAGGCCTCGCGGATGCGCCGGCCGACGTCGGTGCGAATGGGGATGTTCTGCAAGTTCGGATCGCTCGACGAAAGACGCCCGGTGGCCGCCACTGCCTGGTTGAACGTGGTGTGCAGGCGCCCGGTCTTGGGGTTCACCAGTGCGGGCAGCGCATCGATGTACGTGCCCTTGAGCTTGGTCAACATCCGGTATTCGACGATCTTCGCGGGGACATCGTGCAGCGCCGCCAGTTCCTCCAGCACGTCGGCGTCCGTGGACGGCCCGGTCTTGGTGCGACGGACGATGGGCAAGCCCAGCTTGACGAACAGGATCTCGGCCAGTTGCTTGGGCGACGCGATATTGAAGGTGGCGCCCGCCAGTCGGTGGATCTCGCTTTCGGCCGCCTGGATGGCGCTGCCCACTTCCTGGCCAAGGTGCCGCAGGTAATCCACGTCGAGGCGTATGCCCCGGCATTCGATACGCGCCAGCACCTGGGCCAGCGGCAGCTCCAGCGTCTGATACAGCTCCCACAGCCCCGCCGCGCGCAGCTTGTCCCCGTGAATCGGCGCCAGGGCTTGTGCGGCGGCGGCCTCGGCGCCCAGATACGGGGCGACCTCGTCAGGCGCTATCTCGCTGCTGCTGCGCACGGCGCGCCCGCTGCCCAACCACGTGGCGCGCGGTGCGATGGCGTCGATCCCTTCGGCCGCGGCCACGGATGCCAGATCGTGCCGGGGACGGGAGGCATCGAGAACGTACGACGCCAGCAGCGAATCGGAGGCCAGCCCTGCGAGCGCAAAACCGCGCACCTGCAACAACACCGCGGCGAATTTCCCGTCGTGGACGTGCTTGGCCACCTGCGCGTCGGCCAGCAGCGGCCCAAGGGTTGCCAATACCTCTGTCTCTTTAAGTGTGGCGGGGGCGCCGAGAAAGCGATGACCGACCGGAATGTAGACGCGGCCGCCGCCCGGCAGACAGAGGGCCAACCCCACCAGCGCCGCGCGGGTCGCCTCGTCACCATCCGCGACGATCGCAAGGCCGCAACTGCCCGCCGCTCGCACGGCGTCGACCACTTGCCGAAGAGTGGCCACGTCCAGAACCACCGTGGTTGCCACCGCGGCGGCAGGGGCGCGTTCGGGAGCCGTCGCATCGGGGACAACGGGCAGCGCTGCGTCCCGAGGCGCGGGCGCTGGATGTGGCGAAGCTTCGGCCGCTGCCAGCTCTTGCGCCAGCATCCGGCTGAATTCCAGCTCGCGGAACAGGTCGATAAGCCGCGTGCGATCGGGCGCGGCACGCCGCAGGCTGTCCAGCGTGCGGGGCAGTTCCACGTCGTCCTTGAGCTGAACCAGTTTGCGAGACAGGGCGACGGCATCGCGGGCGGCAGCGATGGCCTGCCCTTTTTTCCCCTTTACCTCTGACACGCGCGCCATCAGGGCATCCAGCGAGCCGAAGGTCTTGATGAGCTCGGCGGCCGTCTTCGGACCAACCCCGTCGACGCCCGGGACGTTGTCGACGCCATCACCCATGAGGGCCAGGACGTCACCGAGGCGCTCAGGCGGCACGCCAAATTTTTCCTGCACCTCGGCGGGGCCCAGCATGCGGTTCTTCATCGTGTCGAGCACGCGAACCTTGTCGCTGCATAGCTGCATCAGATCTTTGTCGGACGAGCAGATTACGACTTGCAGTCCGGCGGCGATCGCCTGCCGGGCGACGGTGGCCACCACGTCGTCTGCCTCGACGCCGGGAACGGACAGGATCGGCAGCCCGAAGGCCTCGACTACCTTGTGGACCATCCCAATCTGCCCCAGCAATTCGGGCGGCATCGGGGGACGCGTGGCCTTGTACTCAGGGTACAAATCGTCGCGGAAGGTCCGGCCAGGGGCGTCGAAGACCACGCACAGGTGCGTGGGCATGTGTTCGCGCTCGATACGCAACAGCATCTGGCACAGGCCATACACGGCGCCGGTCTGCGCGCCCTTGCTGGTGGTCAACGGCGGCAGGGCATGAAACGCCCTGAACAGGTAGTTGAGCGCATCGACCAGATACAGGGAGCCGTCCATCGAACGGCGAAGCTACTACGAAGGCCGCCGCGCCGTCGGGATTCATCTTTCGCAATGATGGTTTCGGGTTACGCTTTCGGCCGGTGGACCCCCCTCGCCCTCGTCGTCGCTTCGCCCGCGTGCTGGTCATCGTGGTGCTGGGACTGGTCGGCCTGGTGGCGCTGTCGGTGGCGGCCGCGGTCCTGCTGCTACAAGGCGAGCGATTGGGCCGGCTGCTAGGCGGCGTTCTTGCCGACACGCGGGGCAAGGTGCAGGTTCGTTCGGTTCGCTGGCCGGCACGCTTGCTGGTCAACCTGCTGACCGACGCGCCGACGCCCGTTTGGATCGAGGGCGTCAAGATCACCGACGCGGAGGGCGTTCTGGTGCTGGAGGCGCCCCGCATCGAGGTCAAAGTGCGTCCGCGATCGGCCATCAAGACCAAAATCTATTTGAGCGACTTGCGCCTGGGTCCGGATTCGTTCTGGCGATTCGCGCCTCTCAAGACCCACCCGGAGGACAACGGCTTTCTCACTTCGTTCGCGTCCAAGGTCTCCGCGGCAACGCCACCGGCCCCGGTCGCCCCGACGCCGGCCGACGGCGGCGGCGGATTTGTCCTGGAGATCGCCAACGCCGACCTCGACGGACTGACGGCCGTATTTGACTTCCCCGATGCCTGGGCCCTGGAACTTCGCAATATCAAAACGGCGGTCAGCCTGATGGTCGACGGTGATTTCGTCGGATGGGACGTCGTTGGCCTAGAGGCCCGCAACGGCGGTTATCTGCGCATCCTCGACGACGTCCTGCCCTTCGATCGGGTGTCGGTCAACCGCGTCGCGACGACGCGCGACTGGCCCAACAACATTTTTCTCGATCTGAAAGCGGCGATGACCCGGCGCACGACCCTGTCTGGTAAGGGCTTCTTCACGGGCATCTATGGCTACAAGGGTGACCCGGCCCCGGCGGGCATCGATCTGCATGCGGAATTCGCCGAGGCGGCCGACGCGCTCGGCGCCGTCGCGGCTGGGCGGAACATTCCCGGTCTCCGTCTGGAGGGCCGTGGCGCTACATTGGTTGCAGATCTCAAGGATCCCTTCGCGCGCCTCAAGATTGCGGGACGCCTCGCCGGGCTCGACGTCAGCTTCGGGGCGTACGCGGCGCGGGATCTTGTCGTCGGATTCAAGGTCGTCGTCGATCCGTTGTCGGTACTTGTCGACGAGCTGACCTTCGCCGCGCCTGGCGGTGGACGGTTCGCCCTGAAGGCCGCGGTGAAGGCCGGGGCCCGGCCGGGCGAAATGTCCGCAACGGCGCGCCTGCGTCTGGATCGCTTTACGACGGACAGCTATGTGCCGCCAGGTTTTCGCCGAACCGCGGCCGGAAGAATCACCGGTGGGTTATCGGTGGTGGCGGCGCTGGGTCCGCACCCGAACGTCTCCGTCGACGGCATCGATCTGGCACTGGCGCGATCCCGTGCGGGCGGCCTTCCGTCGTCGCTGCGGGTCAGCGGCCAGGCATCTGCGTCTGCCGAACGGATTTCCACGAAGGGCCTGAACTTCGAAATTCCAGGTGCCAGCGCCGAAATTCGCGGCGAAGTGGAACTGGCCCGGCGTCTCGCGGCGCTGGGCTTGCGGGCGAGCACCAGCAATCTGCCGTTGCTGTTGACGTCTTTGGGGCTGCCGCCCCTGGCGCGGGCCGCGGCGCTATCGATCGACGTCGAGGGACCCTTCAAGCAGCCGCGCCTGAAGGGCGACGCTGTCGTGCGCGGCATTGGCTTAGGCAACCTGCCCGAAGTGCCCGAGCTCAAGGCCCGCTTCAGCTTCGCCGACGGGACCGCGCGTCTGGATTCGCTGTCCGGTTCGGCCTTCGAGGGCACCCTGTCCGGCCAGGGACAAATCGAGCTGTTCCGCAAGTCCGTCGACCATCTGCTGCGCGAACCGCTGGTAGATTTTCGCCTAGAGGGACAGTCCATCGAGCTGGGCAGTCTGATTGGGTCCAGCCTGGCGCGCGGCCATGTGTCGTTTGTGGCCAGCGCCCGCGGCCCTCTCGACAAGATCCGGGCGCGGCTGCAACTGCCCCCGGGCGCCCAGTTGCGAATTCTCGGTGATCCCTGGGAACTGGGTGGCATCGACGTCGAGGTCGATCAGCGCAGCGTGGTTGTTCACGCAGCCAGCCTCGCGCGATCCGGCGGTGCCCGGATAGAGGTCTCGGGCCAAATGGCATTCGGCGGGACCATGGCCTGGGACGTCGCTGTTCATGACGTTGCGCTGGCTGGTTTGCCGTGGCTGGTCGAGGCGGGCGTGCCGGTCAGTGGCTTCGTGTCCGCCCAACTGCGGGCCGGGGGCTCGCTGGCGCGACCGACGCTGGCCGGCGAGATCGTCATGACGCGCGTGGTGGCCATGGGGCTGCCTTTGGGCGACGGGCGTCTGGTACTGGCCCCCACCGCGACGGGCGGTATTGGCGTGAAGGGCGATCTGTTCCACCTTCTGCGTGTGTCGGCCGCGGCGTCGTATGGCCCGGACGGCCCGCGCGCCAAGGCCAGCGTTGCGTTCGACCACCTGGTGATTGAGCAACTGTTGGGGGCGCTTGGACCGCTGGCCCCGAAAATTGCGGCCCTGGGTGACATGCGGGGGCTTGCGTCCGGCCAGGTCAGCGTGGACTGGAGTCCGGATGCCCCGTTGACGGTGGACGCCCGCCTTTCCGAACTGTCTGTGGCCTTGACACGTCAGCCACTTCCGGAAAGCGCCGACACGACACCACGGCGGGTGCAGGTGCGCAATGCCGGACAGATCCGCGTCGTCCTGGTGGGAGATCGAATCATCATCGACGAGTCGCGCTTCGTCACCGACGGGGGCGAGCTGAAGATCCGGGCCGAGCTGAACGGGGACGCGATATCGGCGGCGATTCTGGGGCATCTGGACCTGGATCTCTTGCAGCCCTTCCTCGGGCAGACCGTCGAGCGACTGACGGGCGACGTGGCCATTGAACTGACCGCGTCCGGGACGCGCACCCGGCCCTTGCTAGCGGGATCAATCCGCATCGCCAATGGCGTGAAACTGAAGGTGAACGGATTCGATCCGGAAATTACCGTTCCGTCGGGCGGTGTGTCTGCCGACCAGCGGGGGATAAAACTTTCTGACCTGGCAATCAGGGTCGATGGGGCGACGCTGACGCTGCGGGGTGCGGCTGACCTCGATGCGACTTTCAAGCCGACGCGACTGGAACTGGATGCCGACGGCGAGGTCAGCGCCCGCCTGCTCGAGACGTTGGCGCCGGACGCTGTTTCGGATGCTTCGGGCAAGGCCCGCATCCACGCGCGCATCACGGGCACGCCCGAGGCGCCCAAGGTCAGCGCGAAGGTCAGCCTTGGGGAAATCGATCTGCGCCTGCGCGGCCTCGGTCGCAGCATCGCCGTCGCCAGCGGGACACTGGAACTGACCAGCGACGAACTGGTGTTGCGCGACGTGCGGGCCACCATCGACGATCAGGGGGTGCTGTCGATTGGCGCCGACGGAACGGCCCCCGGGCGAGTCGCCATCAAAAGCCTCTATCCAAAGCTGTCGATCGGGGCCGTCACGCTGCCCCTTGGGGGCGACCGACTCACGTACCGCGTGCCCGACACCGTCGAGGTGGACGATCTGGGATTCAAGCTTGAACTTGCCGGCGACCTGGACGACGGTTTTGCCCTCACCGGCGATGTTCGGGTGGTGTCGGGGCGCTACATCCAGGACTTTGCGGTTCGCAACCTGGTGCTCTCGCCGCGCACGAACGAATCGGCGGCGCGGCCATTTTACGAGAACAAGCCCCTGCTCGAGAACTTGGCTCTGGATCTGCGCGTCCGCACGATCGGCGACAGCTTTGTCGTTCAGAACAATCTGGCGCCCGAGATGCACATGATCCTGGACCTGCACGTCGGCGGCACGCTGTCGGAACCCGAGATTGCAGGCGAGCTGCGGCCGACCGACGGACGGTTTCACATCCTGGGTTTTCGCGGTGATTTCGAGCTTCTGCCCAACGTCAACCACGTCACCTTCGTTGACACCAAATCCATTGCCGCCGGCGAGACGCCCGAATTGAATCTTGAAGCGCAGAACCTGATCACGGATTCGACGGGGAACGAACATGTCGTCCACATGCGGGTCAGCGGTCCCGTCGGCCAGGCGGCCATCGACCTGTCCAGCGAGGATGGTCTCGATCGAAACCAGACCCTGCTTCTGCTTCTGTCAGGGCGGACCACCGATGAGGCCGGGGAATTCGGTAGCCACAACCCGACTTTAGGCTCGAATGTTCGTAGCGGAACGGACATGGTCGGTCAGATCACCCGGGACGGCGTCTCCAACCTGGTCGAACCCTATATCGACGACACGCTTCAGGTTCTGACGGGGCGGAAGCTGAATCTGCGTCCCACAGTCGGTGCCGACGGCTTCGAATTGAAGTTGGCCGCTCGCGCCAGTCGCCAACTCGACCTGCAATTGAGCTTCCTGCAAGGCTTCCAGAACCAGCGTCGCTCGCGGGCCGAGGCGAGCGTCTGGCTGATGGACTACGTCACACTCCGGGGCGTCGGCGAGCAGCTCACCTTCGCCCCGCAACAGGGCATCACCGAGGACGTCAGCACCTTGCGCATGGAACTGACGCTGGATCTGCCGATCCGCTTGCGGTTGTCACGATGACGGCTGGTCGGGCTCTGCGTGTCGCCGCCGTCGGAGTCGTTCTGCTTCTGCTGCCGGTCCGCCTGCTGTCGGCATCGGTTCCGCCCATCGAGGGGTTTGACCTTGTCGGCAGCGTGGACCCCCCTGGGCGGGTCGAGGCGTACGTCGCTTCGCTTGGTCCTTTGGGTGGCCCATTCGTGGAAACCGGGGACGCGGATCGCAGCGGCATACCCATCGGCACTGTGCCCCGGATCCGCCGTGCCCTCGAACGACTGGGCTACGATCCCACCATCGACGTTCAGCGCTCCGCCGCGGGCATTCACTTGCACATTCAGCTGCGCGCCCTCGATCGCGTGCGACAAATCTTCGTATCGGGCAACTGGCCGTTGCGACAGGACGAGATCGTCCGGCGCATCAGCATTCGACCGGGCCAGGCCGTGCCCCCGCTGGGCGCCGAACGCGACGCCGCTGTCGCGCGCGAACGGGATCGCATCGTCGACTATCTCCAGGGACAGGGTTTCCTCGAAGCCGCCGTCGCCATCGAATTGCATCCACCAGCCGGCGCGTCCTCGCCACTGGACATGAACGTGAAGATTGACCTGGGTGCCGCTTTCCCGATCGGGACGGTGGGCGTGGCGGGCAATGCGGTCGTGCCCGCTGCCGACATCGCTGACAGGGTTCGCCACGCCGACTGGCGCTGGCTGTGGCTGCGCCCGGTGCCTTTCCGGCGCGGTCTCATCCGGGCTGACGTCGCCCAGTTGACCCTGCGCTACCACGCGCTTGGGTACCTAGGGGTGCGCATTCTCGATCCCGAGGTTGCCGTCGATCACAACGCCAAGCGGGTCAATGTTGGGATGATGATCCGCGAGCGCAAGAAGATCGAACTTGGCTTCGAGGGCAATGAGCATCGCTCGACGGCGGCCCTGACGGCCGTGGCACCAATCGCCAACGGCGGGTCGTACGATGACTTTGCCGCCGCCAGCAGCGCCGAGGCCATTGCGCAACACTACCGCGAGCACGGTCACATGCTGGCGGCCGTCACATGGCGACGACAGCGCCTGTCTGCCGACGTCGATCGGATCACATTCACGGTGGGCGAGGGCCCCGTTCTGCGAGTCGCCGCGGTGACATTCAGTGGCAATCAGGCCTTCAGCGCCGAGCGCCTATCGGAGACGGTGACGGTCAGGTCCTTTCCGTGGCTGGGCTTCATCGGCCTTGGGGAAGGCGGTTACGCGACGCCCTTGCAGTTGGAACTGGACGTCGAGCGTGTCGTCGATCTGTACCGAGCGAACGGCTACCCCGACGCCAAGGTTCGCTGCGAATTTGCGCCGCGCCCGTCCGACTGGCAGCCCGTCGGGCCGGTTCTGCCCACCGATCCGCGCTGGCAGGGCGCGCGGGCCCTGTTCATTCGCTTCGTCATCGATGAGGGCCTGCCTGTCCGCATCCGGAGCATCGCCTTCGAGGCAGCTGGCCCGGCGGGCCCCCTGCCCTACGACGCGACCTTCCTCCGCGAGTCTTTGTTGTCCACCGTCGGGGGCCCTTACCAGCCCGGCCTGATTCGCCAAGATGCCGATCGTCTCAAGCGACTGCTGGGCGACGCGGGCCACCCCCACGCGACGGCCGAGCCGGTTGCCACACGCGCCGCTCAGGGAATGACCATCCTGTGGCAGCTCAAGATGGGGCCGCAGGTGCGCGTCGGGCCCGTGTTCGTGCGCGGGGCCTTCCTCACACGCGAGGACACCCTGTTGCAGTGGGTACCCATGGGATCAGGCTCGCTGTTGACGACGACCGCGTTCGAACGCGGTCAACGGAATCTTGCGCTCATTCAGCTATTCAACAATGCAGGCCCGATCAGTTTTCCCGGCGAGCCCTCAGCAGACGGCACCGTTCCCATGCTCATCGAGGTCGAAGAACGCCATGATCACTGGGGTGTAATCCGGGTGGGCGGTGGCGCGTCGAGCGAGCAGATTCTTCCAGGCGGCAGCGTTCTGCGCGGAGATGGGGTCTATGCGTCGACGGGATACGAGCATAGGAACCTTTTTGGTCGAGGCTGGCGACTGCTGTCGAAGGCCGAATATGGACGCTCGCTCACCCGCGCGGACGCCGACCTGCTGGATCCCCGATTCTTCGGCACGCTTTTTCGTCTGGAGATTTCGGCCAGCTACCTGCGCCAGGCGACGGTGCGCCTCGGCGATATTCATTCGGGCGTCGGCAGCGTCGGATTTTCGCGGGAGATGTATCCGGGCGTGAATGCCGCTGTTCGCTATGGTCTGGCAAATCGCTCTCGCACCGAATTCCTGCTGCGCGGCGCGGGCCCTGACGAGGATCTTCGAACCGTGCGACTTGGCACGGTGGTGGGTAGCCTGACGGCGTCCGTCGATTGGCTGCGCCTGGACAATCCGCTGCTGCCCACGCGGGGCTTCAAGTTGCATGGTGGCATCGAGTTGGCCCATCCCGCGTTGTCCCTGCATGCGGGTGACGACACCTTCATCAAGACCGACCTGCGATCCCTCGTCGTCATACCGCTTGCACGCTGGCTAAGTCTGCGACACAGCGTGCGCTACGATCAGGGTTTCCCGCTTGATGGTGCGTCCGTGCTGCCCAAAGTCGAGCGCTTCTTCGCTGGTGGCGACACGACCATTCGCGGCTTCGAACTTGACCGCGCGCGCGTCGAGATCATTCGCACTGACCGCTCGCCGGGCGTCTCGTCCGTCGAGTACCGCCCCCTCGGTGGAAGCGTTCGAATTCTTCACAATGTCGACTTGCAGTTCCCCATCGCGCGCCCCTGGTATGCGGGTGTGTTCATCGACAGCGGCATCGTGGCCGATTCGCTGGTGGCGTTCCAGCCCACGCAATTTCGCCACGGCATCGGCATCTCGCCCTTGCTAATTCGTCTGCCCATCGGGGACATCAGCCTGTCGTGGGCCTGGCCGCTTGATCCGCAGCCCGGCGACTCACGCACGGGCCGACTACACTTCAACGTCGGACTGATGTTCTGACCGCTAAAGCGGCCCGACCACCAGACCAATCACACTGTACTGTTTCTCGAAGGTGGCCTTCGCCGCGATCGCGTCTTTCAAGGACGCGTAGTCCCCCACCCGTACGCGGTACCACAGCCCGTGGCCCGGAACCTGGGCGGGGACGACGTAGGCGCTCTGGCCGGCAAAGCGCTTTGCAAATGAATCGGCCTCTGCGCGATCGGGGAAGGCGCGAATTTGCAGTGAGAAGCGCCCCTTGCCCTTGGCCGCGGTCGGCGCCTCGGCCACGGGTACAGCGGCCGAAGCAATCGCGGGCGCGCTCACGGCCTTCGGCGTCTTGGGCGCCGCCGCGGGTGCTGGCTCGGCGGGAACTGTCGGGATTGGCGCCGCTGCGACTTGTACCGGCGCGGCCTTCTTCTGTGATGTCGCTGTGACGGCAGGCGCGCTCTTCATCTTGCCGTTCATGCCGACCAGGGCGCGCGGCAGCGTCGCGCCGTCGCCGGCTGCTCTCTCGGTCGAGGCCACGCGATCGAGCAGCGCCAGTGGATCCTCGATTTCGGGTGCAACCGCCCGCCCGCGCGATTCAATCCGCTTGCCCACGATGACGCCCAGGATGAACAGCAGGCACGCCACCAGGGCACTGCCGAAGAACAGAAAAGCGACCTGCCGGTTGTCGAGACGGATCTCGATCTTGTCCTTCCAGCGCTCGACGTCTCGCAGGCCCTTTTCGTCCATGGCGGCTTCAGCAGTGTATCCCATGCGTGGCTCTCCTCAGGCGTCTGACAGCATTCCTCATTTCGGGGTCGACAGCAAAATCGTGTGTAATAGCACAGACATACATAAAGTAGTCATAAAGCCTACATGTAGTATTGTACCGCACTGTTGCCCTGTCAAGTTCGGGGGCGGCGGTGGGCTTCGCGCCTGATTACTGAATCGGGAAGGTCGACCGATTGAACTGCGAATCGAAGCGGCCGATGCCCAGAGTGCCGGTGCGGGGGTTGAGTCGCAGGATCTGGCCGCGGCTGCCTGAGGATGACCGCCCCTGGTCGACGACGTACAGGTACGGGAAGGACAGATAGGTCGCTGTCGCCTCGCCTTGCGGCCTCCCCGGGCTTTCGGGGGTCTGAAGGGGTGAGGTGACGATGCGATTGCCCAGCGTGACCGTCGCATCGCCGGACGAACCGACGATCTCTGGAATGAAGCCACCGGCTACATCGAACGCGATGCTGGCCGCGTCGCCCGGATACTGCTCGAGGTTGGTCATCACGAAGCGGATCTGTTGGTTCTGGAACAGGACCTTGACGTGCGTCGCTTCGCTACCCGCGGCGCCCTCGTCTCCGTTGGCACCGACAAAGAAGCAGGGGTTGCCGACACCAGACTCCGTCGTCGGCGGGCGCGTGACAATCGTCGCGAGGGGCACGTCCTGGTTCCCGGGCACATCCGCGCAGCGCGGGGCGCGCGCCCATTCCTTCGGGAAGGGTCCGATGGGGATCCGGTTCGTCATGTTTGGGTTACGCGCAGGATCCAGTGTGCAAAGGCCACCGATGGTCTTGACGGCTGGCACCCTCGGCTGGGCGCCGCCGAGGACTAGATAGCTGCGACCCGCCTGGACGCGGTAGCGAACCCTGTCTTGGGCGCAGGCGGCTTGTAGGGGCGGCCCTTCGACACATATCGGCCCGACATCGCTGGGTGCGCCAACATCTTCGCAGACGTGCCCGTTTCGACAGAGGCGATCATTCGGAATGGGCACGCCCCCGGCAGCTACCTTCGAACCGCAGCGCTTCACACAGCGCATCGGCTGATCGGGCGCCAATGACTTGCACTCGAAGCCCAGCGTGTCGGAACCGCTGAGGGCCGGGCCGTGAACCTGATCCGGCTGGCAATCCTTGTCCGTCGCACAAGGTGCAACGCTGGGCTTCGGCACTTCGTCAAACTTCAGGCCCAGGTCCAGGCGCGTCGGCGTGGCGCGGATGACTTCATAACGGCGTCGGCTGTTACTGGCGCGCAAACAGCTGCGCACCAGCGCATCATTGCGAACGCGCTCGTTCGAGAAGCACATGCCGGGCGCACCGGGCGCCTCCTGATAACATCTTGCCGTCCCCAGCGGACCGCAGTCCGTGTCCACCGTGCACCCGACAAACGTAACCACGTCGCCCGGAAGGACACCGGTCCCGCAGAAGTCGCCGCCCGCATCGATAACGGCGCCTGCGCCCGGGCCGCCGCCTCCGGCTGGCTCGACCGTGCCGGATGATCGATTCGACCCGGGAAGGATGTCCTCCCAGATCACGGTCCAGCGCTGCGGCACCACGGCGGACGGATCGGGGAAAGTGATCCAGGGATTGCTGTCCTTGGTCATCGACGTCGTGGCGATGTACGGGTTCTCAATGCGAGGAGATTGGACCTTGGACGGAAAGGTCACGCGGGTCGCGAACGGAACACTGGTCGCAGTGAAGTTCTGGATGGGCTCGGTGTCCAGGCGCGGCGCTCCCTTGCCGTTGGCGTTGACGGCGCTGAAGTTGGCGTCCCGGAACGAGTGGGTATAAGGAACCGATTCACCCATGCGCAAAGTGGGGGCGAGGTTGGTCAGATATACCTGCCCGCTCGACGTCAGGAGAAAGCCGAAAGCTCCGTCGATGGTGCGGTCGGGATCGGTGGCGACCGTAAACTCGCCGGGGACCACCAGGCGCGCGAAGGCGATGTCGCGAGGAATCGGCGGCGGCACGTCCACCTCGCTCGACACCGGGACTCGAATGCCAGGGCCTTGTGCGAAGGGCTTGCGCCGGCGCGCGCCGGGACCATCCGACCACGGAATGCAACCCGTCTCAGCGTCCTGATCTCGAACCACGGTCGGCGGGGTTTCGCCGTTCACGTCACATTCCTGCTCGACGGGCAGCGCGGGGCCCCGTGGCCCGACCAACAAGACACGCACCGATCCGTCGCGGGCGAATGCGTAGAGAAACTCGCCGCGTGAGCCGAGAAATCCGTCGGCGTTTTTGCCTAACGAGGTATAGGGATCGACCGACAGCCGCAGACGGGTGGTGCCAAGGGCGTCTTCGTGCAGCGGGATCAGGCCGCCCGTGGCGGGTGCGTGCAGGCCGTCGGCCATGACGTCAACCGCTGCAATGAACGGCGCGTCGGTGCCACCGACGTAGACCCGGGATCCGTCGGGCAGTAGCGCCATGGGGGCGATGTGCAGTGTCTTGGGGACATCAGTCATCGCGGCGGCGCCCGCGTCAGCGGTGGCCTCGGCAGCTGCCAGGCCGCCGCACTCGGTGGGGCAGACGGGATCGGCACCTGCCGGGACCAGACCCGTGGGACGAATGTACAGGGAACTGGTGATCTCCCCCGACGGTAGATCAATGAGGGCGAGAAGATCGCACGCCGGGAATGTGACCAGGGCACGCCAGGGCACCGTCTTGTCGCCGTCGCGGGCGCCAGAGGCGTCGCACAGCATGCGCCCTTCGGTGATGTCCACGCCGGACGGTAGGGTCTGCGGCAGGAACACGACCTCGCCGGGCGCCACCCGCAGACGGCCCGATCGCGTGCGCGGCACGATGGTTTGCGTCGGACTACCAATGCCGGTCGAGGATCTGTGGCCGCGCAGCTTCGCCGCAAGCAGGCGAGACGGATCAAGAAGAGTCAGATCGCACGAGCCGCGATTCGCGGTCAGCGCGCGACATCCGTCCGGGGACGCGGCCAGCGATTCAGGCAGCAAGCCAACCGGCACCATGTTGAAGCCTGGCAGCAGCGGATCCAGATCGAGCAGCCGCCCGGCATCCATGTCGATAACCGCGACTTCGCCGCGGGCGGTGTTGGTCACCAGGGCGAATGTCCCGAGGCCCCGATCCGCGTAGTCAGTGACGGTGGGATCCTTGTCCCCGGGGGGATGGCAGGCCGTCATGGGACGGCCGGAAACCACCCCGGTGTTCTGTCCGGTCGCGCCGGTGGCGTTGAGACAGACGAACGTCATGTCTGACGGTCGTTCCAGATTGCGCGTCGGTACGATGGTCGGCTGGGCTCCGCATGACAGCAACAACGCCGCAGCAGGCAGGAAGATATGTCGCGCTGGACGTTTCATTGCGTCGCCAGGTGGGGAAAGCCGATGCGCTGAACCACCCGGTACTCGGTGGCGCTGCCGGGCTTCAGATCGAGCACGGAAATCGTGTTGTCTGTGAAGGTCGCGACATAAGCCATCGTGCGGTCGGCAGGTGGGAACACCGTGGTGTTGGGGCCGCGGCCCGCGTCTATGATTGCCGTGACCGACAACAAGTCGGGATCAATGACGTAGATCTGACCGGCCTCGAAACAGGTCACAAAGATCTTTGGTCCCCGTCCCGCATCATGCATTCGCATCTCTGTCGGGCCCGGGCAAACCTCCAGGACATCCACCGGTCGCGCGACGGGCGCCTGATTGGCATCCCGGTGCAGATCGATCACCACCAGGGCCGCCGGATTGCGGCGGTTGTAGGGATCGTTGCGGTGCAAGACAAACGCCCGCTGTCCGTCGGGTGACAGCAAGACACCGCGAACGTCGGCCCCGTTCGGATAGAACGC
Organism: Myxococcales bacterium; assembly: GCA_025350815.1. GTDB lineage: Bacteria > Myxococcota_A > Polyangia > Fen-1088 > Fen-1088 > JANXXE01. Next base: position 1,448 of record JANXXE010000075.1, on the reverse strand, counting down.
TGCCGAGGGAAAATCCACCGTCGGTACGACAGTCAGGTCGCGAATCGGAGGCGGTGTATCCGTCGGGGTGCAGCCACCGCTCGCGGGTGAACGCAGGGCCAACTCGGTAACCTCCGTCGAAAAGCGCGAAGTCGCCAGGAGCGGAGCCGCCGGATTCCCAGGCGCTGCCAGCAGCAACGACGTCACACCCTGCAAGCGACTGCCGCGAAAGACAGTGGGGGTGACCGCGCTCAGTCGGGGCGTTTCGAGTCGCAAAGGCGAGCAGACATCAATCGACGACACGCCGCCAAACAGATGGCCCACGTACAAAATGCCCAGCGCATCGTCGAGGGCCAGGGCGTATGGCTCTTCCGGAAGGCGCAACGGATCGGGATCCATTCCCGCCTGTCTCACCCGCCAGTTGTCATCGCACAGGGCGTTGGTTTGCGGCGGACCTTCGCGGGGTCCGCTACAGCGCATGGAAACCGACGGCCCCTGCACCGTTGCGTCGATGAAGGTGACCGAGGGATCAGCCCGCACGGCCACGAACAGACGGCGAATCTTGTCAGCGCCCTTCTGGTACACCTGCTGGGTGATAGCCCCGCCGAAGCTGCCAATTCGTACGGTCGCGTCCGCCGCGATGTAGCTGCGTTCGTCGCAGTTCAGAATCCGACCGTCCAACAGATCGCGGCAGCAAGCCTTCTCCATGACCGGCTGGTTGCGCGAGAAGCGATTTGACGGGCAGGCCCCCCACGTCGTCTGCGCGGGATCGCGATCGCGCGCGACCTTGTTCAGATTGAGCGCAGCCACCGTTCCTGCGTTGAAGCGCAGGTCCGAGTTCGAATTCACCACGTACAGCCACTCCGACGAGGGATCCACCAGGATCCCGGCTGGAAAGAACAGCCGATCGCGCGGCGGTTCAATGCCGCTCTGGCCAAAGCCGCAGCCGGCCTGGCCAAGCAGGGCGCAGGCGAGCAACGGTGCCCACAGTTGGGCAAAGCCGTGTCGCCTGCTGGTCATCGTTGCCGTTTTACCCTGATTTCAGCACCGCTTGCGCGGCGGCCAGGCGGGCGATCGGAAGGCGGTAGGGCGAGCACGAGACATAGTCGAGCCCGATCTCGTCGCACAGCTCCACCGAGGCAGGATCGCCGCCGTGCTCGCCGCAGATGCCGATCTTCAGCTTGGGCTTCGTGCCCCGCCCTCCGGCAACGCCAATGCGCATCAGTTGGCCCACGCCGTCCCTGTCGATGCTGACAAAGGGGTCAACGTTGAAGATGTCCTGTTCAATGTAGGAAGCCAGCACCTTGGGCACGTCGTCGCGCGACAGGCCGAACGTCGTCTGCGTCAGATCGTTCGTCCCGAACGAGAAGAACTCGGCCTCCTCGGCGATGGCGCCCGCGTTCAACGCCGCCCGCGGGATCTCGATCATCGTACCGACCAGGTACTTCAGCGTGCGCTTCCGCTCGGCG
>JANXXE010000070.1 GCA_025350815.1 Myxococcales bacterium | reverse complement strand
TCAGCCGCCGCACGCGCCTGGAGGCCATGCGGAATGTCGGTATTGAGCAGGGCGCGGTTCCCAGCGGCGCGATCGGGGGCACCTCGTATCCGGAAAAGAGCGCGCCGATAAGCCCGCGAGCGGTCGTGGCCGCCGGGGGCACGGCCGATCTCAGTACGCACGCTGATCTGGGGATCGGCTACAAGGAAATGGGTCTGCTCGACGCCGCGATCAAGGAATTTGCCGCGCTGGCGCGGGATCCTGCGCGCGAGGTTTTTGCGTTGACGATGCTGGGCGAATGCTACGAAGCCAAGGGCGTCCTCAACGAGGCCGTCATCAACTACAAGAAGGCGCTCAATCGTTCGACGGTGACCGAGGCCGAGGCCACGCAGCTTTATTTTCACCTCGGCAGCGTGTTTCAGGTTTTGGGCGACCGGAAAGAGGCCTTGTACTTCTTCGAAAAAGTGGCCAAGCGCGACCCTGCCTTTGGCGACACCACGGCACGCGTGGCCGCCTTGCGCGCCGCCGGGGCAGGGGCCGTCACCCCGCGCGCGCCCGCGCCGGACGCCGGCCCCGCCATGGATTTCGACACCGTCATTACCGGTCAGAACCGCAGCGGGCGCTAGGTCCGTGCGCCGCAGGGAGACGCAGCCCATGGAGACACTGATAGATCGCGCCGCCGCATATTTTCAGGACCTTCAGGACCGCATCGTCGACGGGCTGACCCGTCTCGACGGCACGCCCTTCCGGCAGGACACCTGGGTCAGACCCGGCGGTGGGGGTGGCCGCACGCGGGTGCTGTCGGACGGTTCCGTCTTCGAGAAGGCCGGGGTGAATTTTTCCGACGTGGTGGGCGAATTTCGTCCCGAGATGGCGGCGGCCCTGCCCGGTCAGGGCACGCGCTTTCGGGCGACCGGCATTTCATTGGTGTTGCACCCGCGCAGTCCCCACGTGCCCACGGTGCACGCCAACTTCCGCCGCCTTGAACGCGAGACGCTGGGTTGGTTTGGCGGGGGCGCTGACCTGACGCCGTACTACCTGCAGCGGGACGACGCGCGGCACTTTCATCAGACGTTCAAAACGGCCTGCGACCGACACGATTCGATCCTGTTTCCGAGGTTCAAGGCCTGGTGCGATGACTATTTCTTTCTGCCGCATCGGGGTGAATCGCGTGGAATCGGCGGCGTGTTCTTCGACTATTTGGGCGCCGGCGCCGAAGCTGCCGCGGGCCGCCCGGCGGCGCCACAAAGCCCCATCGAGCACGATCCGGAACGGACCTTCGATTTCGTGCGCGCGCTGGGAGACGTTTTTCTCGACGCCTACCTGCCCATCGTCGAACGCCGGATGGCGGCCCCATGGACCGACCTTGAACGGCGCTGGCAGTTGCTCAGGCGCGGCCGCTACGTCGAGTTCAATCTACTTTATGACCGGGGCACGGTCTTTGGGTTACGTACCGACGGGCGCGTCGAGTCAATTCTGATGTCGCTGCCGACCGAGGCGCGATGGGAATATGATCACCACCCCGACGCTGGCAGCCCGGAGGAAACGATGCTGAAAGCGCTGCGCACGGGCAGCGATTGGGCCGGGTCCTAGTTCACAAAGTACTAACCTTCCGCCGCCGACCGGGTCTATTCTGCCGGCCGGATCCGTAAACTTGCTTTGTGGAGTGTGGCTATGACATCGAAGGTCTTCCGCGTCGTTTCGTTGGTCTGTCTTCTGGTCGCCGCGGGTTGCGGCGGTGGCTCTTCAGGCAAGAAACTCACCGACGCCGGTGGGAACCTGGACGGTGGCGCAGACGGGTCGACGACAGGCTCTGATGTGGCCCGGTTGCCAGACGGCGCTCCGGTGGTCACCGGCGACCCCGACGGGTCCGTCGGCACGTCGGACGGCGCCGGCCTCACGGGCGACGTAGCCCCCTCCGACGGGGCAGGCGCCACGGGCGACGTCGCCCCCCCCATTGTCTTGTTGCTGGGTATCGATCTGAATCCAGCAGCAGCGATGGCCGCAGCCGGGACTTCGGTCAGCTTCACGGCCACGGGTCGCTACTCGGACGGTTCGACGAAGGATCTCACGACGGTCGCTGTATGGACCTCCTCGGCGGCGAATGTCGCGACCGTCGCGGGCGGTGTTGCGAAGGCCCTGGTGCCTGGCTCGGCGATGATCACCGCGACATCGATGGGTCAGTCGAAGTCGGCGGCGTTGACCGTCACGTCGGCCACCCTGGCCAGCATCGCCATCGAACCCGCTGACGCCAAGCTTCCCGTGTCGGCAAAGTTGGCCCTCAAGGCCACGGGTGTCTTCTCCGACGGCAGCAAGCAGGATCTCAGCTCGCAGGTGGTGTGGACCTCCAGTGACGCCACATTGGCGACGGTCGGCACCGATGGGACCGTCACCGGAAAGAAGGCCGGCAACGTCACGGTCACCGCCTCTTTCGGCGCTGTCACGGCGCGCGCCACGCTGACCATCACGCCGGCGACTCTTTCCACCATCGACGTCACGCCCGTCAATCCGCGGCTTCCGCTGCCCGGCACCCAGCGCTTCACGGCGACTGGTTTGTACAGCGACGGCAGCGCGGTGGATCTGACGACGTCCGTAACCTGGGATTCCAGCGACAAGACGGTCCTGACCATCTCGTCGGCGGCGGGTAGCGAGGGCGTGGCCGTGTCGATCGCCGCGGGCGCCTCGGTGGTGACGGCGCGACTCGGTGCTGTGTCGGGCTCCATGGCCGTGACGGTGCTCAAGGCGACCCTGGTCTCCATCAAGGTCGCGCCTGATACCGCGACGATCCCGAAGGGCACCACGCAGGCCTTCACGGCGACGGGGACTTATTCAGATGGCAGCACCGCCGACATCACGGCTTCGGTTGCCTGGTCGGCCGCCAATGAGACCTTCGTTGCATTGACCAACGCCGTTGGTAGCCAGGGCGTCGCCACGGGACTGGCAGTGGGCGACACGGACGTGATCGCCACCCAGGCGGGCATCGTCGGCAAGGCCAAGATCAGCGTTAGCGCCGCCACGTTGGCGTCTTTGGCCATTGCGCCAAAGGACGCATCGCTGCCGCTCGGCCGCAAGGCGCAGTACACCGCCATCGCCACCTACTCCGATGCGTCGAAGAAAGATGTCACCGATGTGACCGTTTGGGCCGTCGCTGACGGGACGGTTGCCGGGATTTCCAACGCCAGCGGTACCGCCGGTACCCTGACGGCGCTCAAGGTCGGCTCGACCGAGGTGCGTGGCACTCTTGGTGGCAAGACCGACGCGACGAAGACGACGGTGACGAACGCTGTTCTCGACACCATCACGGTCAAGCCCGCGACCGTAAGCGTCGCAGCAGGCCTCCGGCAGGCGTTCACGGCGACCGGCAACTATTCTGACGCCACGACGCTTGATCTCACCACGCAAGCCGTCTGGTCGAGCGACGCCCCGCTGATTGCCACCATCTCGAACGCGGCCGGCATTCAGGGGCAGGCCTTCGCGACCGCCCCGGGCATGGCAACCCTGCACGCCAAGCTCGACGGCAAGGACGGCACCGCCCAGCTGACTGTCACCGCGCCGGTGCTGTCGCTGGTGTCCGTGTCGCCCATCAGCCCGGGCCGCCGCGTCGGCGAGAATATCCAGTTTGCCGCCTCCGCAATCGCGTCGAACGGGACCAGCCAGAACGTGACCCTGCAAGCGGTGTGGGAGTCATCGGCTCCGGCGATTGCCACGATCAACGCCAACACCAATCCACGTGGCCGCGCCACCTGCGTCGGCGTGGGCACGACGACCATCAAGGCGACGTACATGAACGTCTCCGATTCGACGGTCCTCACTTGCACGAACCCGGTGCTGGTCGGGGTGCAGGTCACGCCGTTTCTTTCGAATATCGTCATCGGGCAGCAGGTTGCGCTGGTGGCGACAGCGCTCTTCTCCGACTCGTCGACCACCAACGTCACCGCGCAGGCAACCTGGGTGTCGTCAGCTCCGACGGTTGCCGGGGTGACCACAGCCGGCTTGCGTGGCCGCGTCACCGGTCTGGCAGCGGGGGCGACCTCCGTGACCGCGACCTACATGGGGCTGATGGGCAGTGCTTCGGTCAACGTCAGCTCTGCCACGCCGGTCGCCATCAGCGTTAGCCCCATCCTCGGCAACGTCAAGGTCGGTCAGGTTCAGGCGTTTGCGGCGGTACTGGTGCGCAGCGATGGGTCGACCCAGAACGTGACCAACCTGGCGGCCTGGTCGTCATCTGACTTCACAGTGGCCGCCGTGTCGAACAACAACCCACGGGGCCAGGCCACCGGCCTCAAGATCGGCACGGCCAAGATCTCGGCATCGTTCATGGGGTTCACGGACTTCGCGACGCTGACCGTGACATCGCCCAAACTGCTGTCCATTACTGTCTCGCCCACCAGCGCCAAGATCAGGGTGGGCCAGAATCAGCAATTCCAGGCCATCGTGCTGTTCGACGACGGCAGCAGTCAGAACGTGACCGCGACGTCGCTGTGGAGCTCCTCGGATGGAGCCGTCGCGGGTGTGTCCAACGCTGGTGGCAGCCGTGGGCAGGCAACCGGCCTGACCGTGGGTGCGGTGAAGATCTCGGCGCAGTACATGACGCTGTCTGCCTCGGCGGATCTGGCGGTCACCTCGCCCAAGCTGTCGACGGTGACGGTGGCTCCCGGATCCATCACGCTGCTGCTGGGTCAGACCCAGGCCCTGCAGGCCACGGCGGTCTTTGACGACGGCACCACGCAAAACGTTACCGCCCAGGCAGTGTGGACGTCTGCGGATGCCAACATCGCCGACGTTTCGAACGGTGGTGGTGGTGGCGGCGGCGGACGGGGCGTCGTAGCGGGCCTGGCCGCCGGGACCGTCCAGATCAAGGCGACGTACATGATGCTGTCCGGTGAGGCCAGCGTGATTGTGTCGGCCGCGAAGATCACCAGCATCAGCATCACGCCCGTGGCACCCACCATCTCGGCGGGCGGCTCGCAGCAGATGACGGCCACCGCTATCTACGACGACAACAGCACGCGCAACGTGACCCAAATGGCGATCTGGTCGTCCACCGACCCCACGGTTGCCACGGTATCGACCGTCGCAAACCGCGGCGTTGTTGCCGGCCTGAAGGCGGGATCGGTCGACGTCTCCGCGATGGTGGGGACCTTCACGGGCAAGACCACAGTCACCGTCTCGGTGGCGACCATCACCGATATCCAGGTGACGCCGACCAATCCACTGATCCTCGTCGGGGGAACCGCACAGTTTGCGGCGACGGCGGTCTTCTCGGATTTCAGCCTGCAAAACATCACGGCGCTGGCGACCTGGGCTCCGGCCAGTGGCACCGTGGTTCAGGTGTCGAATGCCGCCGGCTCGCGCGGGCGGGCCACCGGCATCGGTAGCGGCACGGCCATCATCAGCGCGTCGTACATGGGCATCACGGGCAGCTCCAGCATTACCGTGACCTCGGCCACCATCAAGTCCATCCAGATAACGCCGCTGACGCCGGCGACGCCCATCGGCATTCGCACGCAGTTCCAGGCGACTGCGGTCCTGACCGACGCGACATCCCTGGATGTCAGCGCCACCGTGACCTGGACTTCCAGTGATGACAGCATCGTGGGGATCTCCAATGTTGGCGGCTCGCGCGGGCAGGGGACTGCGGTCAAGGCAGGCACGGCCACCATCACCGCCACACTGGGTGGCGTGTCAGGCTCGACGGTCTACACGGTGGGCGCACAGACTTTGACCAGCATTGCGGTGACGCCGGCGGCGTCCACGCTGGCCAAGGGTGCCACGTCGCAGTTCAAGGCCGTCGGCACCTACAGCGACGCCTCGACCTTCGACCTGACCGGTTATGCGACCTGGATTTCGACCGCCGGCGCGGTCGCCAGCGTGTCGAACGCGGCTGGGTCCCGTGGTGTGGTGACGGGCATCTCGGCCGGCATGTCCACCATCGAGGCTCACCTGGGCGGGATTTCCGGAGCCACTGGGGTAACGGTTCCCTAGTGCCTCAGGTCAGAAGTTCGGGCAGTGCTGGGACGCCGATCCGACGCTCCGGCTGCGTTGCTCCTCGTTACCGTACCTACGGGTACGCCTCCTCGTCGCGCCTTGCCGGACCGCCGGCTTGGCTTCCGATCACTGTCCGATCTTCTGACGTGAGGCACTAGTAGTCCTCAAGCCCTTGGTTTCGAGGGCCCATAGTGCTAGCCTGGGCCCCGGTTTTCCTTTTGGGGAACCTGGGCCTCGCGTCGAGGCCAGAGGGCCAAGACAGCCATGCCGACCCTTCGTGAGTACGAGCAAGAGCTGCAGCGCGATCCGGCCCACAAGGAGGCCTACCTTGCGCTGCGCAAGGTCTATCGCGAAGGTCGCCACTTCGACAAGCTCGTTACCCTGTACGAAAGCCGCGCCCAGGCCCTGGACGACGGCCCGAAGGCCGCCGAACTTTTCTACCTGGCCGCCGAGCTGCGCCTGGACCAGCTTGGTGATCCGGCCGGCGCCCAGGTGGACCTGGCCCACGCCGTCGACCGTGACCCTGCGAATCTGAAGGCGACGTCGCGCCTCAAGCAGCTGTATCGCGAGGAGGGGCGGCACAGCGACTACGTGGCCCTGCTGGAGGGCGAAGCCGCGGAAGTGGCGCGATCCAAAGATCCCGCGCGCGTGGCCGAACTTCAGGCCGAGCTGGCGCAGTTGTTCGGGCAACATTTCGCTCGCCTGGAAAAGGCCCTGACCCTGACGGGACCGCACCGCGCGGCCGAAGTCACGCCGGACAGTCTGAAGGGGGTCGAATCGGCGCGGAAGATGTACCGGGCACTCGGCGACTACCAAAACGTCGTGCGGCTTTACGAACTGGAACTGGGCCTGACGACCGACGCCAAGCGGCGCACGGATCTGCTGCTGGGTCTTGGGCGTGTTCTTGGGGACAAGATCGGCGATCTCGACGGTGCCGCGCAGAGACTGGGCGAGGTGGTCCGGCTGCGTCCGCGCGACGACAAGGCGCTGGAGGCGCTGGCCGCGGTCTACGCGAATCCCAAATGGATTGGGGCGGACGGCCGCGAGCGGGCTGCGGGTATCTACCACCAGGTCGCGCGACGCCGACACGAGGCGGGCGACATCGACAACGCCATCGCGTCTCTACGCAAAGCCCTGGCGGCGGCACCGGGCCACGGCGAGGCTGGTGACCTTCTGGAAAAGGCGCTGTACGGGGCGGGGCGCTTCGCTGATCTGGACTTGTACTACCGCGAGCGGGTTGCGGCGGCCCAGTCGGACGAGGAGCGCATGGACTTTTTGTTCAAGCGCGCGCAACTGTCCGAGGGGGATCTCGGCAATCCGGCCGAGGCCCTGCGCATCTACGAAGAGATCGTCGCAATCGAGCCCTCGGGCGGCCCGGCGTCGCAGCACCTGGCGGCCCTGTATCTTGGCAATCACGACTACGGGAAGCTGGCCGAATTGCGCGAACGCCAGCTTGAGGTGGCGACCGATCCGGCCTTCCGGCTGGCCGCCCTGACTGAACTGGCGGCTCTGTACCGCGATCGCCTGGGCGATGCCGAGCAGGCGGCGGTTTACTACCACGCCATCCTTCAAATCGACCCGGCCAACGCCGAGGCATCGCAAGCGTATGCCGAACATTTCCGCGAGCGCGGGGACTGGCCGGCGCTGGTTGACCTTCTAGAGTTCACCTTCGATCAGGTCCGTGAGGCCGGACTTCCGGTGGATCAGCAGCTTGCGCGGCTGGAGGAAATCGCGGTCCTCGCAGAACGAAATCTGGGCGACGTCGAGCGGGCGCTTTCGGCATGGCAGCGCATGGAAGAGATTTCGCCCGGCCACGAGCGCGCCCGCGAAGCGCAGAAGCGGATCCTTCAGAAGGGCAAACAGTGGGCCCGCATGGTGTCGGTGCTCGAGCGCGAGGTGAAGAACGCCGCTGACCCAGCGCAGAAGATCGAGATCCTGGGACGCCTGGCGCGCCTGCACCAGGAGAAGCTGGGCGCATCCGACAAGGCCGTCGTCGTCTACCAGGAGATCTTGCGGGCGGATCCCAAGGATCCGCAGGCGCTGCGATCCCTGCAGGAAATTCTCGAACGCGAGGAGAAATGGGCGGAGCTGGCCAAATTGTTGCGCGACCAGGTCCAGGTCGTGCTGGGCAAGCAGGAGAAGCTGAACCTTTTGCGGCGCCTGCTGGTTCTTTACGACGACCGGCTGCGTGACGAGGTCGAAGGCTCGTGGACGGCCACCGAAATTTTGAAACTGCTGCCGGGCGATCGCGAGGCGCTGGCCCGCCTGGAAAACATTCTGGAGCGATCCGGGGATCAGGCGCGGCTGGTGCAGACGCTGGAGTACCACACCCGCTACGTCACCAGTCCCGACGAAAAGCAGGCATTGCTGGCGCGCATCGCGGACCTTCTGCAGAACCAGATCGGCGACGTGACGCAGGCGGCGCTGTACTGGGAGCAGTTGCTGCAGATCGCCCCGGGGCACAGCCGGGCGCTCGCGGCTCTTTGCGAGATCTACGAGCGCGAGAATCGGCCGGAGGATCTGGCCCGGGTGGTCGAGTTGCAGGTGGGCGCCCTCGGAGACGACCCGCTGGCACAAGTCGAGCACCTGCGGCGGCTGGCGCGTTTGAACGCCGAGGTCCTCAATCAGCCGTCGCGGGCGCTGCGGGCCTGGGAGGATCTAGCGCGGGTGGCGCCCGCCGATCGAGACGCGCTTGCGGCCTTGTCCGCCATCTACTCCGGCAAGGGCGACTGGAAGGCGTTGGTCGGAATTCTCGATCGGCGGATTCCGCTTGAATCGGATCCGACCGCGGCGGTGTCGTTCGCGCTGGAACGCGCCCGTATCTTCGAGGAGGAGCTGAAGAACCGCCATGAGGCCGTGGCTGCGCTGGAACGCTTGATCGACGAGCTCGATCCGCGGAACGCCGCCGCGCACGAGAGTCTGCGCCGCATCAGCGAGGCGGATGGCGACTGGCAGCGTGTGGTCAAAGTCGCCGAACGTCAACTGTCCTTCGCAGAAGATCCGGAACAACGTGTGGCGCTGTCGCTGGATCTCGGAGCCCTGTGGCGGGATCGCCTGGGCGACGGACGAAAGGCGTTGGCGGCGTTCGAGCGAGTTGTCGAGATCGATCCGCGAAGACTCGACGCGCTGTACGCTCTCGGGCCGCTTTATGCGGCGTCAAACGATTCGCAGCACCTGGTTAGTAACGACGAGAAGATCTTGGCGCTGGTTCAGGACCCGCCCGAGCGCCGCCGGTTGATGCTGGAGATAGCGCAGACCTTCGAGGGGCTGCTGGCCCAGCCGCGACTGGCCTTCGAGTGGTACCGGCGTGCGCACCATGACGAGTCCGAGCCGTCCGCGATGCCCCGCATGGAGGCCATCGCCGAGGCGCACGGTCTGTGGGAGGAGTTGATCAGCGCCTACGAAGGCGAGCGATCGCGCACGCAGGAGCCGGCGGCCCAGTTACTGCTGGTCCGGAAGATCGCTCGGCTGGCCGAGGAGAACCTGGATGATGCCGCGCGCGCGTTTGCCGTTCTGCGCGACGCCCTGGCCAGCGAGCCGGCGGGCGAGACCCTACTGGCCGAGCTCGAACGCCTGGCCGAGGTGACACGCGACTGGCCGGGGCTGCTGGACGTCTATGGGCGTGTGGCCCGGGGACGCCCCGCGACCGGCGAGCGGGTCGAGCTTCTGGGCATGCGAGCCGAAGTTCGGGAACACCGGATGGGCGATCCGTCCGGCGCGCTGGACGATTTCTTGCGCAGCTTTGCCCTCGACCCCGACAACGTCGACACGCGGCAGAACATTCTGCGCCTGGCCGAGATCACGGGACGCTGGGAGGACGCGCTGGCCGCCGAGGGGCAGCTGTTTGCGCGCGCGGCCACCGTCGCGGCCCGGGTCGAGGTGGCTTGCCGGGCGGCGCGTCTGGTAGAGGAGAATGTGAAGGATCCGCTGCGGGCTTTCCGGGCGTATCTGAACGCATTTCGCCTGGCGCCCGACAACGAGGTGATCGTCGCGAACCTGTGGCGCCTGGCAGCGTTGCTGGGACGGTACGACGCCCCGGCCGTCCCCGTGGCGGCACCGGTCGCGGCGC
>JANXXE010000066.1 GCA_025350815.1 Myxococcales bacterium | reverse complement strand
GTTCATCAACGCGTTGGCGGCGCGCATGGAATTCCGGCCGGTCAGCTGGAACGAGTACGACGCCAAGTCGATGCCCCTGGTCAAGCGCATGGCCGAGCGGATCTCGTCGGGGATGGAGAAGATTCGGCCGCGCTGGGGCGGGGGGCGGTTCACCGAAATCGTCGACCGCATCAAGAAGGGCGTCGACGAGGTTCAGCGCATCAGCGAAGAGGCGCACAGCAACATTGCGCTGTTCCGGCCCTTCATTCTCGACAACGCCTATGTCTTCCGCGCCGACAACATCCGCGCGTTGCGGGCGCGCATGCCGCCTGACGATCAGGCGCGTCTGCACTGGTCGCCGGAAAGCCTGGACTGGTTCGACTACTGGATGAACATCCACTTTCCGGGTCTACAAAAGTGGGTCCTGCCCGAACTCGACCAGACCTACGCGCCCAAACCCAAGAGCATCTACAGCTACCACGACCTGCTTGAGCTGTTCGACACGTCGACGAAACTGCACGCCACGCGCACAGCGATGCGCATTCAACGCGGCAAGCGCGAAGAAGCGTACACCTACGACAACCTTCAGGAACTGGCCAACCGCGTGGGGGCCTTCCTGGTCGGTGAGCGCGTCGTGGCCGGTGACCGGATCTTGCTGTTCGCCAAGAACGCCCCGGAATGGGGTCTGGCGTACTTCGGCATCCTGAAGGCCGGCGGCTCAGTCGTGCCGATCGCTCACGAATCCACGCTGGCCGAGGTGGTGAACATTGCCCGCGCGTCCGGGGCCACTGGCCTGCTGATTGGCGACGATTTGCTGGAAAGGCGTGCCGGTCTGGGTGCTGCCCTGCAAGAGGCGGGTTTGGCCACACAGGTGTGGCCCTTCGAGCAGGCATTTGCGCTGGGGGACGAGGCCGTCGAGGCGGAGCGAAAGAAGTCGCTGGTGCGCAGACACAGCCCCGACACCATCGCGTCCCTGATCTTCACGTCGGGCACAACGGGAAATCCCAAAGGCGTCATGCTGACGCACCGGAACCTGACCTTCATGGTGTCCGAGCTTTCGCGCATTTTCGAGCTGGGCGTCAACGACGGCATGTTGTCCGTGCTGCCCCTTCACCACACCTTTGAATTCTCGACGGGCTTGCTGGTTCCGCTGTCGCGTGGTGCCCAGGTGACGTATCTGTCCGAGCTGACCGGCGAGGCCATCAACGCGGCCCTGAAGAAGGGTCATGTGACGGCCATCGTCGGTGTGCCGGCCCTGTGGGATCTGTTGCGCCGGCGCGTGCTGCAAAAATTCTCGGATAGATCGCCCTTGCTGGAAGCGGCGGTCAAGGGCCTGACGTCGGTCAACTTCGAGCTGCGTTCGCGCACGGGCGTCGATCTCGGGATGCTGTTTTTTCTGCCCGTGCACGAGGGCTTCGGCGGCCGCATTCGCTACCTCATCAGCGGCGGCTCGGCGCTGCCGTCCGAAGTTCTGCGGACCTTCTACGGCATGGGCTTCAACTTCTTCGAGGGCTACGGCCTCACCGAAACGTCGCCCGTACTGACGGTTACCTCACCGAAGGACAAGCCCATCCCCGGCTCTGTGGGCGTGCCGTTGCCAGGTATCGAGGTCAAGATCAACAGCCCCGACAGCCACGGCGTGGGCGAGGTCGTCGCGCGCGGGCGCAACGTCATGCTGGGTTACTGGGGTGACGCCGCCGCCACCGCCGACGCCATCCGTGACGGCTGGTTCCACACCGGCGATCTCGGGCGATTCGACGAGGGCGGGAACCTGTTCCTGGTCGGCCGCTCCAAGGAGATAATCGTCGACTCGAACGGCAAGAACGTCTACCCGGACGAGGTTGAAGACATCTACCGCGGCTGCCCCTTCGTCAAGGAGATGTCCGTCGTCGGCCTGCCCGATGGCACGGCCGAGCACGTCGCATGCGCAATCGTTGTCAACCCCGAACAGGAGCCCGCCCTTTCCCGGGTCGAGGTCCAGGCCCGCGTGCAGGAGCATTTCCGGGTTGTGTCCGCGACGCTGCCCTTTTGGAAGCGCGTGAAGACCGTCGAGTTTTGGGACGGTGACCTGCCGCGCACGGCGACGGGCCTCAAGAAGGTGAAGCGCCGTGAGGTCGTCGCTGAATTGCAGCGGCGCGTGCGCAAGGACGGTCCGTCGCTGGGCGCCCAGGCCGACGGCGGACGTTCCGAGGGGGCGTCGGCGTGGTTTCTCGATCTGGTCGCGGTCGTGTCCGGGAAGCCGCGCACCGAGGTCACGATGCGCAGCCGCGTCGACCAACTGGGCTTTGACAGCCTCATGTATTCAGAATTGGCCAGCGCCCTCGAGAACGCCGGGGTGATCGTACCGGAGAGCCTGGACTTTACGGCGGCGCAGGACGTGGCGGGGCTGCATGAGATGGCGACGCGCGGCCGCCCCGCGCTGGCTTTCGACAAGAAGGTCCTGCGCAAGCGCGATTTTGGCGAGGTGCTGGGCGATGGCGATATCCAGATCCCCGAGGCGGTCGCGCGCGCGGGCAAGACAGGTCTGGGTCTGGCGCAGCGCCTGTTCTACAAGGGCGTCCTGCACACCAAGATCAGGGGCGAGTCGCACATCCCGCGGCACACCCATTTCCTGGTGGCGGCGAACCACGCGTCCCACCTGGACATGGGCGCTGTGAAGGTGGCCCTGGGCGAGCCAGGGCAGAATCTGGCGTCGCTGGCGGCGGCGGACTACTTTTTTTCCAACAAGATCCGGCGAGCCTATTTTGCGAATTTCACGAATCTCGTGCCGATGGAGCGCGCGGGCTCGATCCGCAAGTCCATGGACATCGCGGAGAAGGTTCTGCGCCGTGGGCGCAGCATGCTGGTATTCCCCGAGGGGACACGGTCTGTGACCGGCGAACTGTCCGAGTTCCTGCCCAGCCTCGGCTACCTGGCCCTGCGCGCCGAGGTCGGAATCCTGCCGACGTATATCGGGGGGGCGTACGAGGCCTTGCCGAAGGGAGATGCGATCCCGCGCTCGCGCGAGCTGAGTGTCGCCTTTGGACCTTTTCTGTCGATCGAGTTTCTGTCCGCAGTGACAGCGGACCTGTCCCAGCAGGAAGCGTGGCGCCTGTGCGCGGCGCTGACCCAGCGGGTGGTCGAGGCGCTGCGCGACGGCGTGTCGGTCGGTCTTGATGCCGACGCGATCCGCGCGGCCTGGGTCGACGACAGGCTTGGGCCATCGGCCCTGGGAACGCGGTCGAAGGCGAGATCGCCTGGAGTCAGCCCGACATGAAGACACTGATCACCGGCGCCACGGGCTTTCTGGGCACCCACCTGGTCGGCGAATTGTGCGCCCGTGGCAGGGCAGGGGATATTCGCATTTTCGCGCAGACGTCATCGCCGCGGCTGGCGGCCCTTGGTGTCGAAGTGACAACGGGCAATGTCACATCTTCCACAGACGTCGCGCGCGCGCTGGTGGGCGTCAGCCACGTCTACCATCTGGCCGGTTTCGTATCGCGCAAGCCCGCCGACGGTCACAAGATGTACGCCGTCCACGTCGATGGGACGCGCGTGTTGTGCGAGGCCGCTGCCGCTGCGGGTGTCAAGCGGGTGGTGATGGCGTCGACCAGCGGAACCGTCGCGGTTTCGCGGCGGGCGGATGACATGCCGGACGAGACGTCGCAGGCCCCCGTCGACCTGATCGGCCGCTGGCCGTACTACGCCAGCAAGCTGTATCAGGAAGAAGCCGCCCGCCGCGCCTGCGGTGACGCCGTCGAGCTGGTGACGGTCAACCCCAGCCTGTTGCTGGGCCCTGGTGACGACCGGCTGAGCTCGACGCGGGACGTGCTGATGTTCCTGGCGCGGGACATACAGCTGACCCCGCCGGGGGGACTGAATTTTGTCGACGCCCGGGACGTGGCCGCCGTGCTGCCGATGGCCATGGAGCGGGGGCGTGCCGGCGAGCGTTATCTGCTGGGCGGCCACAACTGGACGTTCGAGGAATTCTTCGGGCGCCTAGAACGTCTGACGAAAATTGCGGGGCCGCGCCTCAAACCTTCCGGAAAATGGCCCGTCATTGCCGCCCGCGCCCAAGCCGCTGTCTACCGCCGTCTTGGCCGAACCCCGCCGATCGAGGCCGCCAGCGTGGAGATGGCCCAGTATTTCTGGTACTTCGACTCGAAGAAGGCCGTCAGTGAACTGGGCTTCATGGCGCGTGACGCCACGGACACGCTGTTTGACACGGTCGCCTATCTGCGCGAGCACTTCTTGGGTCATGAGGCCCTTCAGGTGGGCGCTGCGCGCCGACAGTCGGAGGGAGGGGGCGGCTAGGCGCGATGCGTTGCATGTGGAAATGCGTCGACCGCCTGGAGCGGTTATCGAATTTCGCTATATAATTTTAGTGGGTTCTGGCGTGTCCTCAACCAGCCAGGGGCAGTGATTTATTCATGAGTAAAGCCAACCGGAGAGCTGCCGCTAAGATTGGGGTCAAAACCCCCGCAGAGACACCCGTGCTGACGTCCGTGCCCGCGGAGACCGGGGCCGTTCCGGCTGAAGTCGCCCCCGCTGCCACGTTGGAAAGCCACAGCCTGTCGCTGGACATGGCCTCTCCGACCGCCATGGTCGAGCACCATTTCTACAAGGAAGGCATTGCCGTCGACAAGGAGCCGGGGGGGCCGGCGGCGCAGCGATGGGCGGCGCCGTTGCCGGACCCCTTGGTGCGGAGGGGTCACCGCGCGGCCGCCGTCGTGGGCATCGTCGGGGCGCTGGCCCTGGTGGCGCTTGGGGTGTGGAAATCCCGCGTCGTGTCGCCGTCGCCGGTTGTCGAGGCGCCGCCGCCGGCCGCTGAGCTGTGCCGAAATTCTTACGCGCAGGGCAGACTGGGTGACGCCGTCGAGGTGTGCACGCGGGCCCTGCAAGAGAAACCCGACGCCGCCGACATTGCCGTGGTGGTGGCGCGCGCCGAGATGGACCTCGGCCGGACCGACGAGGCCATGGTGTGGGCCCACAAGGCGATCGCAATCGATCCCGGCGTGGCGGATGCCTACGTGGTCGTCGGTAGCGGTGAGCAGCAGGCCGGCCGCACCCAGGAGGCCCGCGAGGCTTATCAGAAGTACCTTGATCTCGCCCCCAACGGTCGCTACGCAGAAGAGCTGCGGACCGTCATGCAGCGGTTGTAGCTAGAAGCGCAGGCGCAGCGCGCGCGGCAGGACCTCGAATGTCGCCGGTAACGTTCCGGGGGTTTCGCCGTCGAGCTCGATCGGGATCTGGGCTGCCGGGTCCGCCGGCCACACCTGTACCTTCGTCGCCCGGGCGGCGCGCACGTCGGGAAGGGTCAGGTGCGTGCCCTGGTAGATGCGGTGAATCTTGGCGACAATTTCCAGCTTGCTGAGATCGCCGACCGTCACGAGTTCCAACTGTCCGCTGTCCAGCTGCGCCTCGGGGCAGATCTTCATCCCACCGCCGAAGTAGCGACCGTTGCCTACGGCGCCCAGCAAGATGGTGCGACGCTGCGGTTCGCCCCCGTCGACCGAGATGAGCACCTCCGCGTTCTCGTAGGACAGCAGCGATCGGAGTGTAGCCGACAGGAAGGACGCCTTGGCCCCGAAGGTCTTCGAGGACTGGTTGGCCTTGAGGGCAACGGCACTGGAGAAACCGAAGGACGCGGCGTTGATGAAATGGCGCACGGTTGGCTCGCCGGCGTCACCGCTGAAGGTCGCACGGCCGACGTCGACAAGGTGAACGGTGGCGTTGCGCATGTGTTCCGCGGCGGCGCCAACGGACGTTGGCAGGCCCAAAGTCCGGCGCAGGTCGCCACCGGTGCCGCGCGGAAGGATCCCCATTTCCGTGGGCGTGCCCGCCGCCATCAGGCCGTCGACGACCTCGGATATGGTCCCGTCGCCCCCGAAGGCGACAACCAACGGGCGGCCCGCGAGCGCCTCTTGCCGGGCAATGAGCCGCGCGTGGCCCCGGTGCTCGGTGAAGCGGGTCTCGAAGGGGCCGAGGTTCGCAGAAAGGGAAGCGACCAGCTTGGCCCAACGCTGCTGACTGAGGCCCTTGCCCGAGCGGGGATTGACGATGACCACCGGATCCACGGCGGGGAAAGCTAGCACGAGTCCCCGATCCCGCCGTGGTAGCGTCGCCCGATGCTGCTCGGAATCTTGCTGGCCCTCGCCACGAGCGTGAGTTGGGCCGTCGGCAACGTTCTCATCCAGCGGGCTGGCAAGACCACGGGGGCGCCGCGCGCCGTGCTGTGGGCGATGACCGGCGGCGGGGCACTGTCGGCACTGTGTTCGTGGCAGTTCGATCAGCGGGTGGCGCCATTTTCGATGACCGTGGCGGTCTGGACCCTGGTCGCTGCGGCCGCGGGCGTCGTCGCGTACGTGTGTCTGTTCTTTGCCTTTGCGCATGAGCGGCTTTCGGTCGCGGTTCCTCTTGTCTCCAGTTGGGCGCTGGTGTCAGCCCTGCTGTCGTTGACGGTTCTGCACGAAAAAGTGCGCGGCATGCAGATCACCGGAGCGGCGGTCGTGCTGCTGGGGGTACTGCTGGTGTCGCTGGCGGGTCCGGTCGAGGCAGCGCGCGATGTCCCTGTTGTGGGTCGGTCGACGCGCTGGGGGATCGCCGCGGCGCTCGGCTCTGGAATCGGCTTCGGCGTGATGGTCCCCGCGATGGGACAGGTTGCGCCCGCGACCGGGGAATTCGGCGCCTCGGCCCTGGTGTATGCGGTCGGCCTCGCCCTGGCGGTGCCGCTGGCGGCGCTGGCCCGGGTGGACTTGCGTCCCCCTCCGCGCGCGGCCTGGCCCCTGGTTCTGTGCACGGGTGCCGTCGAGACAGCCGGCTTCGTGGCAGTCGCCCTGGCGCGGCGATTCGCCCCGATGGCCCTGGTGGCGCCGGTGGCCAGTCTGGCGTCGACCTTCACGGTCCTGTACGCGTGGCTGGTCCTGCGCGAACGCCCCCGGCGGCTGGCCAGTGTGGGGGCGCTGCTGGCCAGCGCCGGCGTGATCATTCTGGCGTTGTGACGGTGTAGACTGCGCCGCCCATGGCCCACCAATACATCTTCACAATGCAAAACCTCCGACGGGTACACCCGCCGAACAAGGAGGTGCTCAAGGGAATCTATCTGTCGTTCTACCCGGGGGCGAAGATCGGCGTACTCGGCGCCAACGGGTCGGGCAAGTCGACGCTTCTGCGCATCATGGCGGGGGTCGACACGGACTTCTTCGGCGAGGCGAAGGCCGCCGACGGGACGAAGATTGGCTATTTGCCGCAAGAGCCGGCCCTCGATCCCACGAAGACGGTTTTGGGCAACGTCGAGGACGCGGTCGCGCAGGTGAAGAAGCATCTGAACCGTTTTGACGAGGTCAACATGAAGCTGGGCGAAGACATCTCGCCCGACGAGATGGACAAGTTGCTGGCCGAGCAGGCGACCTTGCAGGACGCCATCGACGCCGCCGCGGGCTGGGATCTTGACCGCACGCTGGAAATTGCGATGGACGCCTTGCGCTGCCCACCGCCCGATGCGGACGTGACCAAGCTGTCAGGGGGCGAGCGGCGCCGCGTGGCCTTGTGCAAGGTTCTGCTTCAGCGGCCGGATCTGCTGCTGCTGGATGAGCCTACCAACCATCTGGATGCCGAAAGCGTCGCCTGGCTCGAACACTTTTTGCACGAGTACCCGGGCACCATCGTTGCTGTCACCCACGATCGTTACTTTCTCGACAACGTCGCGGGCTGGATCCTGGAACTGGATCGCGGCGCGGGCATTCCGTGGCAGGGAAACTATTCGTCGTGGCTGGACCAGAAACAGAAGCGCCTGGCCCAGGAAGAAAAGACCGAGTCGGCCCGCCAGCGCACTTTGGCGCATGAGCTCGAGTGGGTGAAGGCATCCCCGCGCGCGCGGCAGGCCAAATCCAAGGCGCGACTGGCGGCCTATGACGAGTTGCTGGCGCAGGAGGCGCAGAAGCGCGACGACATCATCGAGATCAGCATCCCGCCCGGGCCGCGTCTGGGCGACGTCGTCGTGAAGGCCGAGCATCTGCAGAAGGCCTATGGTGACAAGGTTCTGGTCGACGACCTGACCTTCAACTTGCCGCGTGGTGGGATCGTCGGCGTCATCGGACCCAACGGCGCCGGCAAGACGACGATGTTTCGCATGATCACCGGTCAGGAAAAGCCCGACGGTGGCACGTTGCGCGTGGGCGAAACCGTGAAGCTGGCCTACGTCGACCAAAGTCGCGATTCCCTGGAGGGCGACAAGACGGTGTTCGACGAGATAGCGCAGGGGGCGGAATTTTTGGAGATTGGCAAGCGCAAGGTGAACGCGCGTGCCTACGTATCGGGGTTCAACTTCCGTGGGCCCGACCAGCAGAAGCTGGTGAAGAATCTATCGGGCGGCGAACGCAACCGCGTCCACCTGGCCAAACTGCTGCGCAGCGGCGGCAACGTCCTGTTGCTGGACGAGCCGACCAATGATTTGGACGTGGACACGTTGCGGGCGCTGGAGGACGCGTTGCTGTCCTTCGCCGGCTGCGTGGTGGTCATCAGCCACGATCGTTGGTTTCTGGACCGCATCGCGACGCACATCCTGGCTTTCGAGAACGACAGCCAGACGGTGTGGTTCGAGGGCAACTACCAGGACTATGAGGCCGATCGGCGGCGACGACTCGGTTCAGAGGCGGCCCAGCCACACCGGGTGCGCTACAAGAAGCTGACGCACTAAGGATGCGCTTTATCGTCGGAGAAAATCCGACTACGATGGAACGATGATCCCACAGTCTGATCTGGACCGCGCACTGGCCCGCTGGAAAAGCCGACAGCGGGCGGGCGATCGGCCGGCCCCGACGGCCGCCGAGGGGGCCTTTGGTGAGGAAATGAACGCGACCTCGTCCGGGATCATTTCGCTGGCGGAAGCGGGCGCCGAGGTCGACACGCCGATCCCCGAAACCTGATCACCGGTTCCATCGGGGTGCCACCAGACGGCGGGCGCCGTCGCGAAAGGTCGGCTCGCCGTCGACAATGGCAGTTCGATCCCACAGGCGGCAGGTAACCGTCTTGTGTTTCTGGTCCAGACCCTCGCAGTAGTTCGTTAGCTGGCAACTTCGTATCTGGTCGCCGCGCCCCGTGCGTATCTTCAGAAACCAATCGGGGTCCGCCAGCGACTGGCGGGCAGCAGCGCAGATGTCCGCGTCACCCCGGGCCAGGGCGTCCTCTGCCAGGCGAAAGTCGGTGATGCCACCGGCGGCGACGATCGGGGTGTCGAAGCCCGCTGCGCGCACGGCCGCCCGGATCTTTGCGGTCAGCGGCAGGTGACGGCCGCGAGGTCCCCCCGGCAGATCGCGGTGGACCCGGATGGTGGGCATGCACTCGGCGCCGCTCGGTCCCGTGTACGGATATGCCGCCTGGCCGACGGTGGGTTGTCGGGCGTCCTCGAATTTGCCGCCTTTCGAGACCGATAGGTAGTCGAACCCGGCCTGTGCGAACGCCCGCGCGAAGTGACAGGCATCGTCGATTCCGCTGCCACCGTCGATGGCCTCGTCAGCCACAAATCGGCAGCCGACGACGATCTCGGGCCCGACAGCGGCGCGGACGTGGGCCAGGATCTCCAGCGGCAGGCGCACGCGATTTTCAAGTGAGCGGCCGTATCCGTCGTCGCGCGTGTTGAGCGCCGACAGGAATGACGCCAGGGTGTAGGCGTGCGCGCAGTGCAGTTCGATGCCGTCGAAGCCGGCAGCCACCGCGCGGCTTGCGGCCGCGGCAAACAGCGGGGGCAGTATGCGGGGCAGATCGCGGATGTGGGGATCCTCCGTGTCGGTGATGCGTACGCGGGCACCCATGCGTAAGGCTTCGAGTTCGCGCGGCGACAAGATGGCGTCCAGCTGCTGGTCGGGCAACGTCGCCAGGCGCTGGCGAATGGTCGACGTGGCTGCGGTCAGCAGGTCGGCCTGGCCGGCCAGGGTCGCCAGCACCGCGCGGTGTTCGTCGCGGATGGTCAGAAAATCGGCGAAGTAGCGTTGGGGTGGCGGCCGGCGTCGGATTGGCAGGAAGTCGATCAGTTGCAGAAACAGGCGTGTGACGCCGCCGCTGCGCTCGCGCACGGTTTGCGCCAGCGACGCGAGGCCGGGAACGAAGTGATCGTCGGAAATGCGCAGCAACGGGCCGCTTGGTACGTCGCGGATGCCGGTGGCCTCGACGACGATCGCGCCCGGCTGTCCGTCGGCGAAGCGCGCGTACCAGGCCAGCAACTCGGGGGTGACGAATCCGTCGGCGGTGGCGCGCCACGGGACCATCGCGGGGACCCAGGTCCGGCTGGGCAGCACGCAGCGCGGGCCGAGGCGCAGCGGTGAGAACAGACGCGATGCCGCTGCCTCCGCGGCTGTGGGCCAATGCGCCGCTGGGCTCAAAAGTAGAAGCGAACCCCCAACTGAGGCTCGATGTCGAAATAGGTCGCCGGGATCAGATAGAAGACCGGCGACAGTTCGATAAAGACCTCGAGGAAGCGTGGGTTGTCGAAGGTCAGATCGAGGCCGAGGGGCATGCGCGCGCCCAGCAGAAAGTTACGCGCGCCCGCATCCGGATTGTAGAACCACATCCGACCGCCGACGCCGATATGCCAGTCGAGTCGCACTGTGCCGCGGGCCAGTTGGTCCTGCCACAGGTAGTCGGCGTTGATGCTGCTTTGGCCGTTACTGTCGCAGCCGACCCAGTGATTGTTGCGGTCGTAGCAGTGGCCGCCGTAGGGACGGTAGAAGCTGAGCCCGAAGTCGATGGCATTGCCTGGCGCGACGAAGAGCTTTGCGGAAAGGCCCATCGGCTCGCCTACGTTGAAACCCAGTCCAAACTTGCGGGCGCCGCCGACCTCAGTGGCGTGGCCGGGGGCGCTGGTGCTGACGACAAGGGCCAGGGCTAGGGCCAGGAACCGCGAAGCTGAAAAGATGACGCGTCTCATTGTGCGTATAGTACGTTCAAGCGATGGTTTGGACCTATCTTTATTGACGCTATTGACGCTCGTGCATGTTGCAGCGAACCCTCTGCGGCTCCGACTGAGCTTGGCTTTCGCGCTTGGCCTGCTGGCGGATTTCGGGTGCCACAAAGATGCGCCAGCCCCCGCCGCCCCCGCCGCCGCCCCGGCAACCCTTGGCCCCGCCGCGGCGCCATCCGGCAGCGCGGGACCCGATCCCGATGCGCAGCCGCCAGGGCTGGATCTGCCCCCGGCGAGGAGAGCGATTCAGGTCGTCAATGGCCAGGAGCGAACGGTTGACGTCGAGTTGTCCGTCTCGCGAGGCCTGACTACGGTCGATCTGACAGACGAATGGGCGCCGTCGATCTTCGCCGACGGCGTCGGGCCGAACCAGGTCGTGCTGCCCAATCGCTACCGGGCGGTGTACGTCGGCCTCGCCAACGATCGCACCGACGGGGACGGTCAGGAATTGCCCAGGGGCGCGCGGAATTATCTTGAGCTGTACGGCATTCCACCATCGCTGTCCGTGCTGCGGGCGCGTTTCGTGGCGGACGCCGAGCGGACATGCGAGCAGTCCGTCGACACAGCCAAGTTGCTGGCCGTCGAAGGAATTGAAACCTGGGGCGCCACGACAGAGAAGAAGGAACTGCAGAGTCGTAAGTTGCTGGCCCTGCGGCTGGAGGCCGCGCGGCAGAAGGCGGCCGTTGGCAGTCTTGAGGACCTGGCCGGTGCTGACGCCCGCTACGCCAGGGATCTGAAGACGCTGCGTCGCTTTGAAGCCGAGCGCGCGGCCTTCGCCGAGGTCGAAAAGCGCCTGGCCTGCGAGGGGCTCATGGATCCGGCGAAGCACCAGCCCGGTCTGTACGACACGCCGATGCGCCTGGCGATGCTGGACTTCCAGCAGAAGAACGGCCTGATGGATCAGGCGGACGTCACGCGCCCGACGCTGGAGGCGCTGGCGCGGCCCATCCAGCTGGGAAATTTTGCGGCGCTGCGCCGGGTGATTGAAGATCGCGCAGCCCACGCAGGACAGTTCATCGAGGACGGTTCGGCCTCGCTGCCCGCGCGCGGCGGCAAGCCCCGTCGCCCGCCGACCTACAAGACAGCCAGCGGCGAGCGGGCCGAGGTGCCGGACCTTGTCGCGGCGGCGACGGACGCTGTCATGGCCCGACTGGGCGCTGACACACCCGAGGGTGCGCTGGCGTTCTTCAGGCGCCACCCGGCTGCGGATTTTCACTGGCTGAAGGTGGTCGCACGATTCCCGCCGCTGCCCGAGTACTACAGCGAGCACATGGATCTGTTCGCGGAAATTGACCGCGGCGATATCTGGTACGACTTCCCCTTCAACAACAAGGGCGTGCGCCTGCCGCAGCCGCGCGACCGTTATCCGTCGTTCACGATGTACGTGAAATGGCGGGGCGAGCGGGTCGCGCTGGTGCGCTGGCGAACCACCATCGGAGGCTGGCGCCTGGAATTGGCCGCCGACGGTGCCGAATATTATCGCTACAAGGATTCCGACGTCGGGCCACGGGTGTGGCGCCACATCGTCGCCGCGCCGGTGTGGATCCCGCCACCTAGTTCACCACTGTCCGGGATGGTCAAGACCAAGTGGGTGAACGGGGCCCCGACCCGGGTCACCAACTACGACGAAACGGGACCGGGGTACCTGTCGGCCTACGGGCTGGCGGCGGCGATTCACGTCGATATGCGCAAGCATGCAGGCGGCCCCACAACGTACTTCGACAACGGTATCCGCACGCACGGCTCGTTCGATTACATGTCGCTGCGCGGGCGTTTTTCGCACGGCTGCCACCGCCTGCAGAACAACCTGGCGGTGCGCCTGTATTCCTTCGTTCTGGCGCATCGGCATGCGCGCACCCTGGGGCCGGCGGCGCTGGATTTTCGCCGGACCTTCTGGCACACGGGCGAGATCTTCGACATGCGTTTGCCGACGCGCGGTTTTTACTACGAACTGGATCCGCCGCTGCCCGTCGAGACCTTGGAAGGACAGATCAAGGGCACCGTGCAAAAGGCCATTGCCGGGTACGTACGCAAGCCAGGCGTGACCTATTCCACCGCGGCCCCACCAACCGCGACTGCAGGACCGGAAAGCAAGGCGGGCGGCGGTGCGGAGGCGCCGTCACCATGAACCGAGGCTGGCTGTGCCTGGCGGCGCTGCTTGCGTGCGGCAAGGCGCGGTCGCAGCCTGACGCTGGTGTTCCAGTCGTGGCCGTCGCGCCGTCGGTCGCGCCGGCGGTCGCGCCGTCGACAGTTTCCGCCGATGTCACCGTCCCGACCGAGGCGCTGAAGACCGAGGCGCCCGAGGAGAATCCGCGTTCCGAGATGGTGAAGTTGAAGCTGGCGGTGTGGCCCACGATTCCGGGTTTCATCTACTGGGGCGCCAAGAAGCTGGGGCCCATCGAGCCCAAGCCACTGGAACTGCTGCGCCCACGTTACAGCGGGCCGATGGACATCGTGGTCAAGGCCGACGGGTTTCTGAACTACCACGCGCGCCTCTACACGGATCGTGACGACAGGCTGACCTTGCGCCTGGTGCGCAAGGAGGACGGGTCCAAGGTGTTCGGTTACCGGGCGACGGTACCCGTGCGCTAAATTTAAGCCTCAGCGTCGGCGGGGTGGTCGTGCGGGCTTGCTGCCCCGTCGTGCCTTGGGCGCCGGCCGACGCGGCGCCGGGGTGGTGCCGTTGCTGCTCGGCCCCGTCTTGCTTGCCTTGTCGTGCCGTGCCTCCAGCTTTTCTATGCGCTCGCGCAGCTTGATGGTCTCGCCCCTCAGGCGTTCCAGTTCGTCGGCCTGCTTGCGCGAATGCTCGGAAGGTTTGCCGCGCTCGCGTAGGTCGGACAGGGCCTCGCGCAGGCGCCGGCGCGCGCGCCCATCCATTTCGCGGGCAAGCGCCCGTTCGAGGGCGGCCGTGGCGCGCCCATCGCCCAACAACACCAGGGCCGCCGCTGCCTCCATTCGCACGCGAAAATCGCGATCGTCCAGGCACAGTTCGAGAAAATCGCGGGTCCTGCGCGCGTGCGGGGTGCCCTCGCTCAATCGCCCCGTCGCCGCCACCGCGGCCCGCCGCGACTGAAACGAGGCCCCCGGCTGATACGCAGCCTGGACCATTGGCAGGGCGTCGTCGTGGCCGCACGCACCCAGTCCCTCAAGCGCTCTTGTCTTGATGACGTCCTGGTATGAACGGCGCGTGAGCACCTTGGGCAGCACGTCGAGGGCACGGGGCGAACGCGTGCGCCCCAGAGCCAGTGCCGCGTTTGCCTCGGCGAAATAGCTGGGATCGCCGCGTTCGGCCCAGGCGGCCAGGGCCTCTGCCGCGCGCGTATCCCCCCGAAATTCACCCAGGGCCAGCGCCGCCGCCCGTCGCACGCGCGGGTGGTCCTGCTTCTGCGCGGCAAGCAAAGCGTCGCGCGCGTCCTCGCGGCGCGTCCGGCCGAGCGCCGCCGCCGCCGCCGCCCGCACCGCCCAGAAGCTGTCGTTTTCCAGTGCCTCGCGCAGCGCTGTCACCGCCGCCGGTTCGGGTTTGTCACCGAGGGCCCGGGCTGCGATCACGCGATCGACGCCCATCGGCGCCGCCTTGAGCTGTCTCACCCAAAGCGGTCGTGCCTTTTCCATCTTGATGGTTTTGAGGATGACGTCGCCGGGATCGAAGATCACCTGAGTGGGCTTGCCGGGCAGGGCCAACTCGAAGGCGTGCGTGCGGTCGCGGACCGCCAGCGATTCCTCGCGTCCCTGTCCGTCAATTTCTAGCCAAACGCGCACCGGAAAGACGTAGGTCTTGTCGCCACTTTGTTTCTGGTCGACGCGCAGGGTGCCGACCTTCTTGTCGTCGTTCCATTCCCACGAGCATTCCAGTTCCGCATGTCCCGGGCTTTGCACCCACTGATCGAAAAACTTGTCGAAATTGCGCCCGCTGGCTTGTTCGACGGCGCGGGCCAGATCGCGCGTCTCGACCGATCCTCGGGCATGCCGGGTGGCGTACAGCGTGATGGCGCGCCAAAAAGTTTCGTCGCCTAGATCGTGGCGCAACATATGAAGGACGCGGCCGCCCTTGTCATAAAGGTGGGCATCGAACAGGTCGATGGGCTCCTCGAAGTGGCGGCAGACGATCGGCCGCTGGTACTTGCTGGCCTCGCTGAAATACGACTCGGTGTCGGCGAACAGTTCGACGTCGGCCTCGTCGCGGCCGCGCGCGTGTTCGTGCCAGACGTACTCGAAGAACGTCGCGAACCCTTCGTTCAGCCACGCCTCGGGCCACTCGCGACAGGTCAGAAGGTTGCCCCACCACTGGTGTGCCAGCTCGTGCGCGACCAGGGCTTCGGCGGTGTGGTCCAGCGCCGCGCGCTCGTCCAGCAGCGTCTGATCGGTCAGCGTGGTGGCGGTCGTGTTTTCCATGCCGCCGAAAATGAACTCGGATACGACGATCTGGCTGTAGCGGCTGTGCGGGTAGGGCAGGCCAATCTTGCGCGAGAACACGTCGATCATTTCGGGCGTCCGGCCAAAGCTGCGGCGCGCGTCCGCCTCGCGGCCGGGCGGCACGAAGTAGTAGACGTCGACGCCGGTCGCAGGGGCCTTGTCTTTGAGCTCGACAAAGGTGCCGCAGACCAGGGTGACCAGATACGATGAATGCGGGAAGTCCAGACGGTAATGCCAGCGCGTGCGATCGCCATCGACGTCGCGGCGCTCGCGCAGCTCGCCGTTCGACAGCACGGTCAGACCGCGCGGCGCCGTGCAGATGATCTCGCTGGTGGCCTTCTCGATCGGGGCGTCGACGCCGGGCCAGAAGTGGCGCGAATCCTCGTCCTGCCCCTGGGACCAGCACTGCAAGGGACGTTCGGGGTTGTGCTCGTCGGGACCGATGAAGTACAGACCACGCCGGGGCGTACAGCTATAGGTCACCGATACCGTCAGCCGTTCGTCGCGCCGGTGCGCCCGATCCAGTTCGATGCGCAGGCGCAGCCCGTCGTAGTCGAAACGTTTCGTCGGACGATCGTTGACGGCAACGGCGCTGATCTCCATCTCGACGGCGTGTAAGGTCACCGCCTGCAGGTCGTCGCGGCGGGCGACCAGAGAAAGAACGGCGCGGCCCGCAAGTTTGCGTTTGGCGAGGTCAAGGTCCAGTTCCAGGCGGACGTGTTCGACGCCAACCGGGCGGTCGGGTGTGTAGTGGGCTTCGGTACCGGCGGGAACGAAGGGTTTTGGCATTGTCAGCCTCGGCGGCGAACGTACCGCGCCAGCGTGCCGGCTGACAAATGTCCGGGGGCCGACGATGCGCTGGAACCGCCGGCGGGCGCCCCGGTCAGGGCGGCGGCACGTCGACGATGTACGGCGGCTTGACCAGCCTGCCTTCGATGGTGATGTTGGTGCCGTACTCGATCTGGTAGTTGTTGCGGCAATTGGTGAAGGTGTTGCCGGCGATCGCCAGCCTGTACACGCCCCCGCTGGCGATGAAGTTTCCGTTGTGCACGGGGCTGCGCGACAAGATCACGTAGCCTGAGACCCCCGTGAAGGCATTGCCGCGAACTTCACCCCAGCCGTCGAACAGCCCGATACCGTAGGCGACGTTCTGGAACTGGTTGCCGACGATGCGGATGCGTCCGTGTCCGGTCGGATGCATATCGATGGTCACGTCGTTGTTGACCGCATCGACACTGATCGAATTGTCTATCAGGTCGTAGCCCGTCAACATCGACACATATTCGCTGACTGTGGTCCCGCTTTTGCCCCCGGCCGCCACGCTGTGCCGGTTTCGCTGGAATCGGTTTCGTCGCACCATCGCCCAGCTACCCCCGGAAAGCTCGATGCCGTATCCCAGCCCAGCATAGTCGTGATCGTGGATGAAGTTGTCTTCCAGCGTGGCGGACCCGTAGTCGGCGATCGCCGCTGCCTGAACGTAGTGGTGCCAATCGCTGTGGT
>JANXXE010000048.1 GCA_025350815.1 Myxococcales bacterium | reverse complement strand
CGGTGCGATTGTCGATGTCGAGCGTGTAGCGGAACGAGGCGTCGCCAGCGATGGCCTGGACGGTCGCCTCGCCCATGGCCGTCGCAAAGTGGATCCCCGAGGCACGGTTGTTCGCCGTTCGGGCGGTCGCTGCCGCCCTTGCACCGCCCAAGGCCGGGAACCTTTCCTTGGGCCACCATTTCTCTTTGACGGTTGCCGGGTCGAGGTTGTCGCCGCCGTTGTAGTACCAGGTCACGTAGTCGGAGTTCATGAGCGCGTGGGTCATGCCTTCCTGCGTGAACCCGTAGCTCAAGCCATAGCCGACCTTGAGCCGGCGCGTCCACAACGCCCGATCCTCGGGCGAAAGGCTTGGGCAGTTGTACCGGCTCGACGGGATTTCATGCTTCCGAAACTGGTAGCTTCCCGCGAACTTTTTCTGCTCTTTTGTGTTGTAGAAGACACTGGTGTCGATGACCATGCCGGTTTCCCCGGCCCCGGCCAAAAGGCCGCTGTAGAACGCCGTCGTCAAAGCGAATTCTGGAAGGCCGCCCTCGATATGGGGATCCCCTTTCTCTGTCACAGCCGGCCCCTTGATGAGCGCCAGTTTGAACGCTGGGTATTCCCGCACGCAGGCTTCCATGATCTGCTTGCCGCGCAAACGGACCTGACGGCGGTAATCATCCAGCGTCTTGCCGGGGGTGGCCTTCGGCCCGGGATAACCCCAGATCGGTACGGGGTGATATTTGTCGTCGGTGTTGTCGAGGAACAGACCCTCCATGCCCAGATCCCGGCAGGCCCGGGCCATGACGGCGAAATTGCCGACGCAGGTCGACCAGTCGCTGAACCAATCGCTCGCCTTCATGGTCGTCACCGCGAAGAACCAGCTGCGGTTCAGTTTCGAAAACGCCCCCTTGAGCGGGGCGGCTTCGTCGACCACATGGGCAAGCTTCAGCGGGTCCCGATTCGACCAGACGCAATTGGGGATTTTCTCGCCAGCCGCCACCACCGTGTTGCCGTGTATGACGATCCCGTCGATGGGTAGGGATTCGATATAGGCGCGGTCCTTGAAGATCTTGGCTGGCGAGGGGTCATCACTACCCAAAGGAAGGAAGACCAGATAAGGAGGCCCAGCTGAACGCCCGGGCGTCGCCGAGGGCGCGGCCGGTGCGCCTTTGTCGGCAGCGTGCGCCGACGTGAAGGAAGGTGGGATGGCAAGCGCCCCCGCAGTGAGGGCCGCCTGGTGCAAAAACTGGCGTCGGGCACTGCCTGGCTTGGTTTCCATGGGATTTTCCTTTTCTTGAGCTTCGCTCATGGCCTCTGCGGAAGGCGCATCTTAGGCACGCCTGTGGCCCAGATCTACCCCTGCCGGCAGGTGGCCGGCGAATTCCAACTGCGAAACGCGGCACGCGCACCTGGTGCTGCCGGCGGGTGGATTGTCACGGGGCGAACAGACGCACGAACCCAAGCTGATTCATTCGCTCAAAGTCGCCGTCCAATGACCAGACGGCGGCGCCGTGCGCGGCGGCAATGCCCCCGATCAGCAAATCACCGATGCCAAACCTTTGGCCGCGCGCGCTTGCCCACGACGCCCATGTTTCGATGGTCGTCCAGGTGGCATCGGCGGGCCGCCATTGCGGCAGCGCGGAAAGGACCCGCTTGAGCTTCGGTGCGTCGGCGCGGCTGGCCCCGGCCAGTAACTCGACCAGCACGGGCGCCGGCAGGGCAACCTCGTCCCGGTCAAGTCTGGCCCGCAACTCGGCGGTGATGCCCGGTGAGGATCCGCGAAAAAAACTGATCCACACGGACGTGTCGACGACGATCACGACGCTCGGCGCGTCTTGCGGGCGGGCACCGCCGCCTCCCGCCGCTGGCCCGGGCGGCGCCTCGATGCGGGAACATCCAGTTCAAGCCTGATGGTTCCAGCCATGGCCTTGAGCTCGTCAATCCGGCGACGACGGATGAGTTCGGTCAGCGACAGCACGATGGTGTCCGTCTTGGATTTGAAACCCAGCAGGCGCCGCGCCTCTTCGACAAGGCCGTCGGGGAGGTCAAGCGTGGTGCGCATACAAATAATTGTGATTTGTATGCTTCTGTATGTCAAACCGCCGGGGCTTGTAACGGCGTAACCGTTTCCACGCTGCCGGACATTGTCCAGTAGAACCCGGTCAGGAGGACCCGATGGACGCACCCAGCCACGGGAAGATCAGCAGGTACCGCCACGGCGCCGTTGCGTTGATTCTGGGTCTCGGAATTGGCTGTGCCGGCGGCGCGGGTACACAGACCAGTTCGCCGACGGCGGATGCCAGCAGCGGCACGGATGGGCCGGCGGCGCCCACAACTGCAGACGCGGGGTCTCAGCCCGAGCACTCGACTGGGGACGGGGCGGGCGGAACGATTGGATCGGGAATGGACTTGGCCCCTGCGGGAGACAATTCCGACGTAGGCAGTGACACGACCGCAACACCTGCGGGACGCGATGCCGGGACCACAGCCACCGGGCCACTGGTCTTCGTCCCCAACGAACTGGTGTTCAGCGGCGTGCGCGGTACGAAGCTGCCCGACAAGACACTGACTGTCCGCAACACCGCCGGCACTGCGATTGACCTGACGGCTCTGGCCTTGATGGGGGCCGACAAGGCCCTGTTCTCGCTGGCCGCGCCGGGACTGCCGGTCAAGCTTGCACCGGCCGCCGCCACGACGCTGAGGCTGACCTTCACCCCACCGGTCGATGCGGCCTTGGGGCTGCACACGGCCAGTCTCACCGTTACCAGTTCGAACACGGCCGCGAACACGGAGGTATCGCTGTATGCGCTTGCCACGAAGGGCGAACAGGGCAACAACGAGCCACCATTGCAGGTGGTACTGGAAACCCTGGGCTACAAGATCGACGTCGGCGGCGCCGGCTTGATCCTGGGCATCACGGACAACCTTCTGGGAACGGAAGTGCGCGCGCAGCGCTTTGTGCGCGCATCCCCGACGGCCGTGACGATGAAACCGGTCGCGCGCTATTCGCCCGACGAGCCCCTGCCCTACGGCTATTACATGGGCACAGGCACGCCCAAACGCGTCGTGGTGGGCGTCATCGACCGGGGCAACGAACAGACCTTGTTGCCCGCCGTACAACCGGGCGCCAAGGACGGCTTCGATCCGGCTGACGCGTCGTTCGGCTTTTACTCGGAAAGCAAGACGCGCACGACGTACACAGAAGATGCGCTCAACGCCGCCAATCCGACCAAGCACGCCGTTCGCGTCTACCCCTTACGCGACCGCGGCGGCGCGCCGGTCGCAAACGCCTATTTACTGGCCTACGAAGAAGCCGCCAACGGCGACTTCAACGATTACGTCTACGTGGTGACCAACGTGAACGCGGCGCCGTAGAACGCGTCAGCGTTTGGTCGGCACCTTGTTGTCGTCCAGGCCGAACAGCGGGCGGCGCACGTTGCGGTAGGTGAAATGCGCGGGGTTCACGTCGGTGGCGCCCGGCGTATTCACCTCTATGATGCGCGCGGCGACGGGCTCGTACGCGGCGCGCGGGGCCGTGGTGCCCTTGGCGACCAGGATGTGCTGGCGTTCCGGGTAGACGCCGTTGCTGACGATCTGCTGCAGGCTGTAGGGGGTCGTCGGCGTCTTGGTCAAAAGCAGAAGATTCGGCAAATCGCGAGTGGAACCCTCGACGAGAATAACCGCGGTCGGACCCATGTCGTGGTAGCGGCGGCCCGAATGGCGGACCTCGGTCTCGACAAAAGCCCCGTCGGTCAGCGCCTTCACACGGCCGCGCACGTGGATCGGAACGCCGTGCATTTTGTCGGTCTTGCCGCCGACCATGAAGTCGAAGGTTCCGGTCACACCAGCGCGAAACGCAGCCTCATTGGCCTGGGCGTCTGCGATGGTCATCACCCATCCCGTGGCGTGCTGTTGCAGCAGCTGATCCAGCAGCGCCGTGCCGTCCCCCGCCGAGCCACCGCCGACATTGTCACCCGTGTCCATCAGCACCACGGGAAACTTGTCGTTCTGCTGCGCCATGCGCACCGCTGCGGCCGCATCGGGCGCGCGCATCACCAGACGGTCGCGCAGCGCCCACACCATATCCGACAGCCGCTGCGCCTCGCGCCGGGCGTGATCCTTGTCGCCGTCGGTGACGACGATGACACTGGGTCCCATCTGCGGCACGTCGGCATACTGGTAGCCGCCCGAAAAGCTAACCGCGAGGATCTTCGGGTCCATCTTTTCCATGCGCCGGGATTCATCCACGATCGCCTTCAGCGGCGCGTGGAAGGTGTCCTGATAGACGATGTTGAAGACCATGGGCGGCTTCACCAGCGCCTGCACCGGGTGCAGCTTGCCCGACAGGATGCCGGCCATGATCGTCGACGCCTGGATGCCCCGTTCTTTGGTGTCGACGTGCGGGTTTTCCTTGAACGTGATCAGGACATCCGAATTCTCGACGATCTCGGGCGCGACATTTGCGTGAAAGTCGTGCGTCACGACAATCGGGAATTTCGGGCCCATCGCCGTGCGCACGCGGTGGACAAGTTCGGCGTCGCCGTGGGGAAACCCATCGACAACCATGGCGCCGTGCAGATTCAGGATGACCCCGGCAAACGGCGGCTGCGCGCGCTTGAGGTCTGCAATCAACTTACCCACGTGGCTTTCGAAGGACGCCCGCTCGACCGAGCCTAGCGACGGGGCGCGCGCCGTGTGCACGGGCTGAAGATCCAGGCCCAGCCTGATGCCCGCCTCGACCACGCCGGTGGTTATCGTATTTTCCTTGGCGGCATCGGCAAGCCACTTTTCCCGTTCAGGCGGGGTGTCGCTGCCGGTCATCGGCACGATGCGCGGATACAGCGAGTTCGATTCCGCAAAGAAATTACCAACCGCGACGCGCGGGTGCGCGGCTGGACTGGCGGCTAGGACTACGACTGCGCAAAGAGCTGAGTACATGGCACCCTCCCCGTTTCAGACGGTCGCGAAGGATCATTGATATCGGCCGAGGAATGCGGATGCAACACGCGCGAAAGGTCGCAGGTGAGGCGAATCACGCCGGGACACCCGTCTACGTCTAGTGGTCGTGCGCGAGTGTCAGAAAGAGACGCCAGACCGCGGCACCGTCGGGCGATTGCTCCCGCATCGTGCCCATCGCGTGGGCGTACACACCGGTTCCACCGACGACCCTGCCCCCGTGCGAGCCCAGAAACCCGGTCGCAGCGCCGGCAACAGTGCCGTCCTCACGGGGCGCAACGAAGACCGTGCCCTCCGGGAACGTCAACGACCACTGCCCAAGCGGCGCCGCGCCCGGCGCGTCCACGCGCGAGGCTGACGCTTGACCGACCACCGCGCCGCGTTCGTCGCGCACCTTCGCCATGAACACCGTCACAGCGGCCAGCGCCCGATCAGGCAGCATACCCAGCGAGGCCGGAACAATCTCGCCCGCCACCCCGTTTCCCTGCGAGCGATACAGAATGTCGCGGCCCAGATCGATTTCGAGCGATCGGTGAATGACTTGCCCATTCGTCGCGGCGGCGGGGGCGCGACTGGCGGTCAGCAGCACAATCTCCAAATCGGCGCTGCCCGAAACGTCACCTTCGCCCGGAACCTCGCTGAAGGTGTTGTACTCGCGAAACACACCGACGACACCGATCAGGCTGCCCGTGCCACCGAAGACGATACCTCGCTGTTCTGGCAAGGGACCGAGCGTGTGATTGATTCGGCGCTCGCCCCGCCAGGGATGTCCGTCCTTCTGGGCTGCGGCCTGCAGACCGCCCAGGTCCGGCCCGCCCTCGTGCTGGCCCAGAAACAACATGCCCCGCCCCGGCAGCGTCAGCGTCCAGTGGGAATCGGTTCTCACGTCATGCCGCAAAGGCTGCGAATCGAACGACGCGATCTCGACCTGGCTGCCGATGCCCACGACCTGCCCGGCAGCATCGCGCAGCCGCATCAGCGTGCAGTAGCCCCGACGCAGGGGCAGATCATGCAGCGGCTGAATGTCGGGTGGATGAAACGGAATCTTGGCCAGCCCCCCGTGATCCTGCACCAACGCGTCCGCAGGCAGCGTCACGCGCAGGCGCAGCGTCTCCAGTTGATACTGGCCCGGCCGCAGATCCAGACCGCGCAGATACTGCGGAAACAGGCCCAGCGCCGCCACGTCGGCGGGCAGCGGCGACGGGGGTAGGCCCTCGGCGACAATCGGCGGCTGGCCGCGCAGAAGCGCCGGACGCCACGGCCACAGCGCCAGCGCCGCCAGCACAGCGATGCCGACGGTGCGCAACAACAACGCGGCCAGCGCGCGCTGCGGGCCGCCGGGCCGCCGGACACCGGGCAGATCCAGCGCCGCGCCGACGTAGGTGTCGAACAGCGTGCCCAGAAAGACGCGCGCGAACGCCACCAGCAGGCGCACGCGTTCCCGCATCGACCGGCCATTGGTGACCTGGAATGTCGTCAGCTGGTGGGCGAAATCCGCCGGCAAGATACGCAGGATGCCCTGTCCCAGCATCGGGCTGTCCGGGCCCGGGCCGTCGTAGACAGTCGTGTACAGCGTCGTGGTGTCGGCCCACACGTCAAGGCCGGGATCGTCGCGAATGACCTTGAAGCCGTCCATGAAAAACGTCTGGCCTTCCTGCGACAGCATCTTCATGCGGTACTTCATGCGGCGGACGGGCGGATCGCCCCGCGCGCCCGGCTGATCGACAAACAGATTGAAATCGCCGCCTGCGACCATCAACGGGTGCCCAGACAGCCGGTTCGCCACGACGGTGCCCACGCTGCGGGCCGGATGATCGGCATCGCCAATCAGGACCCGGGCGTCCTCACCGACGAGGGTGAGGACAAAGACAAAGTCCGAGCCTTCTTCCTTGCCCAGGCGCAGGCCGCGCGCGTAGTCGCCGTCCTTCACCTGCGTCGAGACGTGCCCCTTCATCGATTCGGTGAAGCACAAACCCGCCGTCGGCGCAGGCGGCGGCGAAATGGGAGCCCCCGCAACGATGGTCCAGCCGCGCGCCGTCGCCAGACGCATCGCCGTCGACTCGGCCGCCGGCACGTCGACAGCATCGGACAACACGACGATCTCGATCCCGCCCCCCAGTCCAGCGACCAGTGGCGCCTGCGCCGGATCCGCGACCACGACGACATCGCACAGGACAAACATCGCGGGCGCCTCGAACTTCTCGCGCCCAAGGCCGGGAGCTTCGAACGCCACGACCCACCGGGTGCCCCCGCGCTGCACGCCGCGCACGTCAAGGGCACCGAACACGCGGGCACCCGCGGCGACGGCCTGCTGCAAGTACGCGTCGGCCGCCTGCCCCGCGCCGGGTTCAGGCGCGCGGTCGAACACACAGACACGCTGGCCCGCCTGCGCCAGGCAGCGCGCGACCACGGCACCAGCGACGGTGGCGCCGACCACGACGACGACCGGCTGCGCGTCCAGCGTTGACAGCGGCGACGGCTTCACCGGGCTATCACCCTGTGCAGAAAATCCACCATCACCGGGAAGGTGTCGCGATCGCAGTCCTTGCCCATGAACAGATCCTGATGCCCGTAATTGGCGATCTCCCGGTACTCGTATCCGTCGATGCCCTTGGCGGCGATGCGTTCGGCGGTCAGCTTGTTCGAACCGGGAAAGATGTTGTTCTTGTCCCCCGACAACAGCAGCGTCGGCACGCGCACGTCGCCGACATTGTCGATGTAACGCGCGGGAAAGCGCTGGTGCTCGGGCTTGTCGCTGTAGCGTCCGAACGTGTTGTTGTGCCAGACAGCGCTGCGCACGTTGCGGAAATACGGCATGGCTATGGGGCCGAACAGTTCGCCGACGCGCCCGTGCGTGATGGGGGACATCTGGTCGTGCTGGAAGATGGCCGGGGCACCTGTGCCCCAGATGAAACTGACCATGTTGCAGGCGTCCTCGTTGCATTCGAGATGCACCAGGCCCACGGCGCGTGCGATGGCCCGCCCCAGCCAGGGCTTCGATTTGTTTTCGCGTTCGGCCCACCCGGGATCGAGGTACGGCAGGCGCAGCACCTTGTCGACCAGGAACGGCGCGACCACCAGCTTGGCGAACGACCAGGGATGAACGCGCGCGTGCAACGAGATGCTGTTCGAGACGACGCTGGTGATGCCGTCGACGCTTTTGCCGTAAAGCGCGTGGTGAAACGTGGCCGAGCCCAGGCAGTGCGCGACGACATGCAACCGCCGGTTGCCGATGGCCGAGCGAATAAACCCGACGATGGCGGGCCAGTCGTAGGCCGCGATGTCCTCGAAGGTGAAGCTGCCCGTGATGTTGTGGCCGAAGTGGTTGCTCATCCGGAAGTCGGCCAGCCACACCTCGAACCCCTGATCGTGCAGATACGCCGCCAGGCCGTAATGTTCGGGCATGACGAACATGTCCGACGACGTCGTCAGGCCGTGAATCAGCAGGCAAACATCCGTCGCCTGCGGGTGGGCCAGCCGCGACACCGAGATGGCCAGACCGTCCGCGGTGGTCAGCGGGTGCAGGGTGCTGGTCACGACCCCGCTTTTTCGGGTGCGAACCATGTAGGGGCGATCAATCACAGCAATAGATCCCGACGCAGCAGGGTGCGCACCAGCGACGCGCTCAAGATGCCCAGTCCCGCCTCAAGCGCGAACAGGCCCAGGGCAAAGCTGCCCGGCGCGAACGCCGCGCGCGCGACAGGCCCGATGACCAACGTCAGAAGAACAGCCACCCACAACATCGACGCATTCTTGGCGACAAAGCGCCGCCCGACGACCAGATAGCAGACCGCCAGAATCGTCGAACACGCCCCCACGGAGGGTAGCCGCTGCGCGTCCCGCATTCCCTGGCCGAGATACAGCGCAGCCAACAAGAAGCAGATCGCAGCCGCAGTATCCAGCAGGTTGCGCACGAACCTGACCGCCTCGGGACCATCGGGCGCGGCAAACGGCGTCGCCTGCAAGGCCGGCCCCGCGGTCCGCGCGCACACCCGCACAAGCACGAATGCGCCCACCGCAATCTCGGCCAGGGCACCGATGATCAGCCCGTCCGACGACGTGATCCGGCCGCCGAGCGCCCCCTTGATGAACACCGGCAGCGACAACAACACCAGCGCCCCGACGCCGCCCACCAGCCACAGGCGGCCCCGTCGTTGCGGCGAGGGGAACGCGCGGGCGAAAGCGACGCTGCCCCACAGAACCACCGCCGTCTGCAAGGCAAAGCCGACAAGCGGCGACGTCGCGAACAGGCCGCGTGCGGGCTGCGCCGGATCCAGCACGAACGGCGGCCCGACGCGCGCGGCGTCCCAGGCCCAGCCAAGAGTCAGGTCCGCGTCGTGAACAAGGTA
The DNA here is from genome assembly GCA_025350815.1 of Myxococcales bacterium. Classification (GTDB taxonomy): domain Bacteria; phylum Myxococcota_A; class Polyangia; order Fen-1088; family Fen-1088; genus JANXXE01. The sequence goes on along the minus strand of JANXXE010000048.1, from coordinate 53,273 downwards.
GTCGAGCCCCCAATGACCCAGCGTCGCCAGCAACACCGCCGCCGCCACCGACGCGCGCCGAAAAGCCAGGAAGGTCAGCGCCGCCAGCAGGGCAGCCAGCAACGCCGTCCCGAGCAGCGAATGCGACCACGGCTGGGAAATCAGCATCTGACTGCCGATGTAGTCGTACGGCTGCGCGACGCGAGCCACCTCCAACGGGGGCCGCCCCGACATCGGCGCCAGGTTCAAGAACGCCCACAGCAAATCGGGCGCCACGGCCGCGAACAACAGCAGCGGCAACGGTGTGCGCGGGAACTTGCCCTTCAGCAACAGCCCCGTCGATAGATGCCCGATGCCCGTCATGGCGCCTGCTGGATTCGTTGCAGAACGCGCGCCGAAAACCGATGCGCCAGGGCCGCGATCGTCAGGCTGGGATTCGGCCCCACGGGACCGGGCATGACGGCGCCGTCGGCGACGAACAGCCCCGGGTGCCCGAAAACCTCGCCGTGCGCATCCACCACGCCCTCGTGCGCGCCCCGCCCCATGGGACAGCCGCCCAGGGGATGCACCGTGATCAGACGATTGATCAATGACATGGGGTTGTCATGAAAGTCCGCCCCCAGACCCCTCGCCAGGATCTCCATCGTCTCGCGCACGCGCGCGAAGAATTCGCGTGAGCGGGCGATGTTCCAGTCGACGTCCAGCGTGTCGTCGTCTACCAGGCTCATCACGCCGTCGGGAATGTCCCGACCCATGCCCAGCATCGGCAGGGATGCCTTCGTCGTCGCACACGGGCCAATCAGGCGCGAGATCTCGGCGTCGAGATTGGTGTCGCGATCCCGCCCCAGGCGCTTGCCGACGATGTCCCACGCGAACCCCGCGATACGCCCCCAGCCGGACGGCGTGGCCGCCTGCGCCACCTCGATCAGCCAGTTGAAAAGCTCGGGGTAACCCGCGTCCTCGACGTAAATACCACGCCCCGTGCCCCCGTCGGCGGCATCCGGGATACGCACGGCGCTGGTGATGACGGGGCCGCGGCTCGCATCCAGTAGACGCGCCCTGCCGTCGTCTTTCTTGGCGTTGAGGGCCAGGCCCAGAAGATCGCCGTTGCCGGAAAAACGCGTGCCCAGTTTGTCGCTGAGGCCGGGCAGCTGATCTCGGTTGCGCAACAACAAGAACGTACTGCCCAGCGTCCCCGCCGCCAGCACCAGTGTCTTGCAAGTCAGCGTGGCCAGTTGCGGCTCGCCGGGTGTCGGGGGCTCGACGTCGGATTCCGGGCGGTGCGCGATGTATTTGACTGCGTAGCCCGACTGCAGCGGCACAATTTTACGAACCTCGCACAGCGTGCGCACCTCGGCCCCGGCGCGCTCGGCGGCCGAGATACACGTCAGGTCCATTGTGTTCTTGGCGCCGTAGTTACAGCCGAGGTCGCATTCGCCGCACATGCGGCAGGTTGACCGCGTCTGGCCGAAGCGATTGGGCAGCTGATTCGCCTGCGGCTCGCCGTTCGCCTGCCCCGGCCCGGCGAAGCGCACCGCCAGCGGCAGATATTGATGCGCCAGCCCCATGCGCTTGGCCGCTGCCGCGTATTCGCGAACCTTGGGCGTCGACTCGCGCAGATGCGGCGGGATGGTCTCGATGCCGATCAGCTTCTCGACGACGTCGTAATGGGGATCCAGATCGGCCCGCGTGACCGGCCAGTATTCGAAGCCGCCTGAGTCCAGATCCCGCGCAAACCAGTGCTCGTCTTTGCGGATCAGAACGTTGGCATAGATCAGCGAGCCGCCGCCGAGGCCGCTGGACACCAGGGCGTCGAGCCCGCGGAAGGTCCACACGTCGAACATGCCGTGCTTGCCCGCGCCCGGATCCCAGAAGTTGTCCTTCATGGCGTGCGGGCTGCGTGCAAAAGAGCCCGGCGGATGCGCCTTGCCGCGCTCGAGCAGACAGACGCGCCGGCCGGCCGTGGCCAGTTGCAAGGCCATGACGGACCCGCCGAACCCGGACCCTACAACGATGACGTCGAAATGTTGGTCGGTCACGATTGGTCGTCGCCCCCCTGTCCCCTGTGGCGAAAAGGGGGCGATTTTGCGCGCGGTTTATGCGGCTGGCAAGAAACTACGGGGCGCACCAGCTGAGTCGACGCAGTTTGGATCGAGGGCCCCCGCCTTGCGTGAGATGGCCGATGGTGGCAAGAAAACTGCAGCCGCATGGCGATTTCCCCACGTTCCGAGCGCATGCCGGCATGACCCGCGCGCAACGGGCGGGAATCGTCGTGCAGTGGGTGGCGCTGGCAAGCCTCGTCGGCGTCCTGTGCGGCGTGGCGTCCGCCGTGTTTTTGCGACTTCTCGACGGCGCAACGCAATTCCGTGCCGCTCACGAGGTGATGGTTTACACACTGCCGCTGGCCGGCCTGCTTATCGGGCTTGTCTACGAGCGCATCGGGACGTCGATGAAGGGCGGCAGCAGCCTGATCATCGACACCATTCACAACGATCTGGCGCAGCTGCCCGTGCGCATGGCGCCCCTGGTGCTGGTCGGCACCGTGCTGACGCATTTGTTCGGCGGCAGCGCCGGGCGCGAGGGCACCGCCGTCCAGATGGGCGCCAGTCTCGCCGACGAGATCGCGCATCGTTTTGGCGCCAGTCGGGATCTGCGCCGGGCCCTACTGGCGGCCGGCATCGCCGGGGGATTCGGTTCGGTCTTCGGTACACCAATCGCCGGTGTGGTCTTTGCGCTGGAGGTGGTCGGGCTGCGGCGAATCGACTACCGGGCGCTGCTGCCGGCTCTCGGCGCCGCGCTGATCGGTGATCGGGTCACACGGGCCCTGGGCGTCGTTCACACTGCGTACCCCGTGCCACCGACGATGGCGCTGTCGCCCGCACTGATCGGCAAACTGCTGCTGATCGGCGCGGCCATGGCCCTGGCTGCGGCCACCTTCGTCGCGTCGACGCATGCGCTCAAAGGCCAGTTCGAACGGCGGATTCCGCGCCTGCCGATGCGCATGTTCGTGGGCGGCATGGTGGTGGTGTTCCTGTGGAAGTTGGTCGGCAGCAGCGACTACCTCGGCCTCGGGGTGCCGACGATCGTGCGTGCCTTTTCGGATCCGAAGCTGCTGGTTTACGCCTTTGCGGCCAAGCTGCTATTCACGACCGTGACACTCGCGGCTGGCTACCTGGGCGGCGAAGTGACGCCCCTGTTCTTCGTCGGCGCCACCCTGGGCAGCGTGCTCGCCCACGCGCTGGGCCTTCCGCTGGCACTGGGCGCGGCGGTCGGCCTCGGCGCGGTCTTCGGCGCTGCGGCCAAAGCGCCCCTGGCGCTGTCAATCATGGTGGTTGAATTATTGGGCGCCGCCCTGTTGCCCCACGTCGCGGTCGTCACCGGCGTCGCGCACCTGCTGTCGGGCCGGCGGGGGCTGTATCGCCATCGGGCGCACTGACATCCGCGCGGCCCCCCTTCTTGCACGGGGGGCCCCTTGGCCCAATACTTCGCGACGTCACCCATGCCCAAAGTCGCTGCTGCGTCGAAAAAGATCGTCGACCGGGTCCTGAAGTCAGAGGCCACGAAGGTCAAGGTCGCCGTGACGGACATCGACGGCGTCCTGCGCGGCAAGTACCTGCACAAGGACAAGTTCCTGTCGGCCGCGGGTTCCGGTTTTGGGTTTTGCAGTGTTGTCTTCGGCTGGGATTCCGGCGACGTCTGCTACGACAACGCGGCCTATACCGGGTGGCACACGGGTTATCCCGATGCCGCCGCGCGGTTGGACCTGTCGACCTTTCGGGAAGTCCCCTGGGACAACAACGTCCCGTTCTTTTTGGGCGAATTCGTCGACGGCAAGGGCGCGCCCCTGGAAATTTGCCCACGCCAGCTTCTCAAACGCGTGGTCGACCGTTTGCGCGCCGCCGGATTCGAGGCGCTGACCTCGCTTGAATATGAATGGTTCAATTTTCACGAGACGCCGCAGTCCCTGGCGGAAAAGAACTTCACGCGCCTTGAATCCCTGACGCCGGGGATGTTCGGTTATTCGCTTCTGCGCATGAATCAGAATGCGCCGTTCTTGAACGCGCTGATGGACGAGATGGCCGCCTTCCGCGTGCCCATCGAGGGGTTGCACACCGAGACCGGGCCCGGCGTGTTCGAGGCCGCGCTGCTGTATTGCGAGCCGGTCGAGGCTGCCGACCGCGCCATTCTTTTCAAGACGGGCGCGAGAGAGATCGGCCATCGTTTTGGCGTCATGCCGACCTTCATGGCCAAGTGGAATAGCCAGCTGCCCGGATGCAGCGGCCACATCCACCAAAGTCTGTGGGACAAGGACCACCGCACGAATCTGTTTTTCGATGAGCGCAATCCGCACAAGATGAGCCCGCTGTTCGAAAGCTATCTGGCGGGGCAAATGCGCTGCATGCCGGAGATCTTGCCTTTCTTTGCGCCGACGGTGAACAGCTACAAGCGCCTGGTCGAGGGCGCCTGGGCACCCACTCGGGTCAACTGGGGCGTGGACAACCGGACGACCGCGCTGCGCGTGATCCCTGGCAGCACGAAATCGACCCGCCTCGAAACGCGGGTCAACGGCTCGGATACGAACCCCTATCTGGCGCTGGCCGCGGCGCTGGCCAGCGGGCTTTACGGCATCGAGCACAAGTTGAAGCTGGATGCGGCGCCCATCGTCGGCAGCGGCTACGGCGACACGAAGGCTGTTCCCCTGCCGCGCGATCTGCACGACGCCACGATGCGCCTGGAAAAATCCGCCATCGCGCGCGATCTGTTCGGCAAAACCTTCGTCGAGCATTTCGCCGCCACCCGGCACTGGGAATGGCGCCAGTTCGGCAAGGCCGTGACCAACTGGGAGCTACAGCGCTACTTCGAGATCATCTGAGGACGACACCACCATGGCAATATATCAATACAATTTTCCGACGCGCATCCAGTTCGGCCCCGGGGCGATTCGCCTGCTGCCCGATGCCCTGAAAGAGGCGGGCAAGCAGCGCCCCCTCATCGTGACCGACAAGGGTCTTGCGGCGCTGCCGGTCATCACCGACACGCGGACGCTGGTCGCCGCTGCGGGTCTGGACGTCGCGGTTTACCCGGGCGTGTGGGGCAATCCGGTCAAATCCCAGGTCACGGCCGGCGTGCAGGCCTTCGCGGCCCACAAGGCCGACGCCATCGTCGCCGTCGGCGGCGGCGCGGCCATCGACGTGGCCAAGGCCATCGCCCTGATGGCGCGTCATCCTGGCGATCTGTTCGACTACGAGGACGAAAAACCCGGCGCGCGCGCCATCGACAAGGACATCCCGTACACCATCGCGGTGCCCACCACCGCCGGAACCGGCAGCGAGGTCGGACGCAGCACGGTGGTGTCCGACGACGCCACGCACGTCAAAAAGATCATCTTCTCGCCGCGCCTGCTGGCGTCGCGCGTGTTCGTCGATCCCGATCTGACGATGGGCCTACCGTCAAAGGTCACGGCGGCAACCGGAATGGACGCCCTGACCCACCTGGTCGAGTCGTACCTGGCCAAGGGCTTTCAACCGCTGTGCGACGGCATCGCCCTGGAAGGCGTCCGTCTGGTGGCGCGCGCCCTGCCCCGCTGCGTGGACTACGCCCGGCGCATAGAAACCGGCGAGGTTGCGTTGCTGACCGACGAGGGACACCGTGAAGCGCGCGGCATGATGTTGAACGCGGCGCTGATGGGCGGCGTCGCCTTCCAAAAGGGTCTGGGCGTCACGCATTCGCTGGCGCATGCGCTGTCGACGGTCTGCGATCTGCACCACGGGCTGGCCAACGGGATCATGATCTCGTACGCAATGGCCTTCAACCAAGACACCGTGCCGACCCGCCTCGCCGATCTGGCGGCCGCGGCCGGCGTGGCCAACCCCAGCGCGCCGACCTTCCTGGCGTGGCTCGATGACCTAAAGGCGACCATCGGCATTCCGCGCAGCCTGGCCGACCCGGGTGGCGGCGCACGGCCCGAACATCGGGACCGTTTGGTGGAGATCGCCGTCGCCGACGTCTGCCACGCCAACAATCCCAAGACGGTTTCGCCGCAGGATTTCCGCCAGTTGTTCGACCGCGCCCTGCGCCCTTCATGAGCACCCGGCGCGCCCGCATCGGGGTATCGGCCTGTTTCCTTCCCGCCGACCCCCAGCGCAATCTGTTCAAGGGCAAGACGCTGCTTTATACCGAACAGTCGTTGTTGCACTGGATCATGAGCGAGGCCGCCGTGCCGCTGCTGTTGCCCACCGCCGGCGGCGCCGTCACTGCAACGGATCTGATAGAGGAAATCGACGGCCTGGTTCTGGCGGGCGGCTCGGACATGTCGCCGCTGAACTACGGCGAGACGCCGCTGCGGCCCGAATGGGAAGGCGATTACCACCGCGACATCTACGAGATGGAACTCGTTCGCCTGTGCCTGGCCGCCGACAAGCCGGTGCTGGGCGTGTGCCGGGGCGCGCAGTTGCTCAACGTCACGCTTGGCGGCTCGCTGTACCAGGACATCGCCACCCAGCAGCCGGGCGCACTGGGGCACCGCAACTGGGAAATCTACGATCACAACTTCCACGAAGTCGCCTTCACGGCGGGCTCGCGCATCGGCGCGTGGTACGGCAGCGCGGGCGGACGCGTGAACAGCGTGCACCACCAGGCACTCAACAAACTGGGCGCCGGGTTGGTGGTCGAGGCGCGCTCGGTGCCCGACGGGATCGTCGAGGCGATTCGCCTTGCGCCGCTGCCGGGCGGTCCCGCCCCCTTCGCCTATGCCGTGCAATGGCATCCCGAATTTCTGCTGACCACCGGCGATTCCGCCAACCTTGACCCCCGTGTGCTTCTGCGCGGCTTTCTCGCCGAGGTGGACGCCCGTCGAAAGGCCCCATGAAGATCGTCAACCCCGCCACCCACAAGTTACTGGCCGACATCCCCGCCGACACGGCCGGCAGCGTGGCCGCCAAATACCAGCGCGCCTGCGAGGCCCAGGTCGAATGGGCACGGACACCCCTGACGACGCGCGTGGAGGCCCTGCGCCGCTTCGGCGCCCTACTGACCGCCAACGCCGACGAACTGGCCCTGGTCCTGACGCGCGAGATGGGCAAGCCCATCAAGCAGGCGCGCAACGAGCTCGGCGCCATGCCCAGCCGCATCGACTACTTCCTGGGCGAGACCGCCGCTGTGATGTCCGACGAGGTGGTCTTCAGCGACGGAGATCCGGCAAGGCCCAAGCTGAAAGAAATCATCGCGCACGAGCCCCTGGGCGTGATTGCCAACATATCGGCCTGGAATTACCCGTACTTCGTCGGTTCGAACGTTTTCGTCCCGGCACTGTTGACCGGCAACGCCGTCCTGTACAAGCCCTCCGAGTTCGCAACCATGACGGGTCTGCGCATTGCCGATCTGCTGCAACAGGCGGGTGTCGCCGCGGATGCGTTCCTGCACGTGGTCGGGGCCGGAAACATCGGCGCGGCCCTGTTGCGCCAGCCCATCAACGGCGTCTTCTTCACCGGCAGCTACGGCACCGGGCGCAAGGTCGCCGAAACCGTTGCGCCCCGCCTGATTCACACGCAGCTTGAACTGGGCGGAAAAGATCCCACGTACGTGTGCGAAGACGTCGACGTTGCCCGAGCGGCCGAAGGCCTGGCAGACGGGGCTTTTTACAACGCCGGCCAAAGCTGTTGCTCGGTCGAACGGCTTTATGTGCACAAACGGATCTACGACGCGTTCGTCGAGGCATTCGTCGCGACCGTGGACAAGTTCGTAGTCGGCGATCCCGAGGACGAGGCCACGTACATCGGGCCTTTGGCCCGCGAGGCGCAGCTGGACGTACTGGCGTCCCAGGTGGCGGACGCCGTCAAACACGGCGCCAAGGTGCGCAGCGGCGGCAAGCGTCTGGATCGCACCGGTTTCTACTTCGCACCGACGGTGCTGGCGAATGCCAGCCACGAGATGCAGGTCATGCGCGACGAAAGTTTCGGTCCCATCATCGGTATCCAGTCAGTGTCAGACGACGACGAAGCCGTGCGCCTGATGAACGACACCGACTACGGCCTGACCGCCGGCGTCTACAGCAAGGACAGCGCCCGCGCCACGCGCATCCTGCGCCAGATCGCCGCCGGCAGCGTCTACTGGAACTGCTGCGACCGTGTCAGCCCGCGCCTGCCCTGGACCGGGCGCAAGCATTCCGGCATTGGATCGACGATGTCCCACGCTGGCATCCGAGCCTTTTTGCAGCCGAAGGCCTGGCACCTGCGCGGCGCCTGAGCCGCCCTAGATAATTTCCTGGATGACCTTGCCCTGCACCTCGGTCAGCCGCTCTTTGCGCCCCTGGTGCAGGTACGTCAGCAGATCCTGATCCAGGCCCAGCTGGTTCAGAATCGTCGTGTGCACATCACGAAAATGGTACGGCTTGTCGACGGCGCGCAGGCCGATCTCGTCGGTGGCGCCGACCACCCGGCCGCCCTTGATGCCGCCGCCCGCCATCCACATCGTAAAGCCCAGATTGTGGTGATCGCGACCCTTTGAACCCTGTGATTCCGGCGAGCGACCAAATTCGCCGCCCCACACCACAAGGGTCGTGTCCAACAGCCCGCGCCGTTTCAGATCTTGCAGCAGCGCCGCCACCGGGCGATCAGTGTGGCCGCTCATGCGCAGATGATTCTCTTCGATGTCGTCGTGCGCGTCCCACTGCAACGTCCCCGGCCCACCGCCCGAAACAACACAGGCAAAGCGCACTCCCTTTTCGACCAGCCGCCGCGCCAGCAGGCAACGACGCCCATAATCGTCAGTCGGCTGCTGCCCGATGCCATAGAGAGCCAGGGTCTCCTTCGGCTCGTTCGACAAATCGAACAGACGCGGCGCCTCGGTCTGCATCTTGAACGCCAGATCGTAGGCGCCGATGCGCGCGGCCAGCTCACCGTCCTCGGGCGCCATCTGCGCCTGATTGAGACTTCGCACAAGATCGATGGTCTTGCGCCGTCCGGCCGCGGACACACCCGGCGGCAGTTCCAGGTTCAACACGGGCCGCGCACCCGGGCGAAACATCGTCGGCTGGTAGACCGCCGGCAGAAAACCGTTGCCGTACATCGGCAGCCCGGCCTCAAGCGCGCCCTTGGGATCGGGCAGGACGACGTACGCCGGCAGGGCGTCGCTTTCGGTGCCAAGGCCATAAACCGCCCACGAGCCCATGCTGGGAAAACCCGGTACCACGCGCCCCGTGAACAACTGGTACTGCGCCGCCGAGTGCACGACCATGTCGCCGTGGCAGGAACGCAAGACAGCCAGATCATCGACACACGCGGCGGTCAGCGGAAACAGGTCGGAGACCTCGATGCCGCTTTGGCCGTAGCGGGCGAAGGTGCGCTTGGTGCCCAGAAGCTTGGCGTTGGGCTGGACGAACTGATACTTCGCCTCGCCAAAACTGGCCGGGCGTTTCTGTCCGTGCAGCTTGTTCAGCAGGGGCTTGGGATCGAAGGTCTCCATGTGGCTGGGGCCCCCGGCCATGAACAGGAAGATGACCGACTTGGCCCGCGCCGCTTTCGGCGGCGTCTTTGCGGCCAGCGGATTCGTCACCGACGCCCGTGCCTGCTGCTGCGCCAGCAGCGACGCGAACGCCAGCGACCCAAATCCGCAGAAGGCATCGGTCAAAAATTCGCGGCGATTCCGCGTCGGTCGGCTGTCGAGGGTCATGTCAGTTCACGTAAACAAAGGCGTTGAGATTGAACATCGCCACGGCGAATTCGCGCAATGGCTGCCTCTGCAGGAAGCGCAGTGCCAGCGCCCGTTCTTTCGCTGTGGGCGGCCGCCCCGTGACCAACCGGTACGCCAGCGCCACCTGCGCACGGACATTCGACCCGGTCTGGGTGCGCAGCCGCCGCGCCAGGGCTTCAGCCTGTGTGTTGGACAAGGCGCCATTCAAGAGTTCCAGCGCCTGCGGGGCGTGTGTGGTCGCTTCACGTCGGGGGCAACTGGCCTGCATGTCAGGCGCGTCGAACACCTGCATGAACGGCAACGGCAGATTGCGTTTCGCAATTAGATAGATGCTGCGTCGCTGGTGCTCGGACGCATCGCGGGTAATCTGCCATTGCAGCGGCTTGTACAGCGCATCAATGAGCTCTTTGTCGATGGGCACCATCACGCTTGGCCCACCGGCCTTCAGGTTCAGTGTGCCCGCGACCGACAGCAAGGTGTCACGCAGCTGCTCGGCGTCCAGGCGGTGGCGGTTCATATGCCACAGCAACACATTTTCGGGATCCTTCGCCCGCCCCACGGCATCCGCGGCCAACGACGACTGCTGGTAAGTCGCGCTGTTCAGAATGATCCGGTGCATCTCCTTGATGCTCCACCCCCGCTCGACGAAGGCCCCGGCCAGCCAGTCAAGCAATTCGGGGTGCGACGGGCGCATGCCGTTGTTTCCGAAATCGTTGGGAGTGGCGACCAGGCCGCGGCCAAAGTGGTACAGCCAGATGCGATTCGCCATCACCCGCGCCGTCAGGGGGTTTTTCGGATCGACGATCCATTTGGCCAGCGTCGTGCGCGGCTGACGCGTGTCGTCCGGCAGTTCGGCGGCGCCGTCGGGTAGCAGGACGCCAAGCGGCCGCATCCCCACGCGCGGGCCGGGTTGTTGGTACTGCCCTCGCACCAAAACATGAACGGGCGACTTCTTCTCGACATCGTGAGAGACGCTGTACAGGGCCGGCAACGGGGCGGGCAGGCGATCCTCCGCATCCATGATCTTCTGTTCCAACTTCGGGCGTTCATCGTCCGAAGCCCTCCGCAACGCAGCCCGCAGCGGCCTTATCTCGTCCTGGACCAGCGCAACCTTTTGCTTCCACAGCACCTGTTCGTCGGGCGTGTAGCGCGGCACATCCCGGTCCTGCGTGGCCGCGAAGAAGGCCTGGATGCGGTAGTAGTCGGCCTGTTTGATCGGGTCGAATTTGTGATCGTGGCAACGCGCGCACCCGATGGTCACACCCAGGAACGCCGCGCCGACGACGTTGGTCATTTCGGTCAGCACCTCGTTACGACTGGAGGTCACGGCCTGATTCCCGGCGTTCTTGCGCAGGGGCCCCAGGCGATTGAAGCCAGCGGCCACCAACAAGTCATCGTCGTGCTCGCCCGCCAGCTCGTCCCCACCCATTTGCTCCGTGACGAAACGGTCGTACGGTTTGTCGTCGTTGAACGACTTGATCACATAGTCGCGAAACCGGTAGGCGTCCGGCCGGTGCGTGTCGTACTCAAAACCGTCCGTCTCGGCAAAACGCACCAGATCCAGCCAGTGCTGGCCCCATCGCTCACCATATTGCGGACTGGCCAGCAAGCGCTCAACCAGCCGCGCATACGCATCCGGCGTGCGATCGGTGGTGAAAGCATCGATCTGCGCGGGCGTAGGGGGTAGACCAATCAGATCGAAGTACAGGCGCCGAACCAACGTCACGTTGTCCGCCCGGGGCGACGGCGCAAGGCCCGCGCCGTGCAGGCGCTGCAGGACATACGCATCGACCGGCGACCTGACCCAGCCCTGGTCGGCGGGCTTCGCAAACTGGGGCACCTCAACCTTGGCGGGCGGCGCGAAGGACCACAAGGCGCGATCCTTCGGACTGTAGCTGCCAAGCGGCGCCTTCGCCTCCACGGCGGCAGGGGCCACCGTCGGGCTCTTGCCGTCCCACAACGCCCCCTGCGCCAGCCAGGCCTTGATGACCTGAATCTCCTGTGGCGACACGTTGTGTTTCGAATCAGTCGGTGGCATCCGATCATCCGCGTCTGTCGTAATCAGGCGCAGATACGCGTCGCTGCGATCGGGCGCACCGGCCACGAAGGCGCGCGTTCCGGCATGGTCGGCAAAGGCGCTGTCGGCAAGATCCAGGCGCAACCCGGCTTTGCGTTCCTTGTCGTCCGCCCCATGACAGGAAAAGCAGTTCTTGGCCAGGATGGGCCGCACGTCCCGGGCGAAATCCACGGTCGGGATCGCGGCCGCCGCTACCGCGACCTGCGGCAGCGCCAGAACACCCAGCCAAGCGTATCCAAACAGGAGGCCCGCGGCGTTCACCCTGGAATCTTACGTCCCCCGGGGCAAAAGAGGCGACAAGAAACCCATCCACCGGACATGGATCACACTGCTAAACGATGGGCCCCTTGCACAGGCTGGCCATCCCGCCCGTGCAGCCAGCCAAGGACAGGGCGGCGATCGCCAGAGCTGCGACAACGGCGTCCATCAGCGGTACCTATGCCGGCGCCTGTAGACATCACACCACCCCGCCGCAGCCCATCGGGCAACCCACCTGCGCGTCAAAGCCCGACAACATGTGCAAGACGGCAAAAAATCGTGATACTACCGCCCCATGAAAGCCCTGGTGATGACCGGTTACAAAGAGTTCGAGGTCCAGGATCTGCCGACGCCGGCCGTCGCCGCGCACGACGTCCTGATTCGCGTGCAGGCCTGCGGCATCTGCGGCAGCGACGTCCACGGAATGGATGGTAGCACCGGCCGCAGGCGCCCCCCAGTCGTGATGGGCCACGAGGCGTCCGGCATCGTCGAGCACGTCGGCCCGGATGCCGTCGGCTATCATTCTGGCGATCGCGTCACCTTCGATTCCACCATCTACAACCCATCCAGTTTCTTCTCGCGCCGCGGGATGATCAACTTGTGCGACGATCGCCGGGTCCTTGGCGTGTCGTGCGAGGACTATCGACAAAACGGCGCCTTCGCCGAACTGGTCTCGGTGCCCGACCACATCGTCTATCGCCTGCCCGAAAGCATGACCTATGACCAGGCGGCCCTGGTCGAACCGGTGTCGATTGCCGTCCACGCGCGGACGCTGACGCCGATTGAACCCGGCGACACCGCCCTGGTCATCGGCACGGGCCTCATCGGCCTGATGATGATCCAGGTGCTCAAGCAGACGGCCGTCGAACGCATCATTGCCGTCGACATCGACGACGGCAAACTTGCCGTCGCGCGCGAGATGGGCGCCACCGATGCCTTCAATTCGAAGACCACCGACGCCACCGCCGAGATCAAGAACGTCACCTCGGGACGCGGCGCGGACATCGCGTTCGAGGCCGTCGGCATCGAGCCCACGGTTCGTCTGGCCATCGCGTCGGTGCGCAAGGGCGCCACGGTGACTTTGATCGGGAACCTGGCCAAGGAACTGGCACTGCCGCTGCAACAGGTGGTGACGCGCCAGATCCGCTTGCAGGGCACATGCGCCTCGGCGGGCGAATATCCCGAATGTCTCGACCTTATCTCGTCGGGCAAGGTGACCGTCGATCGGTTCATCTCGGCGACGGGATCTCTCGATGAAGGGGCCTCGTGGTTCCAGCGTCTGTACCAGCAGGAACCGGGGCTGATGAAGGTCGTCCTCAAACCAAACGGATAAGGAACATGGTCAAGAATTTTTTCGATCTCACAGGCAAGGTTGCCCTGGTGACCGGCGCCAGCCGGGGCCTGGGTCAGTACTTCGGTCGCGCACTGGCCCTGGCCGGCGCGGACTTGATCGTTACGGCGCGCAAGAAAGAAGACACCGAGCCTTTCGTTCGCGAAATCCGCGATCTTGGCCGTCGGGCGACCGGTCTGTCACTGGACGTGCGCGACGAGGTCAGCATTCGCCAGATGGCGGATGACGCGCAGGCCGCGTTCGGACAGATAGACATCCTGGTCAACAACGCCGGCTGCAACGTGCGCAAGCCGTCGTCGGAAGTCACCTGGGACGACTGGAACAAGGTCCTGGACACGAACCTGCGCGGGACATTCTTCGTCGCGCAACAGGTCGCCCGCCACATGATCCCGCGCCAGCGCGGCCGCATCATCAACATCGGCTCTGTCACCGCAGTATTTGGTTACGCGGGTCTTGGCCCCTACTGCGCCAGCCGCGGCGGCGTCAAACAGCTGACGATGAGTTTGGCCGACGAATGGGGCAAGCACGGCGTGACGGTCAACTGCCTGGCGCCCGGGTGGTTCAAGACCGACCAGAACAAGGTCCTTTACGACAACGAAAAGTGGCTCGCGTATATCAAGGATCGCATTCCGCTGAAACGCCCCGGCAAGGCCAACGATCTCGACGGCGCCGTGGTGTTTCTGGCCTCCGACGCCAGCGAATACATCACCGGCCAGACCCTGCTGGTCGACGGCGGTATCTCGACCGGCGCGACCAAGGCGACCGTCGACTGATCAAGGCGGTTCAGGGGAAAAGGCGGCTGCGGCTGACGAAATCGTGTGAGCGCGCCGTCGCCCCGACCGGCACCGCGTTGCGAATGGTGTGGGCCAGGACGACGGACGGTCGTGCGTCCTCGATGCCAAAGCCTCGGCCCGCCAGGATCTCGCGGTACAGCTCCGTGTGGAGATCCGAGAACCCTTCAGAAAACGCCACCTCCTTGCCGTCGACGGTGATTGAACGATGGGTCGTCTCTTGACCTGGCACGGCGACAAACGGCAAGTCGCCCCGATCAACCGAAAGAAACCACTTCACCGTCGCGCGTTCCAGTTCCAGGAAACCCGAGGCCTTGCGACTTTCCGACACGTGTAACTCGTTTCCTTCGACGCGCCCGAACAGCCAGATCAACAAATCGAAGAAATGAATGCCGATGTTCGTCGACAGCCCGCCTGACAGGTCGACGTTGCCCTTCCACGAATGCAGGTACCAGCCGCCGCGCGCGGTGACATAGGTCAGCACGACCTCGTGCTTTCGGCCGGGGGGCGTCTTGCTGACCTCGGCGCGCAGGGCAATCAGCGCGGGGTGCATCCGCAACTGCAGAATCGTGTAGATGCGCCGGCCATACTCTTGTTCAAGCTCGATCAGCGGATCCAGGTTCCACGGATTGATGACCAGCGGCTTTTCACAGATGGCGTGCGCCCCGACCCGCAGGGCAAACCGAATGTGCGCGTCGTGCAAATAATTGGGCGAACAGATCGAAACGTAATGGATCCGTTCGGCCTCGGGGCGGCGGCGCAGCTTCTCGACGTGGCGGTCGAAGCGTTCGAATTCGTTAAAGTAGCGCGTGTCGAAGAAGTACTTGTCCAGCACGCCGACCGAGTCACTGGGATCGTACGCGCACAGCAGCTGGTTCCCCGTGTCCTTGACCGCCTTGAGGTGGCGCGGGGCCACGTAACCGGCGACGCCAACGTTGGCGAAGTTCAGGACGGCGGGCGGGGCCATGACGGCAGTCTAAGTCCAAGCCGGCGACGACCGGGAATTTTGCGAAGGGCCGCACGGCCGACCCGCCCCACGTGCGCACACATGTCGTATTCGGCCAGTCCGTTGTGCCCGCCATGCGCTACTGTGGCCGTCACAAGGCAGCCACATGAACATCTGGCACAAGTTTTTTGTCGCTTTGGCGATGACCCTGGCCGCTTGCACGGGGGCCGACAAGGGGTCGGCGAGTCCGGGCGCGCCCGATGCGCAGGCGGGCACAGGGGCCGTCGGATCCAGCGCCGGCACCCGTTGTCCGTTGCTGGCAACCGGTCGCATAAAATCTTGCGGCGTCGACCCAGGGGGCCTGCCCTCGCAGAAAGGGTATTTGACAATCTCGCAGCCCGGCGACGTGGTTCTGCGCCACGTCTGCGCCATCGATTGGACCCTCAAACACGGTTACACGCTGGTCAAGCCCGCCAACGGCTGGGTGGCCGACCCCCGGGTGTGCTGCGACGCGGGCGGCAGCGCCATGGGCTTCGAGGACGTTCCCCTCACGCCGGCGGGTTACCTGGGCAAGCCCCACGCCCCGCAATGGGTGAAACCGCAGGAATATGACGAGGCGTCGGGTGGCACCGTTCGCCAGAATCCCTTCACCCTGACCATCACG
Source organism: Myxococcales bacterium (assembly GCA_025350815.1). GTDB lineage: Bacteria > Myxococcota_A > Polyangia > Fen-1088 > Fen-1088 > JANXXE01. The sequence goes on along the minus strand of JANXXE010000048.1, from coordinate 37,517 downwards.
AACGTCGCCGCAGGAAAGGGCTTCCTGGATGCCCTTGCCACCTGGGATTCCTGGGCGGGCTCGGCGCAGCCCCACCCCGGCCCCGACGGCACGGGCGCGTACTATTTTCCCCGACCGCTCACCATCAACTACGTCATTTCTCAAAACAAGCTCAACAACATCGTGCTGACGGTTGGCCCCGAGGTGTCCGCCAACGTCGAGCTCACCCAGCCGCTCGGCCATCCGACGATGAGCGCCTGCGCGGCCGGGGGCGGTGTGCCCCTGGCGCTGATTGCAGGCGTCATCAGCAACTCGACGCTCAACAACGATTCCGGGCGTTTCGGCTATGACCCTTCAATCACCGCCGAGGCGCTGACCAATGCCGCCAAGATCTTCAACGACCGCGGCATACTCATAACGACCACGCGCTTCTTGCAAGAGTAGTCGCTTCGCCGCAATCCCCGGGGGGCCCTACGGCGTCACGGTCCAGGTTCGAGATCGCGACAGGACCGCGTCGGCGCCGAACAGGGGATCGTCCTGGTACAGCCCCGAGTCGCGCTTGCCCGTGACCTCGACCTGGTGGGGGCCTGCCACGAGGCCCTTGAGGGCGACGGGTGAGCCAATCGGCGTCTCCGGGCTCCACACGCCGCCGTCGAGCCGCCACTTGTAGTGGGTATAACCGGAACCGTTCGGCCAGCCTGGCAAGGGGATGGAATTGCCCATGCGGTTGGGGCCCACGACCAGCGTGGCCGTCGTCTGCTTGGTGACGCCATCCGGCTCGCCGGAGATCGACACGCCAGGAGGGATACCGCCACCCTTGTCGATGCCATTGGGGCCCGTGCCCCTACCAGGCGAAGCGGCGTCAAGGCCAAGCCAGGTGCGCATCACCTGCGCCTGCGCCCAGTTCATGAAGACAGTTTCTGTCGGCTGTGGCACATGCTTGAATATCGGATCACCAGTGGTATTCGCCGTGCCAGGGCCGTCCCAGCGCAAAGGCATCAGGTTGTTCGTGAAGGTGACGACGGCGGCCTTCGCGTTGCGGGTCAGCTTCTCGATGTCGAAAAGGATGTTTCCTTCCAGGTACATTCCCGCGGCCTCGGACGTCTTGCCCTCGGCCAGCAACACCACGGCCCCGTCGGTGTCGTCGCCGGCTGCGTGATTCTGGCGGACGATGGTGTTGTTGATCAGTGTGAAGAAATTGCCCTCCTTGGCCGCGGCGGCCTGATCACAGTCGTAGATCACGTTGCCGATGATGGTGATCTCGGAGGTGTTGCCGCTGTCACCGCCACCGCTGACCGCGCTGGCCGAATCGGGCGTCGCGCGGCCCTTGTGCGCGTGCATGAAGATGTTGCCCTCGACCCAGGCGTCGGTGCCATCGAGGTCCAGGATGTCATCCTCGCTGCCGACAAAGACATTGTTGATGAAATGCACGATTGGATCGCCGGGACGGTTGCCACCGGTAAAATCCACCGCATCGTTGTAGCCCGTTGGTGCGCCAAAAAAGCAGCGACTGACAATCCCGTGGCCGCCGCTTTTGACCCCTTGCGTGCCGTGCACGGGTTCGAAGACGGCCGTCGGCGTCGGGAAGGTGCAGTCGCTGACGACGAAGGACGCGCCATCCAGATGGATGTAGGGCGAGCCCGTATTTCCGAACGTCAAGTGGTCGAAGTGGACCGTTCCACCAGTAACTTGCAGGCACGGCACCGCGGTCGCCCCCAACGCAGACGCGTTGAAGTCGAAATGGGCGTGGGAGATCCGCGTCTCGGGCGATCCGGCGCCGCCGTTGATGGTGATGTTGCCCCAACTGGCGGTCGACTTCGCCGGGCGCGTGAAGGAGATCGTCTTTGCCTCCGTACCCTCCGCCAGTAGCCGGCCACCGTTGGCCACGTTGATGCTGACCTCGGGATCAAGCTCGACGGTGGCGCCTGGTGCGATGGTCAGGGTTGCGCCGCTTTCGACGGTGACGGTGCCGCACACCGAGACGAGGCTGCCCCGCGCAGGCCAGGTCGTATTCGTCGAAACGGGGCCTCGCACACAAGCACCGGGCGGGCCGTCCGCCGCGGCGCCAGGCAGGGCATCGGGGCCCAAAGACATCGCAAGCCCCGCGTCAGCAACGGACCCTGGACCACCGCAGGCAAGCGAAACGACCGACAGCGCAAGTGCAAGAAGCAGCAGCGGGCGACGGCTGAGATGGGCCAAGAGTCCTCCTTCGGCGTGCGCCTACGTCGGTCACTTCGGTGCGGCTGGAACGGACAACAAATACGCGCGGCTTGGGCGGCGCTGTCCACGGTCCGGTGAACCGCGCCGACGCCGGGTCCGTCAGTCCGCGGTCTTTCGGTCCGCAGTCTTTCAGTCCGCGGTCTTGGCGTCGCGAACCTTGGTCGTGGCTTTCATCTCGGCGGCTTGCTTCTCGCGGGCGGCCCGGATCATCGGCGCCAGATCGTAGCCCAGCGGCAACCCGTTAAAGTACTTGTTGCGCGCGGATACCAGCGCGTCCTCCAGCCCATCGGGCAGCGGTTCGATCTTGTAGGGACGATGGTGGCCAAGCGGCATCGGCGGCTCGCCCGTCATGCCCGGGGCGATGGGATCCCCCGGCTTGCGCCACCAGTCCTGATCCTCGTTGTAGAACCAGACATATTCGTCGGTGGTGACGAGGGCGTTGTACATGTCGCTTTCCAAGTAGCGGAACTGCTCCCACGCCGACATGAAGTGCGGGGCCGTCGGGCCCAGCTTCTCCTTCGGCCACAGACCCAAGATCCAGTTCGGATACGTCGGCGCGCCCACCTGCACCTGCCGCGCGTACTTCTGGTGCAGTTCAGCCGGCACCAGCGATAGGGCCCCTTGTCGGATCAATTTTCGGGCTCGTTCGAAATCCGCAAGGCCGCTGTAGTAGTACGCGTGCTCGTTGCCGTCGATGAAGGTCACCCCCGGGCCCGCGACCTCCAGCATGCCGACGAAGAATTCTCCCAGAAGGGCGTATTTGTGCCCCTGGTGGTGAAAGTAGGGCTGCCCCGGAATCGGCTCGGGCGTCTTCCATTCCATCCAGGCCTGATCGTTGCCGCCCATCTGATACAGCAGCCGCGCCAGAATGTGAAAATTCAACAGGCGCAACACGGGCGTCTCGCTTTGAAGGGCCTGCATGATCTGGCGGCCGCGCGCGCGCGCCTGGGCCGGAAGCTTGGCCAGCGCCTCGCCCTGGTAGCGCCCGGGGTACAGCCAGATATTCTCGCCCACTTCTTTGTAGGGCTCGGCGTCGAAGCAAATGCCTTTGAGACGGCCATCGCGCACAACACGCGAGAGCAGCCGCATGTTGGCGGCAATCGTTTCCCAGTGGGCGTCGTTGAACCAATCCGCCTGGGTTTCCTTGACGCCGATATGGGTGCCATTGAGAAACAAGAAGTTGTCGGTGAACTTTTCCCACTTCGTCGCCGCAAGGGCCTCGGCCTCGGGCCGCAGGTCGGCCTCGGGCCACGGCTTGACGTCGAACATCTGCTGGTACTTCGGGATGCGCAGAACGACGCCCTCGAAGGGGCGCTTCTCCATTTCGCGGACATGGTCACGCGCAAACCGCGGTTCCGGCACGTCGTGGCCGTACTCGATAACCTTCTTTCGAGGACCAGCAACCGCCGGGGCCGCTCCACCCGATGGCGTCGACTTGACCGACGAACAAGCCAGCGACGCCACAATGGCGGCGCCCATGAATGAAGCAACGATTGAACGGGTCATCATGCCGTTACACCTAGCGACCGCCGTCGGTGCTGTCAATAGAATGCGAGGCCTGCGTCCACAGACCGGGCGATGGGTCACAACCCGGCGGCGGCCTCGCGCAGGGCCCCGGCGCAGTCCTGCCGCACCGGGTGGCCGTGGGTGGGCAGCAGCAGGCGGACATCCGGCAACGCGGCCAGCCTCTCAAGCGACGCACGCGTGGCTGCCTTGTTCTTCAGCAGGAACATCCGCACGATGCGCGCGACGCCCAGGCGCCCCTTGACCCCGCCTGTGATCCGACTCATCAGCCGGCCCAGGAACCCGGGTGCGTACAGGTTGTTGCCGACGATGTCGCAGAAAAGCAAGGCACTGCCACCGTCGATCTGGACCTCGTAGACCAGTTCGCCGCTCTTGCAGCCGTCAATCCCGTGCACCTGGACACCCAGGGCCGGCAAGGTCTCCTCGCAGGTGGCGTCGACCTTGATGACCTCCTCGACCTTCGCGCGGGCCGCCGCCGGGCAAAGCACGCGCAGTTCGGGAAAGCGGGCCTTGTAAAAGGGCGCGTCCATTCGGTGACCGGTGTTCGGCACGATCATCGCCGACGGGCGGCCCAGCGCCGCCAGCCTGGCCATGCCTTCGTCACCAAGGGCGATCACACTGTGCAACAACAACGATCCGTCGCGCAGTCGATAGACCGTCATCTTCCGCAGCAACGGGATCGGCAGGTTGCCCTGCACTGTCCAAAGACCGGGCGCCAGTTCTTCGAGATCGCCGTGGGGCAATATGGTGTGGGGCTTGGACGCCATGGCAGGGAAATTAGCCCGATCGCCAAAGACTGCAACCCGTGCCATCCGGGCTAAGCGAAAGTCGATCGGAACGAGGCAGGCGGAAGCGGGCGCGGCGTATCCTGCAACTACTCTGCCAGTGGTTACAGCCCCGCCAGCGGTCCGGACGAAAGTCCGGGCTTCCCGAAGCTCGTCATCGGGATGTCGAACATGTTGAGAATCGACACGAACAACTTGTTGTTGGCGTCCCCACTGTAGCGCAGCAGGCGACCGGTGTTCTTCAGGGCGCCGCCGCCGTGTCCCATCAACATGTGGAACTTGTTCGTGCCGGTATGGCCGTTGTTTCCGCGCCCCAGATCGGTGGCGTGCAGGATGATGGTGTTGTCGAATGCCGTTCCGGGGCCTTCCGGGATCGCCTTCAGACGGGTCACCAGACGCGCCAGCTGGTCGTTGTAAAAGACGTGAATCTTGGTCAACTCGGCAATCGTGTCGGTGCGCTCGTCGCCGTCGTGGCTCATGTCGTGGTGCCCGCGCGAAACGCCCACCCACGAATAAACTGAATTTCCGGTGGTGAAATCCCACTGCATGGACGACACACGCGTCAGATCGCAGGCAATGGCTGTTGCCAGCAAATCCACGAAGGCCGCGGCCTGGGCGGGCCGATCCGACCCCGTCGGGGCGGTGGCCGTCTTGGGACAACCGGACACGCCGCCCCCTGCGGGGCTAGCCGCAGCGGGGGCTGCTGCCGTCTGCAGTCGCATTTCTAGATCACGAATCTGGCTCAAGTGCGACTCGACCTTGTCCTTGTCCGCCAGACCCAACCTGGGCAACAACCCCTGGTAGGTTCTGCCAACACCGTCGAGAATCGATCGTTTCTCGACCTGAATCCGGGCGGCCGCCGCCGGATCCCCCACCGCCCCGCCGCCGGTGCCGCCGGCAAACAGGCGATTGAAGACTGCGCTCGGATCTTTTGAACCCGGCAGTGGCTTCGAGGCGTCCAGGTAACTGGTCGTGCCGTAGGCGCCGCCGCCCTGGAGAAAGTTCATCTCCAGCGAAGGAAACTTCGTTTTTGGCGCCAGACTCTTGACGATCTGCTGGTCGAGCGTGATGCCGCCAGATGCCTTTGATTCGCCACCAAAAGATCCGACCGCGGTGTTGACGACGGACTCGATCCCGCTCAGGAAGGTGCACATGCCCCGCGAATGCAGATCGCCGCCGCCCATGCCGAAGGCGGCGTCGTTCAGACCCGCCACCATCACCAGATCCTTCTTGAATGGCTCCAGCGCCTTGTGCACAGGGCGCAGGACGAAGTCGGTCTCACCCCCGGTGGGATTCCAGATCGGAGGGTGAAAGCCGTTGCAGGTCACCCACACGATGAACCGCTTCGGGAAGCCCGTGTCCGACACGCCAGGCGCCGCATTCGCCTTCTGCATGTTCATCGCCTCCAGCCATGGCAGGGCGATAGTCGTGCCAGCAAGACCCCTGAGCACGGCGCGGCGATTCATGCGGTTCATTGGGCACCTCCTGCAGTGACAACCCGGCGGAACTGGAATGCATCGGTCTTGGCCAGGGCGACAATCAAGTCCTTGACCTTGAAATTCGAGCCAGCGAAGGATCGCTTCAGCACATCCAACGAGCACGCGTCCGCGGTGCCATCCGCATCCCGCCCGTAGCCGTAGCGGAACCACGCCAGCGCAACGCAGTCGCCCGCCTCTTCGGACTTGGCCAGCAAGGCCCCAAGTTCCGCGGCGCCATTGAACTTGCCGCCGCCCTTGAGACCCACGACCTCGCCTGTGACGTCGATCATCTTGCCGTTCTCGGTCTGGCGATATTGTCCGATGCCATCGAAGTTCTCGAGCCCGAAGCCGATCGGATCCGTCAGCGTGTGGCAGGCGGCGCAATTCGGATCCGCCCGGTGCTGTACGAAACGTTCGCGCCCGGTCAAGGCCTTATCGACAGGCGGGAACTCGATCTTGACCCCGTTGGGGGGCGGCTGCAGGACCTGGCAGAGAAGATCCTTGCGCACGAAGGCCCCGCGGCGAATTGGGTGCGTCTGGTTTTCCTGTGCCAGCACCGACATCAGCCCGCCCTGGGTCAGAAGCCCTGCGCGGCCCTGCGTGTCGCCCGGCACCTTCTGGAACCCCGTGCCCGTGGGCGCGGGCAGGCCGTAGTACGTCGCCAGGGCCGTGTTCACGAATGTGAAGGGCGCCGTATACAACTGCGTCAGAGTGCCGTCGCCGTCCCAGACCACGCTGTCGACGAACTTCAGGGTCTCCTGCTTCATCAGGGCGGGCGTCTCGGCCTTGAAGGCCGGATAGACCTTGGTGTCCTTCGTCAGGCCGTCCAGGCCGCGCAGTCGCAGCCACTGCTCGTGAAAGTCGGCCACCGTGTCCCGCGCGCGCGGATCGGCCAGCATCCGGGTCACCTGGGCGCCGATCTCGTCGGACGTCCCCAACTTGTTGGATTCCGCCGCTGCCATCAGGGCGGTGTCGGGCATCGTTCGCCAGATCAAATAAGAAAGCCTCGTCGCCATTTCCCAGGACGTCAGCGTGGTAACGGTCTGACCGGCCTTGGGCGCGGCGCCGAACTCGACGCGATAAAGGAAATGCACGGAGCCCAGCATCGTCGCCAGGGCCACCCGGATGCCGCCCTTGAAGCCCGAGGACGCCTTCCCCTGGCTGTACATGTCCATCAAGATGGTGCGGTCTTCGGCCGTCAGCGGGCGTCGATACGCGCGCTTGCCGAAGGAATCAATGAACTTACCGGCGCAGACGTCCTCGCCGGCCGTCACGGGATCGCAGCCGGTAATGGTCGCCAGCTTGTTGTCGACAGCGTCGGTCGCAAGACGAATCGCCGCGTCCGTATAGCCCTCGATGAGTTCGGGCGACGCCGTCAAAGACACCGCTTCGTTGTCGAAGCTATGAACGACGTTCTCCGGGGGGAAGACGCTGCCGGGATCGCCGGCCGCGCCCAACAGGTCCCGTACTGTATTGGTGTATTCACGTCGGGTCAGCCGACGAATCACCTGCGGCCCGGGATCGACCGCCTTGCACATCGTACTTGCCCCGCGTTCGGGCGGCGCAGCCGGCGCACCCGGCACGTTGGTCACCCCCGGACCGCTCGTGCCCGGCGCGCCGTTCCGAGACCCGACAGGGTCGACAGCGGTGCCGCCGTTGCCAGGGTCACCCTGCTCGATGCTGCCCGTACAGGACACGCAAGCAAGCACCAAAGAGGCTCGTAGCGTGGTGCGAAAGAGGAGATGCCCTCGAAACTGGGACCGTCCTTCAAACATGGTGACCTCGTGGCTAGAGTTGCAATCGCCCCGCGGGACTCTGTTTCGGCTCAGGATGCGCCCTGACACCTTGCTTATGCCGGCGCCTCCGCTGGGTAACGGTTGAACGCCAAGAAATCTTTCGGGACCGGACCCACCGTGTGCTGACGCACATAGCCGTGAGAAGTGCGAGAGGCCTGCGCCAACCGCGCTAGGCTGCCGACCCGTGAGCCTCAAGCCCCTACCCGTGGATCTGTCCGAGCTGGTGAGCGCCTTTGATAATGAGGGCGGGGACCAGGACGTGCAGACGCGCGCGTTCTTCGACCTGTGGTCCGGCGAGATCGAATACTTGCCCTTCGAACTGGAGGACGAAAGCCTGTTCGCCGACGTCCTGCAGGCGCCGGAGCGCTGGCTGCGTATTCCGAGTCTCGGCACCGCCGAGCGGCGACGCGCCCGTTCCACCTTCGTCGACGACGTGAACGATCCGCAACTGCGGCTGCAACTGGCGGACGCCCTTGCGTCGCCCGACCAGGCCTTCGCAGCCTTTGCACAGCTGTTAAGACGCACGCGCGGCCTGTTCGAACAGTGGCTGCACCACCGGGACCGCAGCCTCACAGGCCCCGCCCGCGCGTGGCTAGCCAGCCTCGGCATCGCCCCTGCGAGCGACCGCTGATCCGCGGCGCCTACCCGAACGAAGGTCGATGCAGTTCGACACCGCCCCGCAAACCGTCATCGTTCCGTTCAGCCGCCGAAAAAGCCGGGTGACAGCAGGCGCGCCGCCCCCAGCAACGCCAACGCCAGGCCGGTGGGCGCCAGCAAGGCACCGCCCAGATTGACGGGGCGCCCGCGTTCCAGCGCCAGCCTCACACCGACAATCGCCAGGGCCAGGCCGGCAATCACCATCAGCAGGCCAAGCACCATGATCCGTGGATTGTCGCCCCGACGGGACGGCGGAACAAATTGCCGATGGCGAAACGGTGCCGCGATAGAGTGCGGCCATGAGCGTTCGCGATTTTGCGCTGATTTTGGCGGGCGGCGGTGGCACCAGACTGTGGCCGGCCAGCCGGCGCCGGCGGCCCAAACAACTTCTGACCCTGGGTTCTGACGAATCGCTTTTGGTAGCGGCGTTTCGCAGGGCCGCCGGCATCTTTGGCGTCAGCAATACCCTGGTGGTCACGGCCGCCGACCAGACCCAGGCGGTGGCAAGTGCCCTGCCGTCGTTGCCACCGGACAACCTGATCAGCGAGCCCCTGCCCCGCAACACGGCCGCCGCGGTTGGTTTAGGGGTCGCGCTGGTCGCCCGGCGCGCGGGAAACGACGCCGTGCTGGCGGTGATGCCATCGGACGCCCACATCGGCGACGAGACGCGCTTTGCGCAGATCGTGCGCACCGCCCTCGACCAAGCACGCACAACCATCGTCACCATCGGCATTAAGCCGACCCATCCCGAAACCGGCTTTGGCTATCTGCGCGTGGGTCCCGCCGTCGCACCCGGGGTGTTCGAGGTCGCGGCTTTCGTCGAAAAGCCCAGCCTGGACAAGGCACGGCAGTACCTGGCCTCCGGTGATCACCACTGGAATTCAGGCATGTTCTTCTTCACCGCCGGGCGCCTGCTGGCCGAGGCGCGCACCCACATGCCCGCGCTGGGCGAGGCGCTGGATGCCATTGTCGCGGCCGCCGACCCCACGGCCACCATCGCGGCGCTGTATCCGGGCGTGCCTGCCATCTCGATCGACTACGGCATCATGGAAAAAGCATCTGGCATCCGGGTGGTGCCGGGTGACTTTCGCTGGAACGACGTCGGCAGCTGGGCGGCGCTGACCGCGATTCGCCCTGTCGATGCCGACGGGAACTTCATCGCGGGCGACGCTGTGGTCCGTGACAGCCACCGCAGCGTGGTGATCGGCGAACCGGGCGCGCCCTTCGTTGGCGTAGTGGGGGTCGCCGACCTGGTCGTCGTGGCCACCAAAGACGCCATCCTGGTGGTTCCGCGGGACAAGGCGCAGGACGTGCGGGCGGTCGTAGAAGCCCTCAAGGACGCCAAGCGCAGCGACTTGCTGTGAAGATCAGTGCTGCGGCGGACGGCCGGGCGGGTTGGGGTTGAAGGTATCGGTCGGCAGGGGAAGTCCCACAGCGGGGCTGATGCCCGCAATGAGCTGCCTGGCCGCTGGGCTCATTCCCTCGCAGGCCGCTGCGGCCGCGCTCGCATCGCCCCTCTGCGTGACCACAGCGATCAAAGATCCTTCCGCCTGACCGGCAATCACCAACGCACGCGCGCGCCCTTGCCCCCGCAAGTCCAAAACTTGCGCAGGCTGGCCGAGGAAGCTTACGGCACCGTCCACGTCACCGCAGCCACGGGCGGGACCGGAAATCAGTTGGTACGCACCCAGCCCTAAATTCGCCTGGTTTCGCAACCGGCGCGCCACCTCGCCTGCGGGATCACTGATTTGACCCCGTTCAAGCCACGCGAACACGCGCACCTCCTCGTCGTTGTCGCCCAGGCGAAAGCGATAGCTGCGGACGGTTCCTCCGAGGTCGGGCTCCACGGTCCAGCCGCGCGGGTAGGTGGCGGTGAAGTGCTCGGTTTGCAGGCGGTAGGTGCCACTGCTCGCGCAGCCGCCGACGCAAACGAGGGCGAGCAGAATCGATCTAGTTTTATACGACGTAATCATACTTACATTCTATATGTACCATAATCATGGTACGCGCGCCAGGCGGGAGTCATGTTTGGCCACCTATCAGGCGCGTCACAAAGCCCATGACCGACGGAGCCCCGAATAGATACAGCAGCGCGCTGAGCGACAAAAAGGGTCCAAAGGGCACCTCCGTGTGCCGCACGGAAGGGCCCTCGCCGGCGTCGGTCCTGGCGGCGGCCCGGCGTGCCCGCAGCAAAAGTGGCACGCTGACCAGAATTCCCAGCAAGGAGCCGAGAAAAATGATCACCGGCAAGGCCCGCCAGCCGAGAACGGCGCCGATCACGGCCAGCAGCTTTCCGTCGCCCAGTCCCAGACCCTCGCGCCTGGTCAGGTGGTAGTACACGTCGCCTATCAGGCGGACCGCCAGGTACCCTGCGGCGGCGCCTATCGCGCGCTCGTGCCAGGGCACGTCGTGCGCCGCGAAGCTGGCGACAAACAGAATCGGAATCGCGGGCAAGGTGATGACATCGGGCAGCCGCTTGGTGTCAAGGTCGATGAACGACAGCACGATCATCACCCCGGCGAACAGAAAGTACACGACGTAACGGCCGAGGCGGGCCTCCACGGGCTCGCCGGGCGCCAGAACCACGAACTGCCAGAAGATGACGCCGCTGATAGCGGCGGTCAGGACCTCGACCATCAAGTACCGCGCAGAGAAACGCGCCCCGCACGATCGGCACTGCCCGCGAAGCAGAACGTACGACAACACAGGCACGTTGTCCCAGGACCGCACGGCCTTGCCGCACGAAAAGCAGTGCGACCCCGGGCTGACGACCGACTGGTGCAGCGGAATGCGGGCAATGCAGACGTTGAAGAAGCTGCCCCACAGCGCCCCGAATACCGCCGCGAACACCACGGCCGCCGGCGAGCCGAGCCAATCACCGATGTCCACGACACAACCCTACCACCGCCCACGACGGCTCGAACCTTCTTGCCCCGGGGTGATAGATTTCGCCCTCCCTTGAAACGCATTCCCCTGTTGATTGTCGTCGCCGCCGGTTGTGCCAGACCGGCCCCGCCCGCGGCGCCCTCGGCATTCGACGAGCTGGCGGTTGCAGTTGAACCGGCGGCGCTGGTGGCGAAGCTCAAGAAGGTGGGGGGTGCGCACTTCCACGGTACCGGCTACTGGCGGGTCAGCTCGCGTCAGGCGCCGACGGGCGATGACGCGCCAACGGCCGACGCCGTCACCACCACCACCGACGTCTGGCTGGACGCGCGCGGCCACTTCCGCCTGGTCGAAACAAACGATCAGGACGGAGGTCGCGAGGTGGTCCTGCACGAACGCGATCTGTCGGTTGGGCTACGCTACGGCAAGATGACCCGGCGCCCCGCCCAAGAGCCCGAGCCCACGCGATTCCTCCAGGAGGCCGTCGGTGCGCCCGGCGCCGCCTGGGACGTCGTGCGGAGATTCGCCGTCGCCGACAGGATCGACGGTCAGCCTGGACCCGCTGCCCCGCGCACCTACCGCTTGCGCCCGGACCCGTCGTCGGGGGCTGTGCACACCGCGCCCATCAGCGAGACGACGTCCTTGCGCAAGTGGCGGGAGACCATCGCCGTCCAAAGCTTGAATGGCGAGGTGAGCCTGCACGGCGCCAACAACCTGCCGATTGCCTTCACGCTCAAGGCGCGGTTCACGGCCACCCGCGACGGTGAGCCGCTTGAAGGCGAGTTGGCGGTCACCACGTCGATAGACGACATCGGCAGCACCGCCCCGATTGCGCCCCCGGCATCGGAGGAGCTGCACCTCCGCCCGCGCACCATCCTGGAAGAGCGAGCGCTGCTGGGAAAGGGATCCCGATGAAGGACGAACGCCCGTCGGTCTTGACCGTGGTGGGTGCCGAGCCCGTGGCCGCCGCCGATCCCGCACGCTACACGCACCTGACCCGAAATCGCGGGCTCATCGTTCGCAGATCGTTGCTATCCACGGCGATGGCGGGACTGATTCCGCTGCCGGTGATGGACGAATACGTCGCAGGGCGTGTGCGAGCCGGACTGTTGATGAAGCTGGCGGAAAGCCGGCAGGTGGATCTGCCGCCCGCCTCGGCCGAAATCCTGTCCGATGCGCAGGAGGGCTCGGCTTTGCGCCACGCGACCTTGACGGCAGCGACCCTGGTCGCACTGAAGCTGACCTGGCGCAAATTCTTTGCCCTGCTGGCCGCCAGCCGCGGGGCCGAGGAGATGGCCACCACCTTCCAGATGGCGACACTGTTCGATCACTACTGCGCGCAGCTGCACGTGGGCGCAGCACTGGATCGGTCGCGCGCTTCTGACTTGCGGGCCGCCATTCACACCGCCGTCTCCCGGACCGAGAAGGCCCGTCTGGTCGCTGTCTTCCGCGACGGTGGCCGGATGCTCGGGCGGTCGCTGCTGGAGGCGCCGCAGTGGCTGTCCACCCGCCTGGCCACGCTGGGCAGCCGCTGGATCAGCAGCCGCGGTAATGTCGACGCAACCTTCGGTGCGGCGGTCGATGAGGTCGGGGACAGCGGGGCCGAAGCGGATCGCTGGCTGGATCGGGCGGCGCGCGCCGTTGATGACCGCCTGTCCGCCCTCGGGTCGGACTACCTCGGCACCTTGGTGAACGCCTTCGAGAGCGAATGGCGCACCCGCCCACCGGCCGCCTGACCGCGCGAGATTCGTTCCCGAGATTCGTTCCATTGAGGCCAGCGCCCGCCTTTGCTACCATCACGGGCAGGTGAAGAAAAAGCGACCTGTCCCCGCAAGTGGTGCCCCCGGCCCAAACTCACGCCGCAAGCCAGATGGCCCCGGCAAACCCAGGCGGAAGGCGCCCACCAAGCGAATACCGGTCAGCGGGACGCATCGTTCGCGGGCCCCCCAGCCCTTGGCCGCACGCACCCCGACCGCCGATCGGAGCCACCGCCAGTCGCGTGAGTCCGCCATAGCGGCCATCGATGCCGCGCTTGAGAAAAAGGCTTTGATGCCGGTCTTGCTGGATGTCTCGGGCCAGGCCAGCTACACGGACTTCATCGCCGTGGTCAGCGCGCGAAGCGATCGTCAGGTCGAGGCCATTACCGATAACGTCAGTTCGGTCATGCGGGCGCGCGGCTGCCAGCTCATCGGGCGCGAAGGGACCGGCAACGGCCGCTGGGCGCTGCTGGATTTCGGCGATGTGATCGTCCACGTTTTCTATCACCCGGTGCGCGAGTTCTACGACATCGAAAGCCTGTGGATCGATGCGCCCCGCGTGACGGTCCAGGTCCCCCCAGAAGCGACCCTGTCCCAGTCCGACGTCCTTTACGACACGTTGTGAAGATCCTCATCCGCGCGGTCGGCAAGATGCGCGACCGCCGCCTGGACGAGGTATGCGCCGAATACATCGAGCGCGCCGGACGGCACGTGCGCGTCGAGGTTAACGAGGTCGACACGGACGCCGCCCTGCTGCGCAATCTTCCTGCCGGCACCGAGATCATCGCGCTGGAGCCGGGCGGACACAGCTGGAACACAAAGGCCTTCGGCGACTACATCGGCGAGCGCATGCTGCGGGGAACGAAAGCTGTTGCCTTCCTCATCGGCGGCGCCGACGGACTGTCCGCCGCCACCGTCGCGCGCGCGCAGTTGCGTTTGTCCTTGTCGCCGCTGACGCTGCCGCACCGTCTGGCGCGCGTCGTCCTGTGCGAGCAGATCTACCGCGTGCTGTCGGCGCTTCGGGGCGAGCCGTACAACCGCTGACGGTGTAAAGTCAGCGCCATGCGCAAGCGGGGGCCACGGCCATGAGCGTCAGCAAGCGGCTGATCGACCTGGCGCGTTCCGAGCTGAATTCGCTTCTGGATCGCGCCGGCGAATCGGGCGATCACGACGGCAGTGGCAGCAGCCCCATCAACCTGTCAGCACTGTCCGACGACGAGCTGACCGCGGAGATCGAGCGACGACACCGGGCGAAGATGGATCCCGGTGGCACCCGCCGCGCACCTGAGCCAGCTCGACCACGCGTCCCCCCCGACGAAGTGGCCCTGGCATACGCGGCCCTTGAGGTGCCCACTGGATCAGATTTTCAGACGGTGCGGCGGGCCTACCGGACCCTGATGCGCAAGTACCACCCGGATCGACACACCAGCACGCCGGACAAGCAAAAGACCGCGAACGAGCTGGCCCAGAAGCTGACGCACGCTTACGAAATTCTGGAAAAGCGCCTGCGTTAGGCGTCCGGTGCGCGCCACTTGCGAAGGTGGGATTCCAGTTCGACCGCCTGCTCGGCCAGGTGCCAGGGCCGTTGTGCGAAAACGTCGTCGAACAAGGTTCCCAGCGCGGGCTTGGGGGCCACCGCCTCTGCCTCGGCCAGGGCCAGCGCGTAGTCACGGTCGAAGGCGCCGCGAAACGCCGTCTCGTCGGCGTCCGTCCAGTGGCCTTTGTTCGCCAGGTACTTGCGGAAGCGCAAAATGGGATCGTGGGATTCCCACTCGCGCGGCTCGGCCGGATCTCGATACACAGACGGATCATCCGACGAGCTGTGCGGCCCCCGCCGGTACGTACGGGCCTCGATCAACGTTGGGCCGTCCCCCTTCCGCGCACGGGCCACCGCCTCGCGCGTGACCCAGGCCAGCGCCAGGGCGTCGTTGCCGTCGACCAGAATGCCGGGCATGCCGTAGGCGATCGCCTTCTGCGCAAACGTCGGGGCGGCAGTCTGCACCGAACGCGGGACGGAGATGGCCCAGCCGTTGTTGCGGCACACGAAAATAACCGGTGCCTTGCGAACCGCGGCAAAGTTGCATCCGATGTGAAAGGCCCCGGTCGAGCTGCCGCCTTCGCCAAAATAGGTCAGGGCGACGTCGTCCCGCCCCGTCATGCGCGCGGCCATCGCGGTGCCCACCGCCTGCGGGATCTGCGTCCCGACGGGCGAGCTGATGGACACGAAATTCAGGTTGCGCACCGAATGGTGCACCGGCATCTGGCGGCCCTTGACCGGATCCTCGGCGTTGCCGAACAGCTGGCACAGCAGCACCCGAAGGGGATATCCGCGGTACAACGCAGCGCCGATCTCGCGGTACGACGAGTAAATCCAGTCGCTGCCGCGCAGGGCGCAAGTGGGGCCGACGTGCGTCGCCTCCTCGCCCGTGGCCGTGAGATAGAACCCGATCCGTCCCTGCCGCTGCAGGCGCAAGAGCCGCTCGTCCAGCAGGCGGACCAACAGCATCGTCTCGTAGATCTTACGTAACTCGGCCGGCGCGAACTGCGGCTCACGCTCGGCGTGAACGACGTTTCCGTCGTCGTCCAGCACCCGGACAAGTTCCAGTTTCAAGTGGTTCCCTTTTCTGTCCCGACCGATTAAATCCTATACTCGATGGTCGATCCATCCGCCATTATCGCCCACGAGAGGACCCCATGAAACTGCGCCTGCGAGACGTCATCAGCCATCAGGGACGAGACTATGTGATCGACGGACTGCTGACCTACCGCCTTGGCCCCAAGGTCCTGCCTCTGGCGCGTGCAACTGACGGTCCGGGCGTGGTCTGGATCGAACCGTTACTGGACGATCTCGATGACCGGATCCTCGTGCTGCGGCAGGTCGCCGACCTGGCAGTGATTGCGCCGCCGCCCGCGACCATCCAGTACAAGGGCGCAAGTTACGTACCCCGTCTTTCGGGCACAGCCACGGTCGAGATGACCGGTAACGTACCCGACCGCACACCGGGGCCCTGCGACGTGTGGCGCTACCGCGCGGCGGGCGATCTGTTCCTGCAGATCGAAAAATGGCCGGACCGGCTGATCGTCCTTGCCGGTGAATCCGTGCACAAGGCCATGATCGACATTCTTCCCGGAACGTAGAAACGCCCGCCACGGAGGAACGGACAGATGCACAAGGTGGTTTTGCTTCGCCACGGCGAAAGCGACTGGAATCGAGAGAACCGGTTCACCGGCTGGACCGACGTGGACCTTTCTGAAAAGGGCCGCGGGGAAGCCAAGGCGGCCGGGATCTTGCTCAAAAGCGAAGGTTTCGCGTTCGACCAGGCCTATAGTTCGGTCCTGAAGCGGGCGATTCGCACGCTGAACATGGTGCTCGACGAGATGGACCAGCTGTGGCTGCCGGTGTCACGGTCGTGGCGTCTGAACGAGCGACACTACGGGGCGTTGCAGGGTCTCAACAAGGCCGAGACCGCCGCCAAGTTCGGTGAGGAGCAGGTCAAGATCTGGCGGCGCAGCTACGACATCCCGCCGCCGCCGCTCGACAAGACCGATCCCCGTTACCCGGGCTTCGACGCGCGCTACAAGGATCTGTCGGCCGCCGATTTGCCCGTGACCGAATGCCTGAAGGACACCGTCGCGCGCTTCCTGCCCTACTGGCACGAGACCATCGCAAGGGCGGTGCGCGCAGGCAAGAAGGTCGTCATCGCCGCGCACGGCAACAGCCTACGTGCCCTGGTCAAGTACCTGGACGATGTGTCGGACAAGGACATCATCGAGCTGAATATCCCGACGGGTATTCCCCTGGTCTACGAACTGGGCGACGATCTCAAGCCCATCCGGCATTACTACCTGGGCGACCAGGCGGCGATTGCCGCGGCGATGAATGCGGTCGCCAACCAGGGCAAGTCGAAGTAGTCAGTACTTCACGCCGCGCTGCAGGTGAAAGGTCAGCTGCACCCAGCGATCCCGCTCGATCTCGGCTGGGAATCGGTAGTCGACACCGACGGAAATCACCGTCTTGGTGGTGTGTTTGGTCTCCTGCACCCGCACCACCTCGGCGTCCGCGTTCAGGGTGGCGGGCAGCGTCTTCGCGAGCGATCGCGGCGGCGACACCGCCAGCCTCAGCCGATCCCCCTTGGCCAGACGCAAAGGCGCGCTCATGCTGAGCCCGCCCGCGCTGATGTCGCGGGTCACCGCCTTGATGCCCGCTTTCCCCTGAGCCTCGGCCAGCGAGGACGCGACCACCTGGAACGAAACCGACAGCGCAGCGATAACCCGGAAGTAACGTCGCTGTTGCACGGTATCGAACTTCTGGAAACGTTCGATGACGATGCGAACCTGCGGCCCCTGGCCGTACCGCAGAATCGCGCTGGTGGCGTTGTGCACGCCGAGATCGCTCCAGAATCGAACCGTGACGTTGCGCCCTGGAAGAAAGCCCGGCGGCGGCGCGGACAGGCTGGGGAAGGACAGGATCACCTCGCGCGGCGACATATCCAGTACGAAGCCGCGGACCTCCCCCTTCTGGGCGTGATTCAGCAGCAGGTGGGTCGCCTGCCCGACGAGAAATGTTCCGGCCACGGCTCTATTTACGCAGGGTCTGCGCGCTTCGGCAACAGAGCCGCCTGTTCGTTTAGGCGGTGCACCTTACGCCCGGTCGGGCACGACGAAGCCCTTGCGGTACGCGCGTGTCAGGTGCGCATTCGCATCCGCGCTGCCGGCGATGAAGGTCTCGGTCTTCTGGTCGATGGTCAGTTCGCGTCCCAGCCGGAACCGGGTCTTGTCGAGGGGAATGTGGTTCGCCACCAGGTGTTCCTCGAAGCGCGAGAACGCGTCCTGGGCTTCCTTCACGTTGGTCAACTGACTGGGCAGCGCGCCCAGTGGCTGGTCCGTACCCAGACGGTGCGAAACGCCACCCAGGTGGCACATCGCGCTTGACAGGTGCCCTTCGAGGACATCGGCGTTCAGATCGGTGGGCTTGCGTGAACGGACGGCCGTCACGAAATTGGCAAAGTGATCGGCGCTGCCGTCAAAGTGCGCGACGGTCTGCCCCTTGAGATCGAACAGGGTGCCGCTGTTGTAGTTCGTGCTGACCGCGTAGCCGTCCGACCCGTAGAAGATGTTTCCGATCTTGGCGCCCTTGAAATCGGGGGTCGGCAGGCCGCGCACCTCGAATATCATCTGCACGTCGCCGAAGTCGTAGAAGCAGACCTGCGTGTTGGGGGTCTGTCCGTCGTCCTCGTAGCCAAAACGGCCACCCACGCTGATGACCGACTTCGGCAACTGGTTCTGCCCGAGCCCCCAGCGCCCCTTGTCCATCTCGTGGATGCCCTGGTTGCCGACGTCGCCGTTGCCGTAGTCGTCCTGCCAGTGCCAGTCATAGTGAAACTTCGTGCGCGGCACATCCGCGCGCGCGGGCGCCGGGCCCAGCCACAGGTCGTAGTCGACACCGGGCGGCGGCGCGATCGGGGCCGGCAGCTTGCCGATGCTGGGGCGCGACTTGTAGCACAAACCACGGCCCAGTTTCACGGTGCCAATCTTCCCCGCGTGCACGGCGCCGATGAACTGCTGCATGCCGGGGTTGCTGCGACTTTGCGTGCCCGTCTGACAGATGCGCCCGTTCTTGCGCGCAAACTCGACCACCATGCGGCCCTCGCGGACGTTGTGGCTGATCGGTTTTTCAAGATAGACGTCCTTGCCGGCCTGAATGGCCCAGATGGCGCCCAGCGAGTGCCAGTGGTTGGGCGTCGCTATGGAGATGACGTCGATGGACTTGTCCTGCAGCAGCTTGCGGTAGTCCTGATAAAAGACGGGCGCCTTGCCGGTGCGCGTTTCAACAGCCTTGCGCGCCTTTTCGTAGACGTTCTGGTCGGCATCGCAGATCGCGGCCACGACGCAGGATTCCTTGAGTGCCGCGAAGCCGCCGACATGGGCCATCCCGCGACCATTGACCCCGACCACGGCCACGCGCAGGACGTCGTTCGGGCCCGGCACCTTCCCGGACGCCTTGCTGGGCACCTCGGGTGGGCGCGCCGGGCGACAGCCGGCGGCGGCCGCGGCGGCAACGAACATCGACTCTTCCAGGAATCTTCGGCGCGAAAGGTCTGACATGGCACGGACACTACCCCTCAGGGCCGCCCAGACAAGGGGGATCTGCATCACCTGCCAAAAAGCGAAACGGCGTCGAATTTCTTCGACGCCGTTTTCGCTATGACCGAAATCCCCCGGGCCACCGTACCCGCCACCCATTGTTCCACCCATTGTTCCACCCGTGTCCCGACCGACTCAACGACCTCCTTCCCCTTGACCACCCAACCCTCTAACAACGGTGTCTCGCAGACTCGCAGTCTCGCACTCCGTTCCAGAGCCTCCTTCGCCTCCCCGCCAACTGAACGATTGCCAGTTTAGATAAATGAACGACAAATGCTCGCGAAAAGACATTCGCCATTGCACTTTTGGGCGTGCCGGTGGCAATTCGCACGACACCTCCCACACAGGCTCATGCGCCTTTGTTTCAAGGCCGTAACAAGCGCGGATCTATTCTGTGAATTCTGTCGAAAACCTGGCGTCGTTCAGATCGCGCCGCGCATCTTGGCCCACAAAATGCCCAGGTACTCGTGATAAGAGCTTTCCAAAATGTGCAGCTGAAAGGTGGTGGGAAAGAACGAAAACAGGGACAAGCCCGAGCCCGGCTTGGACCACTGATCGGCGGGCCCGGGAATGGGCTTCATCCCCAGCTTCTCGAACAGGGCCATCGACCTCGGCAGGTGCAAGGCCGACGTCACCAGCACGAAACGATCCTTGCCGACCACCGGGCGAATCATGACGGCCTCGTCCTCCGTGTCGCGCGACTCCAGTTCAAGGACGATGTCCTCGGCCTTGACCCCCAGTTGTTGGGCCACCTGCCCCAAGATCTCGGCGTGGGGATAGCGGCCGAGCACCCTGCCCCCCGACAGCAACAACTTGGAACCCGGCAATCCCCGGTAGATCCGGATTCCTTCCACGAGACGGGCCAGCGCGATGGGGTGCAGCTGCAAATTGACGGGCAAAGATTTGTCGACGGCACTACCTGCGCCGAGGACCACGACCCACTTGACCGGATCGCGCTTGTCGGCAAGCAGTTTGTCGACCGAGGTCAGATGCGGGTAGCGCTGCTCCAAGGACTCGGTAACGAATTCAGCGAAGGGGCGGAATTCGAACAACAACAGCAGGGACGTGCCCAGGGTGACCAGCACCTTGCCGGCCCTTTGCGTCCGCGAGAACCACAGCAGAACCATCCCGGCAGCCAACGGGAACACACACAGCGACATCGGATACAGACACAGGGATATGAGCTTCTTGAGGACAAACATGGACGGCTCCGCGCGGCTGATTGCGCCGGGCGGGATACTAGCCGCGCCCCACCACGAAATCGAACACCAGCTAGCGCGGGCCGGGGGGGCCCTGGTTGCCGCCCCGGCCGCGCCGATCCTGTTCGCGCAGCTTCTTCCAGCGCTCGTCCCCAAGCAGCGCTCGTACTTCCTTGTCCACCCGGGTGTCGACGGTGTCGAGCTGATCGTCGACCTCACGGGCATTCTTCAAGCCAACTTTCATGTCCTCGACCAACTGGTGGCGCTCGGCCTGTACGCCGGCCAGCAATGTGTCCAGCTTGTACGACTCATCGCCGTTGAGCGCGACCACCTTGGCGATCTTCTCTTTGAGCTGCTGGTTGTGGCCTTCTTGCTTTTCGACGCGCTTGCCGACTTTGTCCTGCCGTCGCTCCTCGTCGATGATGGCCAGCGCATTCTTCAACTGTTCGCGGCCCTCGGCCGTCGCCAGGGCTTCGTGCAAGGTCGTGGCCGCCTGTGTCGTCGGCGCCGGCGTCGAAACCACAAATGCGGGGGGAACATCCCGTGGCCGGGCCACCTCGCGCACCACCCGCAAGGGCGCCGTGTGCAAAGCAGGTACAGCCACCGCGGCGCGCTCAGCGCCCCCGGCTTCCTGGGTCAGCCGCAACTCATCGGCGAGGCCCTTCACATCGCGTGATAACTTGACCAGATAGGCGCCTTCGACCAGCGAACAGATGCCCAATCCGAAGGCGACAAGCATTCCGATGGTGCGCATGGGCCTGTGCCACCCACTACTGCCGGCCGATAGAAAACGTTGACGCGCGACGCGGCACAGACAATCGGCCTTGGGCGCGGCTCAGCGAATCACGCACTGCTCGGCCCGCTCCCGCGCGCGGGTGGCCTGGGTGCGAAAGCGCATGATGTCCACCATCTCCTCGGACCCATCGCGCGCCTGTTCAATGATGCTGGCGCGCAGCTCACCCAGGCGTCGCTCGCCCGCATTTGCCAGGATCTTCAGCTCGAACAGGGCTTCCGTCAGGCAGGTCGCGACCACAGGATCGTCCCCGTCGATGGGCGACGCCTCGACAATGGCGCCCACCTGTTTCAGCGCATGCAATACGTCGGCGACGTAACGCTTGGCGGTCGCCAGGTTGTGCGCCGCCGCGGCGCCCTGCTTGTCCAGGACCACGCCCCCCACCGGGCGGGCCGCCGGCGCCGCACGCGCACACGCCACGCCGGCCAGCAGGCATACGACCAGGACGAACTGGAGGGGATCGCGCGAACGAATGGGAGTCTCCCTCGGTAACTATAGGGAGGGCCCACCGGAACCCGTAATTTTCACCCCTTTCGGGTGGCAACATGGCAGCGCGGCGCGGCGCGCCGACCGACTAAGCCAGGACCTTCTTCACCACGTTGCCCATGACGTCGGTCAATCGATAGTCCCGCCCCTGGAACCGGAAGGTCAGTCGGGTGTGGTCGAGTCCCATCAGGTGCAGCGCCGTGGCGTGCAGATCGTGGACGTGTACGGGATCCTCGACCGCGTTATAGCCAAAATCGTCGGTCGCCCCCACCGTGACGCCGGGCTTGATACCGCCACCGGCCATCCACATCGTGAACGCCTTGGGGTTGTGATCGCGACCCAGGAACTTGGACCCCGCGCGCTCCTCGTTCATGGGCGTCCGGCCGAACTCGCCACCCCAGACAACCAGGGTGCTGTCCAGCAGGCCGCGCTGTTTCAGATCTTTGATCAAGGCCGCGGCCGCCTGATCGGTCTCTTTGCAGCGCAGGGGCAACCCATGCATCAGATCGTCGCTCTTGCCGGCGCCGTGATGGTCCCAGCCCCGGTGGTAAAGCTGCACGAAACGAACACCGCGCTCGACCAGCCGCCGCGCCAGCAGGCAGTTGTTGGCGAACGACGCCTTGCCTGGCTGCGTCCCGTACATCTCGTGAACGGCTGCAGGCTCGCGCGCCACGTCCATCAATTCGGGCACGCTGGTTTGCATCCGATACGCCAGCTCGTACGCCGCGATGCGCGTGCCGATTTCCGGATCCCCAACCTCCTGCAGGCGCATGCGGTTGAGATCGCCAAGCGCGTCCAGCGTGCTGCGCCGGGCCTCGGGCCGGACGCCGCGCGGATTCGACAGGAACATGACCGGATCACCCGTGTTGCGGAACTCGACGCCCTGGAAAGTGGTCGGAAGATAACCGCTGCCCCAGCACGACTTTCCGCCGTCCGGATTGCTCTGTCCCGACAGCAGGACGACGAAACCGGGCAGGTCGCGATTCTCGCTGCCGAGGCCATAGCTCAGCCACGCCCCCATGCTGGGGCGGCCCACGATCTGGTGACCCGTATTCATGAAGACCTGCGCCGGGGCGTGGTTGAACTGCGTCGTATACATGGAACGCACGATGGCGATGTCGTCGACCACCGTCGCCAGATGCGGCATCAGATCGGACACCTCGGCGCCGGACTGGCCGTGGCGCTTGAAGGTGTACGGGCTTCCCAGCAGCCGGGGCACACCCTTGATGAACGCGAAACGTTCGCCCTTGATCAGGCTGTCCGGACAGGGCTGCCCGTTCATCTCGGACAGCCTGGGCTTGTGGTCCAGCATGTCCAGCACCGACGGGGCGCCGGCCATCATCAAGAAGATGATGTTCTTGGCCTTGGGGGCGAAATGCGGCTTCGGCAGGGCGAAGGGCGCCGGGCCGGTGGCGCGCGCCAGACCCTCGCCGCGCATGATCTCGGCCAGGGCCAGGCTTCCGATGCCGAAGCCGGCTTGCTGGAAGAAGTGCCGCCGCGTGATGTTCTTCAGTCGTTCGTTACCTTCGTCCATCACTCATTCCTTGGTCTGCGTCTCGTCCAAATTCAAAAGCACATTCGCAACCAGCGTCCAGGCGGCCAGATCATCGCGCGCGGCTGGGGAAGGAACAGGACTCAATCCCTGCAGAACCTCGGCCGCGCCGCCCTGCTTGGCAAACCTCTCGCGCTCGCTGTGGTACAGCGCCACCAGACGGTCAACCTCGGCGGCTACCGGCTTGCGCGCCGTACACAGCCGGAAACCATGTGTCGCGCGGGCTCGTGGATCGGGACCCGCCTCGATCGCCATGCGCCCGGCCAGGGCACGCGCCGCCTCGACAAAGGCCGGATCGTTCAGCAGGTTCAGCGACTGCAAAGGGGTATTCGTCCGCACGCGCCGCAAGGTACAGACCTCGCGACTGGTCGCATCGAAGGTCGTGAACATCGGATAGGGCGCCGCTCGCCGCATGAAAGTGTATAGGCCGCGGCGATAACGATCCGGCCCCGTATCGGTCTGCCATTTTTCAACCCCGTAGCTGATGTTGTCCCAGATGCCGTCGGGCTGGACTGGGAAGACGCTGGGTCCGCCAATCTTGGGACTTAACAAACCGCTGACCGCCAGTGCCACGTCGCGAATCATCTCGGCCTCGACCCGGAAGCGCGGCGCATAGGAATAAAACCGGTTGTAGGGATCCTTTTCCAGCGCATCGTGCGTCACCTTCGACCTTTGCCGGTAGGTCGCCGATGTCACCATCAGACGGACCAGCGCCTTCACGCTCCAGCCCTTGTCGACCAAGGTCGCCGCCAGCCAGTCCAGCAACTCGGGATGCGAAGGGGCCGAGCCCTGCGCCCCGAAATCTTCGCTGGTCTCGACGATGCCGCGGCCAAAATACTGTTCCCACAAGCGATTCGCCATAACCCGGCCGGTGAGTGGGTTTTCCCTGTCGACCAGCCAGCGTGCCAGCCCCAGGCGGTTGGGCGGCAAGCTGTCGCCCAGCGGGTTGAGCATGGCGGGCACGCTGGCGTAGACACGGGCGCCCGGACTGGTGTACGCGCCACGCACCCGCAGAAACGTCGAAGGTCGCTCGAAGGTGGGCTTCTCGCCCATCACTATCGCCGTCGGAATCTTGAGATCCGCGATTCTCTTCCGCAGGGCGGCGATTTCGGTGCGCACGGGGGCAAGTTCGGGCGCGATCGAACGGTAATAGGCCGACAGTGCCTGAGCGTCGGCCGCCGTGCGCTTGCCCCCAGGCACCAGCAGCAGCGCCTGGATGTTGGCCGGTAGTTTCAGTTCGGCCGCGTCGCCGTTGCTGCTGGTCCACAGGCGAAACCGCCCCAAGGTGTGTTGGGGATGAACGGTCTTGCAATCGAGAGTCACGGTCAGCACGGTGGTGCGGCCCTGTGAACCGACCGGCGAGGCAAGGCCGAAGCTGGCCTGATGCGCGGCACCCGACGCCGTGCCCACCGCCCACCCGGTATCCAATTGCCCGTCAATGGCCAGCGCCACCTCCGAGCCCGGACCACCCACGTCGGCACTTGAGGTGCTGAACCCAACGGGCCGGGCGCTTGTCGAGCGATCCGCCGGCGCGGCGGTGACCTTGAACTCGGACAGCACGAAACCGCCATTCGGCCCCCGCCCGGGACCCTGCCCTGGCAGGCTAGGATCCGGCAGCACCTCGAGACGAATCGCCTGGATAGGCCCATCGGTGGTACGTCCGGCCACCGTGTAGCTGTCCTTGATCGGACTTGGGCCCTGCGCCAACAGTGAGCCATCTTTTTGCAGCGTCAGCAGCGCGCCCTTGCCCCGCCCCGCCGCCGCGGATTCGGTGCTGGTTTTTCCGGCTGACAGCACATGCCAGCTTTCGAGCACAGTCCTCTTCTGCGACCGCCAGGCTGCCTCGGCCACGTCGAGCGCCGGCGTCTGCGTTTCCAACGCCCCTTCGCGCTTCGCAATCTCCGCCTCCAGCTTGCGCAGCGCCCCTTCTTGGTCGGGCGTCGGCACCTGGATCTGCAGATCTTCGAGTGGCGCCTCGTTGCCCGCGAACTTGTCGGCGCCGTCCTTGGTGCGCGTGTTGTCGAAGAAGGCCAGCAGCCCGTAATACTCTTTCTGCGAGATCGGATCGTATTTGTGGTTGTGGCACTGCGCGCACGCCACTGTCGTGCCCAGCCACACGGCGCCCGTGGTGTTGACCCGATCCACCATGACCTGGAAGCGCGCCTCGGCGGGATCGACGCCGCCCTCTTCGTTCAGCATCGAGTTGCCGTGGAACCCCGACGCAATCAGCTGGTCCGTCGTCGGGTTTGGCAGCATGTCGCCGGCGATTTGTTCGATGGTAAAGCGGTCGAACGGCATGTCCTGATTGAATGCGCGGATGACCCAGTCGCGGTACTTCCACATCGTTCGCAGACGATCCTTCTCGTAGCCGTTCGAATCCGCATAGCGCGCGAGATCCAGCCACATGCGCGCCTGCCGCTCGCCATAGTGGGCAGAGGCCAGCAGACGATCGACAAGGCACTCGTAGGCGTCGGGGCGCTTGTCGGCCACAAAGGCATCCACTTCGGCCACCGTCGGCGGCAACCCGATGAGATCCAGGCTGACCCGACGAATCAGCGCCGTCCGATTGGCCTCCGGCGACGGCGCCAACCCTTCCTTGTCGAGACGGGCCAGAACAAAGGCATCCACCGGATTGCGCACCCAGCCTGCGCGACTGACGGCCGGCAGCGCAGCAGCAAGCGGCTTTCGATACGACCAGTGCTTCTGGACCACCGGCTCGGCCGCGGCAGGGCCCCCCGGCCACACGGCGCCCTGATCGATCCAGGCGCGAATCAGGCCGATCTGCGCCTTCGTCAGGGCGGGCGCCTTGCGCGGCATGCGTTCATCGGGATCGGGGTCGACGAGGGCCGTGTAAAGGGGGCTTTCGGCGCCCTTGCCCGGGACAATGACCGGCCCTGAAACGCCACCTTGAAACGCGAGGGTTCGAGCGTCCAGTCGTAGCTGGCCCGACTTCTTTTCGGGCCCGTGGCACTTGATGCAAGAAGCCTCGAGAATAGGCTGAATTTCCCGAGCGAAATCGACGCCGGCGGCCTGCACAGGCAGCGCGAAGGCCAGGGGTGCGGTGAAGATAACGGACCGCAGCAGGCAGGACCTACGCATGGCTTTTAGCAATACGATTAGAAGCCCCAGCGCGCAACCCCATTTCGAGGCGGTTTCGAAGCCAAGGAAACGCTAACACCTGTCCTTGAGATCGCGTGACGGGTGCGCCCCGGTCGCGGCTATTTCATCCGCCCCAATCGGCGCAGGGCCGGTGCGCGCCAGGCTGCAATCCCGACCACCAGCAGGGTGACGGTTCCGCCCGCCACCACCGACGGAACGGTGCCCAGCAGACGCGCCGCCACGCCCGATTCAAATGCGCCAATCTCGTTGGATGATCCAATGAAGATCTGATTGATGGACGACAGGCGTCCCAGCATATGACGCGGCGTGCGCAACTGCATGAGTGTTCCCCGAAGGACGACACTGATCATGTCCGCCGCCCCGCCGACGGCCAGCAGCGCCACCGACAGCGGAAACGATCGCGACAGCGCGAACCCGATCATGCACAGGCCGAACACGGCCACCGAACGCAGCAGTGTGACGCCCGCCCGGACAATGGGTCCGGCAAGCGCAAGGACGACCGACATCAAAACGGCCCCGACCGCCGGTGCCGCCCGCAAAACGCCGAACTCGCGGGCACCCAGGTGCAAGATGTCGCTGGCAAACACGGGCAGCAAGGCCACGGCACCGCCGAACAGCACGGCGAACAGGTCCAGCAAGATGGCGGGCAGCAAGATCTCGTCGCTGCGCAAGAACGCGACGCCTTGGCGCAAACTTTCGAAAAGCGGCGGGCGCGGCCCCGGATCGACCGGGCGGGCGGGCGGCCGAATGCGCGACACGCCGGTGAGACCGACCAGCATCAACACGCCCGCTATCAGGTACGTCCGCCCCGGTCCCACGAAAGCGTAGAACAAGCCGCCCAGTGCGGGGCCCGCAACCAAGGCGGCCTGGAACGAACCGGTCCGCCAGGCGACCGACGCAGGGTACAGCGGGCGCGGAACCAATTCGGCGGCCAGTGCCTGCCGCGCCGGCTGCAGGAAACTGCGCGCGACGCCCGTGCAGGCAATTACGCCGTATATAGACGTCTTCAGGGCTGCCCCGGACAGTCCGTGGCGGGCAGCCACCAGCGCCACCAGGACAGCCGAGCAGGCCACGTGCCCGACCATCGCCACCAGCATCACCCGCCGGCGATCCGAGGCGTCGGCCACGTGACCGCCAAGCAGCGCCAGGCTGATGAACGGTAAGGCTTCGGCAAGACCGATCAATCCAAGCGAAAGCGGATCGTGGGTCAGGGAATAGATCTGGTACGCAACGGCGGTCGCCTGCATCTGCGTGCCCAGGGTGGCCGCCAGCAGGCTGACCAGCAGCAACCGAAAGTCCCGCAGGCGCAAGGGCGCCCAGGCGTCCGGCTCGCCCGACCCGGCGGTGTCGTCCATGAATGATTCCTACTTGATATCTGGGGTCAGCGATGCAATTTGTCGACGCGTGAGGCGGTAGACTACGGTTCGATGTCCTACCAAGCACTTGAGACCCGCCAACGCCGCCTGGCCCACCTTCACCACGTCGAGGCGATTGCTGGATGGGATGAGGCGGCCATGATGCCACAGGGCGGTGGTGAGGCCCGCGGCGAGGCGCTGGCGTCACTGCGCGGCCTGATGCACGAGCTGTCTACGGATCCCGCGCAGGGCGACCTGTTCGAACAAGCCGACAGGGAACAGGCAGCCGGATCTTTGTCGCCCTGGCAGGCGGCGAATCTGCGCGAAATGCGGCGCGCGTGGGTCCGGGCCACGTGCATCCCGATCGAATTGGTCGAAGCCTCGTCCCGCGCGGAATCGCGCTGCGAACAGGCGTGGCGAACCCTGCGCGCGCAGAACGACTGGGTCGCCTTCGCACCCTTGCTGTCCGAGGTGGTGGCGCGCAAGCGAGACGTCGCGGCGGCCTGGCAGGGGCCGCTCGGACTCGGCAAGTACGACGCCCTTCTGGACGGATTCGAGCCGGGTGCGCGCAGCGCCGAAATCGACGTCGCTTTTGCGGAATTGCGCGCCTTCTTGCCGGGCTTCATCCAGGCGGCCGTCGAGCGACAAAAGTCCCAGCCCGCCGTGATGCCTTCCGGTCCCTTTCCCACAGACCGCCAGCGCTGGCTGGGCCTGGCGGTGATGGCCCAGATTGGCTTCGACTTCTCCCGTGGGCGCCTGGACGCCAGCCACCATCCGTTCTGCGGCGGCGTGCCGCAGGACGTGCGCATCACCACCCGTTACGACGAGGGCGACTTCACCAAGTCGTTCATGGGCGTGCTGCACGAGACCGGCCACGCGAAGTACGAACAGAACCTGCCGCACGACTGGCTGGATCAGCCGGTGGGGGCGGCGCGCAGCATGAGCCTGCACGAAAGCCAGAGCCTGCTACAGGAAATGCAGGTCAGCCGCGGCCGCGAGTTCCTTTCCTTTGTCGCCCCGCTGATTCGGCAGGCCTTTCCCGCGGCGGCCGACCGCAGACCCGAGGCGTTCACGGCCGACAATCTGTATCGCCTCTACACGCGGGTTCACCCCGACTACATCCGCGTCGACGCCGACGAGGTCACCTACCCCTGTCACGTGATCCTGCGCTACGAGCTGGAAAAGAAATTGATCGAAGGCAGCCTGCAAGTCTCGGGAATCCCCGATGCCTGGGACGAGGGCATGCGGCAGCTACTGGGCCTGTCGACCAAGGGCAATTACAAGGACGGCTGCATGCAGGACGTGCATTGGCCAGCGGGGCTGTTCGGGTATTTCCCGACCTACACCCTGGGAGCCCTGACGGCGGCACAGATCATTGCGGCCGCGCGACGGGCCTTGCCCGATTTGTCAGCGCAGCTAACGCGGGGTGAGTTCACGCCGCTGAACGACTGGCTGCGCGAGCGTATCTGGTCCCGCGGCAGTTTGCTGGGCACACAACATCTCCTGATCGAGGCGACGGGCGCGCCGCTATCGGCCGCTGCCTTCAAGCATCACCTGCAAACCCGCTATCTCTAGTCGGTGGCCGATTCGATGGCGCTGAGCCAGTGCGGCTCCAGGAGTTCGACGTAAGCGCGGGCGCTGGCGCCCTCGGCGAGCGGGTCGCGGCTTTCGGCCTCACCCTGGCGGGGGGCGGTCTGCGCCGAGGCAGTATTCATTCCGGCAGGGCGGGAAACGCGAAGGGCGGATGTGACCGAGGACATGGCAAACAGCCTTCCTTTCTTGAACACAGTGTCGAGGAGCGCTGGTGAATGCACGTTGCGGGCCACGACACGACAACAACAAATTCACACGCTTAGGGCGAGGGTGCAAAGAAACCTGCCCACAAACGGCGAGCCGACTGCGAAGCGGCTGACGCACCGGCCGGTTCAGGCCAGTCGCAGCAGGCGGGCCCGCTGCGGACGGGACGCCAGCAGTGCCTGGTGTAACGACCACTGACCGCGCGCCCGGGCCCAGTTGTGCTCACCGCGGCCCGCAAAGCGCTGCGGGTGCCATCCGAAATAGCTTTCGTTCAGTGCATCGGCGGCGAAACGCGCGCCGAGTTCCAGACTGATCCACTCAGCCCCGTGCAGGAAGGCGAGACGCTGGTCCTGTGTCAGCGAACGTTCCAGACCTTCCTCGTATCCCGTGACGGAGGCCGCGAACACGTCGAGATCGAGCGCGGCCTCGGGCTGGTCTTCGCCGTTGCGGTTGCACCACGACCGCCAAGCGTCGGCCATCTCATGCGCCAGTGACATGGGACCCACGGTGTCAAGATCGATCAGGCACAGGGCGCGATCGCGTTCGGCGGCGTCGGGGCCCGCGAACAGGATGTTGTTGAACTTCAGATCGCCGTGGCAGATCTGGGCGGACATGGCCGGCAGCGCCGGCATGGCGGTGGCCGCCGGGATCATTTGCGCGGCCAGGGTCGATACCGACCCGTGGAGACGGTGTCCGATGTGCTCACCGACGGCCCGGCGCAAGGTTTCGATGTGCCGGGGGGTGTCGTGCACGCCCGGACGCATGCCCAAGAACGTGTGCGGCAGGCCGTCCAGTGCCCGGTGAAACCGCGCCACCAGCGCGCCCGCCGACCGCGCCTGCGCGGCGCTGGCAACGGCCTCGAAGGCGACCCCATCGATGAACGTCATGATCCGCCAGACCTCGCCCGGGCCCAGATCGAGACAGGGTTGCCCCGTAAGGGTCGGCAACAAACGTGGCGTAACGAGGCCGGCTTCGGCCAGACGGGCGGTCACGGCCCGGATGTTTTCCTGAATGGCCACGGGAAAGATCGGATTGACCCTCTGCAAAAGAAACCGTCCCATCGGCGCGTCGACCCGGAAAGTCTGATTGATGAGGCCCGTGCCAAACGGCGTGATCGCCGCATCCCGCAGGCCGTCGTAATGCGGCAGGACACGTTGCCGGATCGCGGCCGTCACCGTCTGTGCATTCAAAGCGAATTTATTCGAGCTGCAAACCGCAGTCGCTGCACGCCCCGTCCTTCAAGGCAGCTGCGGTGTTGCATGCGGGACATGGGGCAAATTCACCTTCCGCCAGATCCGCCCGTTGAGCCTGAACATCCAGGCCCTCGCGATCCGCCAAGTCATCCCAGCGCTGCCGCAACAACAGCGCCACGCGCGGCACGTCGGCCGGCGGCACCAGCAACTGCATCTTGGGACTGCACCCGCAGCCGCCCTTGCCGCAACACGCATCGCGCGCCAGCGTTGCCGAAATATCGGCATCCAGGCAGGCCTCAAGCAATTCTTTGGCGTCGGCCAGCGGGGCCGTCAGGCAGGCAACCAGATCGGCTGTTTCGGTGATTTCCATTTGTCAGGCATTTTAGCGCAGTCAACGACCGTGGTCGAAAGGCCAGCGAACGGCGCCGGTCGTCGACGGACCGTCGCCGCACGATCTGCCCGACGGTCAGCTGATCGTGTATCCTGCGCCGCCTTTGCGATGATCGATGTCTTGCAGGTCTGTGATTCCCTGTCGGCCGGTGGGCTTGAGCGAATGCTGGTAACCATCGCCAACCACCTGCCGCGCGACCGCTTCCGCAGTCACGTCTGCATGACGCGGAACGAGGGGCCGCTGGCGGCGGGGCTGGCGGCCGACGTCAGGCGGATATCCCTGGGCCGTACGGGCAAGCTGGACCTGCGGGCGGCCCTGCGCCTGGTCCGCTATGCGCAGCAGAACAATATCAAGCTGGTGCACGCGCACGGGACATCGCTGTTCTTCGTCGCGCTGGCGTCGCTGGTCGGCCGGTTCCCCCGTGTCATCTGGCACGATCACTATGGCCGTTATGCCGTCGAGGAGCGCCCCCCGCTGATCTTCGGCCCAGCGTCCCAGCGGGCAAGCGGCATCATCGCGGTCAATGAACCGCTGGCCGAATGGGCGCGGACCCGCCTGCACACGCCTGCCGATCGCGTGTGGTACCTGCCCAATTTCGTCGTCGAGCCCGAACCGACCCCCGCGCCACCGCTGCCGGGGCAGGCGGGCAGCCGCATCGTCTGCGTGGCGAACTTCCGCCCGGAAAAGGACCACGACAACCTGCTGCGTGCCTTCAAGAAGGTGCTGACGCAGGTGCCGGCCGCGCACCTGATTCTTCTGGGGGCCGTGGGCGACGCCGCGTACCACGCGCGCATCATCCGGGAAATGTCCACGGGTGTGTTTGCAGGTCACGTGTCCTGGTTGGGGTCGCGACCTGATGTCCCGGCGATCTTGAAGACCTGCGAGGTGGCCGTCCTGGCTTCAGCGTCCGAGGGTTTGCCGATCGCGCTGCTGGAATACGGGATGGCGGGTATGGCGACGGTCACGACCAACATCGGGCAGTGCGGTCAGGTCGTGGACGACGGGCGAGTGGCCGTGCTGGTGCCCAGCGGGGATTCCGAACAGCTGGGCGCCGCGATGCTGTCGCTGTTGCAGTCCCCGGAAGATCGGGCCGCGCTGGGCCGGGCGTTCCGGCGACGGATTCTGGATGTGTACAGCGTGGGCGCCGTCATGGGGAGCCTGGTCAGTGTGTACGACGCTGTGCTGGGCGCCCCAGTGCGCACGTAACGGGCGGCGCCGCCGGTAGACAGCCGGGTGTGGTCTATGAGATTCCACAACCCATTAGGTGCCTTGTTGGTCCCCTCTTCGTCTACCCAGATTGACGAGAGCCCCGGTGATTTCCGTCGCTGGGAAGATCTGCACCCGAATCCAACCTTTGTGTCCTAGGATGCCGCCGCCACAGAGGAAATGCGCGAACCTCACGATGAAGGAGATCCCATGCACACCAAGCTAGGCAGTGCCCGACGCCAGTTCCTGCACCAGGCGGCCCTCACGGCCGGGGCGTTCGCGATCCCGCCCGCCATGAAGTCCGCGCGCGCTGACCAGAAGGCTGCCTCGGCCGCGCCCGGACGTTCAGCTGGGCCTCCTTATCTGATCTTCTTGCCTTTGGGACCTACGGAGGATCCCTCGCCCGCCAAGGTCCTCACGGACCGTGCCTATATCGAATCGCTGCCCATCGACGGGATCGTCATTCACAACAATACGGTGGTGGCGGCTGGCGAGAAAGTCCCCAGTTGCGTCTGGTCGAACCGGGACTCGCTCAAGCCTGCGCACGTGTTCGATGAAGTAGCACCGCTCAAAGGAAAGTTCTCGAAACTCAACCGGAGCTGGCTCTTCGCCACGAGTACTATGAAAGCGGGCGACTGGTTTGCCGACTGGTCGACCTGCGTCGGCAATTTCGCGGTAATGGCCCGGGCGTGCCGGGATCTGGGCATGGAGGGCCTGTTCCTCGACAACACCGACAACAAGTATCACGCCGTACCGCTCTGGCAGTTTCCCGGTCCGAAGCCCAACCCCGCCAAGTCGCTGAACGATTACCGTCGCCAGGTCCGACTGCGGGGCAAGCAAATAATGGAGGCCTGCGTGCGGGAATACCCGACGTTCAAGCTGGCCCTACTGATCGGGCCGTCCTCCGCAGAAAAAGGGGATCCTTTTATCGAGGCCCGCCCGGACTACTCTTTGATAACCGCTTTCTACAGTGGCCTTCTGGCTGGGGCCGGGGAAACAGGCATGGTCATCGACACAAATGTCTTTTACAAGAGGGCAGTCGTGGCAGGGAAAGATGAAATCGTGTCATCGAAAGATCAAAAGATGTTCGCGGGAAGCTACCAGTTCCGGAAGTATGAGATCCCAACGAGTCGGCACGACAGCCCCAGCCTTTCGCCCGAGGATCGGGCATTGTGGACGCGCCGGCTGAGGGTCGGCTACGGCATGAGCTACGGGTGCACGCAAGAAGGCATGACACACGCGCTCACGCAGTCTGACTACCTGAGCTGGTACTACAACGGTGCCAACTACCTCGACCCGGCAACCCTCAACGAGAAGTGGTTTCCGAAGGAAAAGTTTCCCTCCCTGGGCGCCGCGCGGGCGACGGCTCGCAGCGCGAACAACCGTGCCGCCGGGGTCCACTTTGCGACGGCCACTGGCGAACTCGCGGTCCAGGCCACCGCTGGCGACGCTTCGTTCCGGTACACGTTCGACATCGACAATCGCACCGGGGAAAAGGCAACCATCAACTATCCGCAGAAGCCAGCGTGGGTGAAGGCGGTGGCGAACAGCGCTACCATCTCGGGCAAGCCGCCTTCGGCCGCCCGCACCGATGCCCTGGTCGCCGTCGTGAGCGCAGGCGGGAAAAGCGATACGATCAAGGTGATCCTCGACACCCGCGCGGGCTGATTCACGCTTGTCCCCGAGCAGGGCCTGAGCTCGACTCGACGACGGCGCGCGTCCTGGGCGGCGCGCGTCGCGGCGGCTGGTGGCAGTCTCCGCCCAAAACGGGCCCGGAGAGGGCGATCGGGCACCCGCGAACGCTCGCGTCCACTCTCCGCTTCGCACGCGGCTTCCTCAACCCGACGACAACATCGGCGACGTCGGCGTCGACGCCCTTCGAGCTGGGCTGGCGCCGCTGCTCGGCGGCGAGGAAGTCGAGCAGGAGCCGGTCCACGACCTCCGGCTTCTCCATCGCCAGCGCGTGCGACGCCCCCGGGATGACGGCGAGCTGCGCTGAGTGCCGTCGGGGTTGAGCGGCAGCGGACCACTGCACGCGGTACGTCGACGCCGAGGAGCCGGATCCCGAGATGCCAGCTGGATGGAAGGGCAAGTCAAGGTGAGAACGCCGCAGCTTCATTTCCCCGCCTCCGTCCAGAAGTCCGACAGCAGCTCGGCCTGCTGGAGCACGGTGTTGGTCGCGGCCTCCTGTTTGTCGGGCGGGTAGCCGTACTTCCGGAGGATGCGCTTCACGATCACGCGGAGCTTCGCGCGCACGGATTCTTTTACGGTCCAGTCGATGCTCACGTTCTTCCGGACCGTCTCGACCAGCTCGCGGGCGATGGTCTTGAGCGTGTCGTCGCCCAGGACCTTCACGGCGCTGTCGTTCACTTCAAGCGCGTCGTAGAAAGCGAGCTCGTCGGCGCTGAGGCCGAGCTTCTCGCCACGCTGACTCGCTTCGCGCATCTCCTTCGCGAGACCGATCAGTTCTTCGATGACCTGGGCGGCTTCGATGGCGCGGTTCTGGTAACGGCGGATCGACTTCTCGAGCAGCTCGGCGAAAGAGCGCGCCTGGACGAGGTTGTGGCGGGACCGGATCTTCACCTCGTCGTTCAGAAGCTTGCGCAGCAGCTCGACGGCGAGGTTCTTGTGTTGCATCCCCTGCACTTCGGCGAGGAACTGGTCCGAGAGAATCGAGGTGTCGGGGTTCTTGAGGCCGGCCGCCGCGAAGATGTCGATCACCTGGTCCGAAGCGACGGCCT
Source organism: Myxococcales bacterium (assembly GCA_025350815.1). Taxonomy (GTDB): domain Bacteria; phylum Myxococcota_A; class Polyangia; order Fen-1088; family Fen-1088; genus JANXXE01. The sequence continues at coordinate 2,461 of JANXXE010000048.1, read as the reverse complement.
TCGAGACGATCTGACGGATCGCGTGGTCGATGTCGCCCGACGCCCTGCGATCACCGACTGCTGTCTTTGCGATGGCAGTGCGCACGGCCTGGAAGAATCCGACGTCATCGCGGATGCGGATCGCTTCGTCGTGCGGGACCGCGAGCGCGAACGCTTTCGAGAGCTCGGTTACCGCCTGAAGTAACCGATCCTTACCCCCATCCTGGCTGAGCACGTGCTCCTGCGCGGCCGGCAACAGCGAGAGCCGTTGTCCCGGAGTCCCCGTCGTCCATTTCGCCCAATCGAAGCCGTGGAAAATGCCGCAGCAGATTTCGTGCTTCTCGAGCATCAGCGCGACGGCCTCCTCCTGATCGATCGCGGTCTCGCCCTGGCCGCCGCTGTCGGTGTACGTGAGGAGCGCTCGCTTGAGCTGGTCGGCGAGACCGAGGTAGTCGACGACGAGACCGCCGGGTTTGTCGCGGAAGACGCGGTTCACGCGGGCGATCGCCTGCATCAGCCCGTGCCCCTGCATTGGCTTGTCGACGTACATCGTGTGCGTGCACGGCGCGTCGAAACCGGTGAGCCACATGTCGCGCACGATGACGAGCTTGAGCGGGTCCTCCGGATCCTTGAACCGCTTCGCAAGCGCTTCGCGTCGAGCTTTGTTCCGAATGTGGGGCTGCCAGTCGGTTGGATCGGACGCCGAGCCCGTCATGACCACCTTGATGGCGCCCTCGGAATCGTCGCCCTGGTGCCACGATGGGCGCAGCCCGACAAGGGCCTTGTGCAGCTCGACGCAGATGCGTCGACTCATGCAAACGATCATGGCCTTGCCATCCATCGCCTCGAGACGCGTCTCGAAGTGCCGGACGAGATCATCCGCGATGAGCGTGAGCCGTCGATCGGTACCGACCAAGGACTCAAGTGCCGACCACTTCGTCTTGAGCTTCTCCTTGCCTTCCAGCTCCTCGCCCTCGGTGATCTCCTCGAACGCCTCATCGAGGTGCGGCTTCTCCTCGTTCTTCAGCTCGATCTTGGCCAGCCGGCTCTCGTAGTAGATGGGAACGGTCGCGCCGTCCTGCACCGCACGCTGGATGTCGTAGACGCTGATGTAGTCGCCGAAGACGGACCGGGTGTTCTTGTCGGTCGACTCGATCGGCGTACCGGTGAACCCGATGAACGATGCGTTCGGAAGTGCATCGCGCATGTGCCGGGCGAAACCATCGATAAAGTCGTACTGACTGCGATGCGCCTCGTCGGCGATGACGACAACGTTCTCCCGGTCCGATAGCAACGGGAACGTGTCCCCTTTTGTCTCCGGCAGGAACTTCTGGATGGTCGTGAAGACGACGCCACCCGCCGCGACCTTGAGCAGCCCACGCAGATGCGCCCGATCACGCGCCTGCTCCGGCGATTGGCGCAGGAGCTCCTTGCATCGCGAGAACGTTCCGAAAAGCTGTTCGTCAAGATCGTTGCGATCGGTGAGGACGATCAGCGTGGGGTTCTGCATCTCGGGATGCAGAACCACGCGGCCCGCGTAGAAGGCCATCGTCAGGCTCTTGCCCGACCCCTGCGTGTGCCACACAACTCCAACCCGCCGCGTGCCCTTGGGCCGAGACGCAATGACCGTGGCTTCGACCGCGCGGCCGACGGCGTGGAACTGGTGATACCCCGCGACCTTCTTGATCACGGTGTCGCCGTCGCCCTCGTAGACGACGAAGTGGCGGATGAGATCCAAGAACCGGCGCTTGTCGAAGACGCCGCGGATGAGCACCTCGAGCTGCGCGAAGCTCGGTGCGGCGAGCGCTTCGCCCTCGATGGTGCGCCACGGAAGGAAGCGCTCTCGGTTCGATGACAGGGTTCCGATTCGCGCCTCGATCCCATCGGAGACGACCAGCACCTCGTTGAAGACAAAGAACGCCGGAAGCTCATTCCTGTAGGTCTGAAGCTGTTGGAAAGCACTCCAGATGGTCGCGCTCTCGGAGGCCGCGTTCTTGAGCTCGAGCAACGCGAGCGGAAGGCCATTCACAAACACGACGACGTCGGGGCGGCGGGTGTGGCCGGACTCCGTGACCGTGAACTGGTTCACGACGAGCCAGTCGTTCGCATCGGGCACGTCGAAGTCGAGAACCCTCACGGGGTCGTACCCGACGGTGCCGTCCGCGCGGAGGTACTCCACGCTGACGCCGTTCACGAGGTAGTGGTGCAGCTCGTGGTTGCCATCGACGAGCTGGGGCGACAAGATCCGCGTGAGCTTGCGGAACGCCTCTTCGATTCCCTCATCCGGAACGGCGGGGTTGAGACGCCGCAGTGCCTCGCGGAGCCGTCCGTCGAGCACGACCTGCTCGTAGCTCGCCCGCTCGGCGGTGGGTTCCCCCGGCGCGATGGTCGGGCCCGAGAGCACCGCGTAGCCGAGCGCACCGAACCACTCGAGCGCGGCTTCTTCGACGACGGACTCGGTGAAGGGGCTCATGGCTTCTTT
>JANXXE010000035.1 GCA_025350815.1 Myxococcales bacterium | reverse complement strand
GCGTCCTCGCGGAAGCAGGGGTGCGGGGTCAAGGGGCGCCGCCCCTTGCGGGGTGCAGGGGCAGCGTCCCCTGCGCCAGGGGCCACAGGCCCCGGTGGGGTCCGGGGCGAGGCCCCGAATTTCCCGACACGCACTAGCTAGGCAATAGCTGCCTGAATGATGCGTCCGCCGGATATCTCCGCATCAAGCGTCTCAGACGTAATGCCGACAGCTGCACCGATGGTTTTACCAACTGCAGCAAGTGTGTCGTCAAATTTTATGTCACCGCCATCCACGACCCCGGTGCCGGTCGCCGAGTCGATACCGGTTGCGCCATAATCGCCACGCTTTGCGGTGGTGCCGCCGAACAATCCTGGCCGCACGTTTTTTCCAATCAGGACCGTGGTCGTATGCGAGGACCAATGGTCGCGCCCGTGCAGGTCGCCTACTTTGAAGTTGCGTCCGAATACCCCAAACGACGCAAATGTAACCTTGTCCTCCAGACCATTGGACTTCAGGGTGTTGAAGAATCTTCCCAATCCCTCGATGGCGTCCTTGTGCATCTTAGCTTCATATTCCAACTTTGGATCATTGTGGTTGTCGCCACCAAAATCGAGCCGAATGGCAATCACTGGCGAAACATTCATTTTCACAATCGCCGCTGCAACCTGAAGTTGAGCGTCGTTCCCATTGTTCTTGATGCCCGCCAGAATGTTTGCAACGTCGGATCCTAGTTTTTTCGCATCCGACCCCGACTTTGCGAGTTGGTCCAGATAGCGCAATTGTACGCGAGTTCCGCGCGCCTTCAAAGTCGCGTACATCCTATCCATGGTTCGGTCGCGGACTTTTTGCAGGTCGTCGGGCATAGAATTGTATTGGCCGACAAGTTCTTTCCACGCGAGCGGATTTGCATTGGGGACGCGGATACCTTTGACGGCAAGGATGTCTCCGGCACCCGCAGCGATGGGAAGCTGCTGCAAAGTGTTCATCGGGCCGCCGAGATGCCGCGCATACATCGCTGGAATCATCTCGGCGTCTTTCGCGCGACCCATAAGTTGCATAACACCGCCAATTGAACCGTGCTGCTCAGCAAACGTACCGTGTTGAATAAAGGCCGCTCGGTTCAGCGCCCATTGGGGCAGAGTGCTCCAAATCTGCGCTGCCCTTTCGGTCTTCGCGCCAAGTTGTAGCGGCGCCGCTTGCATGAACGCGTCCCCTGCGTGGTTCATGTCGGGCATCGCATAGCCGCCGGGGGCACTGGCATTGATCGGCTCTCCAGCGTCAGAAATCGCCATGACCAAAAACTGCAGCCTCGCAGGATTAGTAGTGACATTGGGGTCGGCATGGGCCTCGCGCAGCGGAGCCAGTATGAATGCTGCAGGAAGGCCAGTTGCAGCGGCACGAAGCGCCAGCAGGGAAGACCCGCCCACGAACCTCACCAGCAACTCACGACGACAGGACTGTGACATCTTGGTACTCCTTTACAGTCCTGCCGAAGAGAAGAATGGCGAGCTGCAAGCAGCCACAAATGTCGATTTTAATGCCTGCGACTCTACTCGATTGTGAGGAAGGTCTTTAACGAGAGCGAGCGTGTCGTCGTAATGCGATTGCAGTGTTGCACGCAGCTCAAGGTAGGTCTCGTCAGATTCCGGTACACCCATGATCACGCTGACGAATTCGTCGAGCGTCGCGCGGACATCTTTGATATCTTTTTGCAGTGGCCAGACCGCAGCGCCGTAGAGGTAGTCCCCGACGAGGCTATCCGCGTAGAAACGGCAAAGCCGCTCGATCGCCGGCTGGAACAAGACCCCGGGAACGCGCGGCATAACCGCAAGTGATTCGCCACGCAGGTGACCGATTGCCGGTAAGCCTTGCGAGTAGACTTGGGCGTACCAGCCGTCGTCGTTGTCGTACTGCCGGCGGACGGCGTCTTGTTGACACAAGTCGGATCGCTTTGCGCGTGCGGAAAGCCGCTGACAGAGAAGTTCGCGGCGCGCCACGCCGACGGCTACGCCATTTAAATCCGAAGACTTGGTGCGCGAGGCAAACGTCGAAAGCGGCGATGTCAGCAACTCACGTAAAAGTACCTTGAAGTTGTGGCTGGCGTCGCGGAACGCTCGCACGACACGCTGAAATTCAGGGTCGTCCTCCGCACACCTCGAACTTGTGGCCCAAACACACATTTTCTGAGTCCACGCTTTGGCAAAATCTGGATGCTTAGCAATTGCCGCTCCCAAAGCTTCGACGCCGTGTTTGCCGGGGTCACCGCCGCCAAGGGTGAACACGCCAGGAGCAAGCGGCGCACCGCTCACCGGCGAGGCGACAGGCCGTGGCGTACTGCCTGTCGAGTAATCTTCGCGGAAAAAGTTGCGAATGGGGTCGATAACTTGGTGGCAACCAAAACATGGGGTACCCGCACGCGCATGTTCCCCCTCGTCCGTACCGGCAACCTGGGAGGCACTGATCGGAATGTTCAACGAGGTATCTAGGGCAACGACTAACGTCTGATTGGTGATCCCTCGAAACGAGTTGGTTGGATTGGTTGGCCAGCGTGCAAAAAATGCGGGGGTCGAGAAAAAACCGACGCGCGACGTTGAGACGACAATTTCGGTTGCAGCTCTAAGTTTCGGTAGGTCCCAGAATACGGTGGGTGACTCGTTATTTGTAGCTTTGCGCACCGATACCCATTTCCAGGTATCCCATTCGGAAAGCTCGAATGCTGGAGCCAATGTGCACCGGCCTACGCGATCGCCGAAAAGTGCCATGTATGCGAACTCCACAGCTAGCGATCCAGTTTCGGTAAAATCTACCGCAAGCGGACGGCAGCCGTATTTCGCGTCGAGCGACCAGCGCATAAAATTCTTGTTCTTTTCGTCCAGGCTCTCAGCGATCGGAATCGGCACCGAATTCCCGGAGGCCGGGTCTACGTTGTACGTCGCCGTGATCTTGAACTTGGCAAAGCGTTTGAGCAGCCATGAATCCTGGACCGCCTGAAAGCTGTCGGTGCGCGGATGCGCGTCTACGAAGAGCAGGGTCGCCATCAACGGCGTATTGAGCTTGAATCGGGTGGTGGTGGCAACTTCGGTAAAAGGCCGCCCCTCCTGCACAATGCCCAGCGCGGTGCGCGCAAACATTTCGTTGAGTGCGCGTCGGACCTTCGGACTCCCGTAGTAGTATTCGAAGTTGTTTGGCCGCTCGAGCGCGAGCGCGAACTGCTGTACTTCGTCCGCGCCGAGGCCGCCCTGTTGAAACGCGTCGGCAAAAAAGCGCAGCATGGTGTCGTCAAATTGAGGTGTTGCTGCCCAGGTATCGATCAGGCTCTTGAAACCTTCCGGCGTCGCGGCTTGGGACAATTCACTCGAAGTGGCTGGTAGACCCGTTAGTAAATCTTTGGCCTTGGAGACGCCGACGCGCAGGGGCAGCGGATCAAACTCCGGCGGCACTCTCGGGACATTTGTTTCTGCAGGCGGGGATCCCATGGTCGACGGCGGCGGCCGCCCGGGCGTCGGCTCGTTCGGGGTGATATCGGTGTCGACTGGCGGAACCTGGTCAGTGTTCGAGCAGCCCTGGGTAGCCAGGTAGGTAACTGCCGACAGAAATATCGGCATATACACGCGCGTTACTCTAGATCTCATGGGGTCCTCGCCATCTCTAGGTCACCCGACGTATCGTTTGCAAATGCGCGGGTGAATTACATCGGTTCCGCCAAGAGCATAAGCGAAGCAAAGCCCATTTTCCTAGCGCAATTCACTTTCGCGATGCCGTCAGTTGCCGGTATCTACCCTCGCGGGGCGCCCGACTCAAGGGGGGATCGTCTTGCGCCCAACGTCACCGAACTGGGCGCAGGAGACATCGGCGGGAAGACCCTCACTCCCGGCGTCTACAAGTGGAGCAGTGGCCTGCTGATCCCGACGGATGTGACTCTGGCCGGCAGTGCGACGGATGTCTGGATCTCCAGATCGCGCAGAAGCTGACCATGGCCAACGGCAAGCGCATCGTCCTGTCCGGCGGCGCGCTGGCCAAGAACGTTTTCTGGCAAGTCAGCGGCCTCGTCGACCTGGGCACGACGGTGCAGTTCGAGGGCATCGTTCTGAGTCAGACGTCGATCGCTCTGAGGAACAAGGCGACGGTGAACGGCCGATTGCTGGCGGGGACCGCGATCACGATCGACGGCAGCACAGTCCGCGAGCCCGCTCCGTAGCTCCGGGGCCCGTGGACAATCCGTTCACTCGCAGGCATGGTGCCGGCAGTGAGAGTGTCGAGGTTTTTCGCGATGGGGATGCTGGCGCTCGCGGCGCTCTATGGCTGTCACGGCGGCAGCGGCCAGCCGTGCAAGTCGAATGGCCCGTTGGGCCCAACCTATTGCGACGACCGCCTGATCTGCGACGACGCGACGAACACCTGCCAGCCGCCCATGTCTCGGAACGAGGGCGAGTCATGCAGCTCGCAGGATCTTTGCGCGGCTCACCTGTGGTGCGACAACGTTGCGAAAACATGCCGACCCTTTCTGGGCCAAGGCGATTCCTGCTCGAACCCGCTCAGCTGCGGTCCCACCCTGGCCTGCCTGAAAGACCCGGCGATCCCGAAGACGACCTGCGGGCAGGCGCCTGATGGGGGCGTCACCGGGGCCACCGTGACGGGAAAGCTGACGCTCCCGGGTATCGCGCAGGGGAAGAAGGGCACCGTGACGCTCTTCACGACGCTGCCGCCGGACGGGACTCCCGTGGCCAGCAGCGGGATCGCACCGGACGGCACCACCGTCCTCGACTACGTGATCGTTGGCGTTCCGGCTGGTACATATTTTCTCCTCGCATTCGTCGACGTCGACCGGTCCGGAGGCACCTCGTCGACGCCCGGCGACTACGTGGGCTGGTACGGCCACAACGGCGACGGAAACCCGCCCGCCACCGCGAATGTCGTCGTGCCCGAGACGGGCACCGTCCGCTTCGATTTCAGCCTTGTGGTGAGGTAAGGTTCTTCTCGCTCGGTAGTGGGTAAGTAGGGGGAGATTGGGCATAGCCCGTTCAGACGGGAACCGTGCTCCTCGTCGAGCAACACGAGGAGGTCGCCCAACTTCGGTGGCATGGAGGTGGGCTTGTATTCGGCGCTGAGTGTCTCCAGGGTGTACTGGGCGTCATTGATCTCCCGATTTCCTGCGTTCTGCTGGCGAACTTGAACGCTAGTCGGGTTGATGCACGGATCGCCTTCGGGAAGAAACGGCCGACACGCCCGAAGCATGAGGTCACACCACAGGCCAGCCTTGCAGAGCTCGTTCACATTGCAATGGCCGCCATCACGTACGGTCATCGGCTTCTGACAGATGTTCGCGGCGTTGCAGATTAGACCTTCATCGCAGAACGAACCCTGCAGAACGCCCTCAGACTTGCACGACTCGCCCTCTTCGCCCTTGTTGTTGCAACTTGTGGTGGCCGCGCCTATTGCCGCCACGGAGAATACCCTGCACAACAGCCAGAACAGCAGCCCCTTCCGCAAGTGCATCGCGCGACGATATCATGGGCGTACGCGCTCTACGCAGCGCAACCCTGCGATTGCAGCGTGCTCGACGGGCACCGCCCCAGTCCCGTCGTTCGCAACCCACCGTCCATCAAACCGGACCAGGCCCAGACCGGCCTTACTTCGTCCACAGGAGTCGTTCGGCTTGGCCGAGAAGGTACGTGAGGATGTGCGCGGGGACGCGCAGAAAGTTCGTCTGGAGGTCGGGCATCTTGGCGACCCCGAAATCCTCCTCCCGCTTGGTGACGAGGTATGCCTGCTTCACACGGGCCTGACGACAATACGCAACAAGCCCACCAGCCGGTTCGAGCGACGCACCCTCACGGTACTTGACCTCCGCTGGGATGACGTAGTTGGGGCTGCGAACGATGATGTCGACTTCCTTGTCCGTCTTCGGATCGCGCCAGTACCCGACCTCCGGGGTGTCCCTGTAGTAGTGCGCGTACAGGTGGCGCAGCACGGTCGTCTCGACGATCGTTCCCATCTCGTCTGAAGAAGCGAGTACTTCCTCACCGCGCAGAAGGACGGCGTTTCGCAAAGCTGCATCACACAGGTAGTACTTGTTCTTGGCCTTCAGGATTTTCTTGCCGCCCACCTCCATGGGAGGGAGGCGGTACACCAGGTTGGCCTGTTCGAGCAGCTTGAGATGGTTGCCAACGGTGAGGGTCGAGACCTCGAGCGCGGTGGCAACTGTCTTGTGGGCCAGGATGCCGCCCGAATGAAGACAGAGATAGATGAAAAGCTTCTCCAGATCGTCGACGTTGCGGACCCCAAACAGCGCGGTCATGTCTCGCTTGAGGACCCGCTCTACGACATCTTCTCGGAGGAGACGCTGGCAGAGCGAAATGTTCTCCTGTTGGGCGGTCTCGGGAAAGCCGCCTACGAGGAGGTATCTCTGGAACGCAGGCAGGAGCGCGCGCAACTGGGTGGCCAGCTTCACGCGCTCCGACTGGCCAAGGGCAAAGAGATCTGGCGGTCGCAGGTCTTTTTGTATCTTCGGCTCGTGCTCATGCCGGATGTGGACAAACTCGTAGAATGAAAGGGTGGGAACGGGGACGGTCAGCCATCGGCCAACGCCACTTTCAGCAAGGCCGTTCTTGTGGAGCGCGCTCGCGGATCCGGTCGCCACGATCCGGTACTCGGGGTGGTGGTCCACCAGCAGCTTGATCTCTGTTTCCCAGTCTTTCGAGTACTGGACCTCGTCCAGCAGGAGGAATGTGGGCCGCCCCTCGGCCCATATAGCCTCGTGGTACAGCCGCAAAGCTCCTGAGAGGGTCAGCAGCTTGAGAAGAGGATGGTCAAGGCTGAGGTACAGCACCGACTTCGGATCGGCCTTGCCAGTCCCGACACCGGAGGCAAGGAGCATCCGAGCGAGCTGGTAGAGGACGGTCGTTTTCCCCACGCGACGCGGGCCTGACATGAGGATGGCTCGCCGCAGGGTCGACTGGGCCAGGAACGATCGGCACGCCTCGAAGGCGAGGCGCTGGAAGTCGGGGATCGGGAATGGCCGCTCTGCCCACCAGGGATTGAATCCCGACAGCACTCGGAGCGCCTCGTCGCGATCGACTAGCTTCCTGCTGTCCATGTTCTATTTTTATACAGTAAAATGCATAGTACGCTATATCTTTCGTGGGTGGTGAAGGCTACACCCGGAGGAACGCAGGCAGGAAAGCAGGAGGAAGCAGGAGGACGGCACGATTGACATCGTGACATCGAATTAGTACATTCATGATGTCATGATGAAGCAAACCGTGGCGAAGCAGATCACCCTTCGTGGTGTCGAACCGGAACTTGCGCGCCGGATTGGTCGCGTGGCGCAAGACGCGGGAACCAGCGTCAACACCGCCGTGTTGCGGATTTTGGAACGTGCCGTCGGCCTGGACGAAAGCGAACGGCGCCTGCGGCTTGCGCGGTACACAACCGCCACGGCCAGCGACCTGCGGGAACTTGAAGAGGCGATCGCCGCGCAAAGGGATATCGATCCCAAGTTGTGGACGTAGTTGTCGGGATGAACAACATCCTGCTGCTGGACACCTCCGCTTATGCGCAACTGCGCCGCGGCCATGTGGGGGTTGTGAATTTGTTGGCAACGGCTGAACGGGTTTTCCTGAGCAGCATCTGTCTCGGAGAGCTTGAGGCTGGATTTCTTCTGGGGTCGCGACCCGAGGAAAACCAGGCGACGATTCGGGATTTTCTTGCCGAGCCTTTTGTTGCCGTGGTCGATGTCAGCGCGGCTGTCGCGCGACGATACGGGGTAATATTTTCTCAACTTCGTCGCGCGGGAACACCGATCCCCACGAACGACATCTGGATAGCCGCCTGTGCCTTGCAGGCAGGCGCGCAGATCGTCACCTTCGATTCAGACTTTGACCGGATCGCGGATCTGAACCCCTTGATCTTGTCGGCCTGAAACCCAGCAAGCTGCGAACCACGGGGCGGTGGCGCGGCCCCCCCGGACTGTAGACGACCACACAGATCTCCCGGGCGAAGATCTGCTAGGGTGACAGGCTCGGTTATCACGTCCGGGCCCCCCTAAAGGGGTCCTAGGTGGTGCCCTTCCTCCTTTCATGAAGAAGATCGTCGTCAAGGGCGCGCGGGCCCACAACCTGAAGAATATCGACGTCGAGATCCCGCGCGACAAGCTGGTGGTCATCACCGGGCTGTCGGGGTCGGGCAAGTCGTCGCTGGCCTTCGACACGATCTACGCGGAAGGCCAGCGCCGCTATGTCGAATCGCTGTCCGCGTACGCGCGGCAGTTTTTGGACCAGATGGGCAAGCCCGACGTCGATTCGATCGACGGGCTGTCGCCGGCCATCTCGATCGAGCAGAAATCCGCGTCGCGCAACCCGCGTTCCAGCGTCGGGACCATCACCGAGATCTACGACTACCTGCGCCTGTTGTGGGCGCGCGTCGGCGTCGTGTATTGCTGGCAGTGCGGTCAGCCCATTGCCTCGCAGACCATCCAGCAGATGGTGGATCACGTCTTGGCCTTTGCCGAGGGCACGCGCTTTTCGGTGCTGGCGCCCATCGTGCGCGACAAGAAGGGCGACTTCGCGACCGACCTGGCGCGCCTGCGGCAAGGCGGGTACGTGCGCGCGAACGTCGACGGCGAATTGATTGAACTGGCCGACCCGCCCAAGCTGGACAAGGACACGCCGCACACGATCGAGGTCTTCGTCGACCGCCTGGTGCGCAAGGACGGCATCCGCCAGCGGCTGACCGAATCGGCCGAGCTTGCCGCCAAGCTGGCCAACGGCCTGGTGAAGATTTCGCCGCTGGAAGGCGATGACATTCTGTTTTCCGAGAAATTTGCCTGCGCGTCGTGCGGAACCAGCTTCCCCGAGATTGCGCCGCGGCTGTTCTCGTTCAACAACCCCGAGGGCGCCTGCCCGGCCTGCGACGGCATCGGCGCGAAGATGTTCTTCGACCCGGATCTGATCGTGGGCAACGGGGATCTGTCGCTGCGCGAGGGTGCCGTCGAGCCCTGGGAGCGCCGCAACAGCAGCTTCTTCCAGCAGATCCTCGACGCGGTCGCCGCGCACTACGAGATCGATCTGTACATGCCGTGGAACAAGCTACCCGCGAAGACGCGCAAGCTGATCCTGGAAGGCGATGCCACGCAGGAGATCGAATTTTCGTTCGACAAGAACGGGCGCAAGCACAGCTTCAAGAAGGAATTCGAGGGCGTTCTGGCGAATCTACAGCGCCGATTCGACGAATATGAACGACGACGACGCGAACAGGGGCGCACCACCGACGAGGACTTCGAGGCCATTTACGAGGAATTTCACCGCTACATGTCGCAGTCGCCGTGCGAGGACTGCGGCGGGACGCGGCTGCGCAAGGAGGCGCGTTTCGTGCGCGTCGGCGGCAAGAACATCACCGAACTGACGGCGCTGACCATCCGCGAGGCCTTCGATTTCATCAAGGGCCTGTCGCTGTCGCGCCGCGATCGCCAGGTCGCCGATCGCATTCTGCGCGAGGTCACCGAACGCCTGTCCTTCCTTATCAATGTCGGGCTCGACTACCTGTCGATGGACCGCCCGGCGGCGACCCTGTCCGGGGGAGAAGCACAGCGCATCCGGCTGGCCACGCAGATAGGCAGCGGCCTGATGGGCGTGCTGTACATCCTGGACGAGCCCAGCATCGGGCTGCACCAGCGCGACAACGCCCGCTTGCTGGAGACATTGATCAAGTTGCGCAACCTCGGCAACAGCGTGCTGGTCGTCGAGCACGACGAAGAGACCATCCGCGCGGCCGACTATGTGATCGACATGGGGCCGAAGGCGGGTGAGGGTGGCGGGCGCATCGTCGCGTGCGGAACGCCGGAGGACATCGAATCCAACACGCACTCGGCGACGGGCGCATATCTGTCGGGGCGCAAGATCATCGAGGTGCCCAAGCACCGACGGCTGGCGGGTAACCGCAACCTTTTGCTGCGCGGGGCGCGCGCGCACAACCTGCGTAACCCGACGGTGTCGTTTCCGCTGGGCGTTTTCACCTGCGTGACGGGCGTGTCAGGTTCGGGCAAGTCCAGCCTGGTCGTCGACACGCTGCTGCCCGCGCTAAAGCATCGGCTGAACGGCGGCAAGGCGCCGACCGAGCCCTTCGATGGCCTGGACGGTTTGCAGCACGTGGACAAGGTCATCGACATCGATCAGGCGCCCATCGGACGCACGCCACGTTCGAACCCGGCCACCTTCACGGGCGTCTTCACGCACATCCGCGATCTGTTTTCGAACCTGCCCGAATCGAAGGCGCGCGGTTACAAGCCAGGGCGTTATTCCTTCAACGTCAAGGGCGGCCGCTGCGAATCCTGCCAGGGCGACGGCATCATCCGCATCGAGATGCACTTCCTGCCCGACGTGTACGTGGAATGCGAGGCCTGCGGTGGCCGTCGCTACAACCGCGAGACGCTGGAGGTCCACTACCGGCAGTCCAGTATCGCCGACGTGCTGGACATGACCGTCACCCAGGCCTGCCAGTTTCTGGAAAACATCCCCAAGCTGCGCGGCAAGCTGGAAACGCTACGCGAGGTGGGCCTGGGCTACCTGAAGCTGGGGCAGCCGGCCACGACGCTGTCTGGCGGCGAAGCGCAGCGAATCAAGCTGTCGAAGGAACTGGCCAAGAAATCCACTGGCCGCACGGTCTACATCCTGGACGAGCCGACCACGGGCCTGCATTTCGCCGACATCGCGCAGCTGTTGCTGGTGCTGGGGCGCCTGGTCGAGGCCGGAAATTCGGTCATCGTCATCGAGCACAATCTCGACGTCATCAAGACCGCGGACTGGGTCATCGACCTTGGCCCCGAGGGCGGGCCGGGCGGCGGGCAGATCATCGCGCAAGGCACACCGGAAGACGTGGCCAAGGTGGCAGCCAGCTACACCGGGCAGTTTCTCAAGCGCGTTCTTTAAAGGGCGAATAGCAAAAGATCCCGGCGTTCTGGTATCCTGCCCGCCTGCCATGAGTACCCTTCTCGAACGAATCAATGATCGTAGTGCGACTGTTGTGGTGGTGGGCGCCGGCTACGTCGGCCTGCCACTGGCCGTCGAGGTGGCCAAGGCGGGCTTCACGACCATCGCCTATGATCGCTCGGCCGCGAAGGTGGACGGGATCAACGCGGGCAAGTCGCACATCGAAGACGTGACCACCGCGACCGTCGGGGCACTGGTCGATCGCAAGAAACTGTCGGCGGCCACGGATCCCGACGTGCTGGCCAAGGCCGACGCCGTCGTCATCTGCGTTCCGACGCCGCTGAACAAGACGAAGGATCCGGACAATTCCTTCATCCTGGACGCCGCCGACATGATCCTGGCGCGCATGCACCCGCAGCAGCTGATCGTCCTTGAAAGCACGACCTTCCCCGGGTTTACGCGCGAGGTGCTGCTGCCGAAGTTGTCGTCGACGGGCCTCAAGGTCGACAAGGACTTCTTCATCGCGTTTTCACCCGAGCGCGTCGATCCCGGCAACAAGACGTATCAGACGAAGAACACGCCCAAGGTCATCGGCGCGTCCAGCCCGGCCGGACTGGAACACGCGGTCGCGCTGTACCGTTCGTACATCGACAAGGTCATCCCGGTTTCGTCGACGGACACCGCTGAAATGGTCAAGCTGCTGGAGAACACCTTCCGCGCGGTGAACATCGGCCTGGTGAACGAGGTCGCCATCATGTGTGGCCGACTGGGCCTGGACAGCTGGGAAGTCATCGAGGCGGCGGCCACCAAGCCGTTCGGCTTCATGCCGTTTTTCCCGGGACCGGGTTTGGGCGGTCACTGCATCCCGATCGATCCTTTGTATCTGTCGTGGAAGCTGAAGACCCTGAAATACAACGCGCGCTTCATCGCGCTGGCCGACGAGATTAATTCGGCGATGCCAGAGGTCGTGGTGGTCCGCGTGTCCGACGCGCTGAACGAACGGGGCAAGGCGCTGCGCGGCGCCAAGATCCTGATCGCCGGCGTCACGTACAAGCGCGACATCGACGATGTGCGCGAATCGCCGGCCCTGGACATTATCGAGGAGCTGCACAAGCGCGGCGCCGAGGTGTCGTACGCCGACTCGCACGTGCCGTTCCTGAAGCACGGTGACCTCACCGTCCCGTCGGCGACACTGCAACAGGCGGGTCAGTTCGACTGCGTGGTCATCACCACCGATCACAGCGACGTCGATTACCGGGCGCTGGTGCAGGCGTCCAGGCTGATTGTCGACACGCGAAACGCGACCAAGGCCTTCCGGCGCGAGCACCGAGAAAAGATCGTTTCGCTGTAGCAACGCGGTTCTTGCGTGATGGCGGCTTCCGTTCTTGTCGAGCCGGTAACCTTCGGCGGCTGGTCGAACAACCTCAAGCTGAGCAATGCCGACGTCGAGCTGATCATCACGCTGGACGTGGGTCCGCGCATAATCCACTTTGCCCCGCGCGGGCAAAAGAACGTGTTCGCCGAAATCGCGGCCGACATGGGTGGCCGTGGGGAGGATTCCTGGAAGCTGCGCGGCGGCCACCGCCTGTGGACCTCGCCCGAAGATCCCGTACGGACCTACCGGCCGGACAACCAGCCCGTCGCGCACGAGATCGAGCGCGCGCCCGGGCAGGTGCGTGTGCGGGTCACCACACCGGGGGATACTGACGTGGCGCTGGAAAAGACCATCGAGGTGTCGCTGGGGGCTCAGGGATCGGACGTGGTCGTCACGCACCGGCTGCGCAACGTCGGCACGACGTCCCACGATGTCGCGTTGTGGGCCTTGAGCGTCATGGCGCCGGGGGGCGTTGCGGTCGTTCCGCTGCCCGGAAATTCCCGGCACCCCGGCAACAGCGCCACCGTGGCGGCGTTTGCGCCCCACCTGACCATGTCATTTTGGCCCTACTTCCAGTTCGGCGATCCGCGCGTAACCTTCGGACGTAAGTACCTCAAGGTGCGGCAGGACGCGTCGCTGCCGTCGACGAAACTGGGGCTCGCCCACCGATCGGAATGGGCGGGTTACTGGAATGCGGGGGTCTTGTTCGTGAAGCAATTCTCTTACGAGGAAGGCGCGCGCTATCCCGACGGCGGAGCGAATTTCGAGTGCTACACCGATGGGGCGATGCTCGAACTGGAGACGCTGAGTCCGCTTGCGACCCTACGACCGGGTGCCGCCGCCACCCACACCGAGACCTGGGCGCTGCACCAGGCGATGCCGGCGCCCGACACGGACGAGACCATAGCGAACGCGTGGCCATTCGCGACGTGAGTGCCCGATGTCAGTGCGCGATGTCAGTGTCCCCGGCGCTGAGCGGGACAAATCGTATTTTTTAGCCGGTTTTTGTGCGTTTTCCGCACGCGATGGCGAAGAAATGCTGTACAGTACGGTCGTTTCGTCACCCCGCTTCAAAGGAGATACGATGGCTAAAGGTCCCCTGTCTAAGTCCGCTCTCGTTCAGACGCTTGCCGAGCTCCACTCGGAGAAGCTGTCCCGCAAGGACGTCCGCGGAATTCTCGAATCGATCGTCACCGTCGGGCATCACGAGCTCAAGAAGAACGGCATCTTCGTGTTGCCGGGTCTCGTCCGTCTGGTCGTGATCAAGAAGCCCGCCACCAAGGAGCGTAAGGGCATCAACCCGTTCACCAAGGAGCCCACCGTCTTCAAGGCGAAGCCGGCGCGCAAGGTCATCAAGGCCCGTCCGGTGAAGGCAGCGAAGGACGCCATCGGCTAATTCGTTGACGGACCTGGTCATCAAGACCGGTCGAAAAGCGGGGACCCCACGTGGGTCCCCTTTTTTTTTGCGCAGGCGCTTCTTGCCCGCATCTTTGGAGCCTCACCGAGGCTAGGCTAGGTTGATGGTGTGACGCCCGACCCTGTGGTGCTCGATCGGCTTGGAAAAACCTTCGGGACGTTCACGGCGGTCGCGAACCTTTCTCTGCACGTGTCGGCGGGGGAAATCTACGGCCTTCTCGGACCCAACGGCGCCGGAAAAACCACCGCGTTGCGGGCGTTGGCCGGGCTGCTGACGCCCAGCGCGGGACAGGTGCGCATCGCGGGCATCGATGTCGCAGCCGAGCCGGATCGGGCCAAGGCGCAGCTGGGATTTCTGACGGGAAGCACCGGCCTTTACGCGCGACTGACGGCGCGCGAGGTTCTGATTTTCTTCGCACGCCTGTACGGATTGTCGCAGACGCAGACGGCCACGCGCATCGCCGAACTGGCCGGCCTGCTGGAAATTCACGGGCTACTGGACCGACGCTGTGAAGGGCTGTCGACGGGTGAGAAGCAGCGGGTCTCGGTCGCGCGCGCGCTGGTACACGATCCCCTGGTGCTGATTCTGGACGAGCCGACCAATGGCCTGGACGTCGTGGCAAGTCGTTTCCTGCGGGCGCTGCTGCGCGCCGAGCGCACGCGTGGCAAGGCGATCATTTTCTCGACGCACTACCTGGCCGAGGCCGAACTGCTGTGTGATCGCATCGGCCTTCTGTACCGCGGGCGCCTGCTGCGCGAGGGCACGCCGCTGGCGTTGCGCGACGAGCACAGGACCGCCAGTCTGGAAGAAGCGTTCCTGCACCTGGTCGCCGCCGAAGAAGTCAGCGTCCCGGCGGAGAGCCCGCGCCTGTGAGATCGCTGCGGACGTCCCGGGTGCTGCTGACGCTGGGCAAGGAACTGCGCGAGACGCTGCGCGACCGCCGCACCGTCGCTGTCATGGTGCTGTTTCCGCTGGTGGTGTACCCGCTGCTGTCGCTGCTGGCCACGCAGGCCATCGCCACGCGCGAGCGCAAACAGGACGAACGGCCATCCCAGGTCGCGATCGTGGGCGGCGAGCCACTGCTTGACGAGGTGCGCGTCCGATTGCGGGGCGAGCCCAAGCTGTTCCAGATCGTCGACGCCGGCAAGCCCACGGACATCGATACGGGATCGCTGGATGCGCTGGTGCAGGTGCGCCCTGCATCGGCGGCACCCACGGCTGGCACGCCGCCGCTGCATCTGGAAATCGCCTACGACACGACCCGCGACGAATCCCGCAAAGCCGAGGAGCGCGTAGCGGAGGTGCTGGACCATCTGGCGCCGCCCGGCTGTCTGACCCGCTTCGATGTGGCCAGGCGCGATCTTGCGTCGGGCACGAAACTCGGCGGCTATGTGATGTCGAAGGCGCTGCCGCTGATGCTGGTGCTGATGGTGCTGCTGGGTGCTTTTTACCCCGCCATCGACGTGACGGCCGGCGAGCGCGAGCGCGGGACGCTGGAGACGATCCTGTCATCACCGATCGACAGGCGCGATCTGCTGCTGGGCAAGGTTCTGGCGGTGACACTGCTGGCCGCGACGACGGGCCTGCTGAACCTGGCTTCGATGTCTTTGACTCTGGTGCAGGTCATGCGCATTGCTGCGCCAGCGGCGGCGCTGCCCATTCCGTGGACACGCGCGGCGGCGACGATTCTGGTGATCCTGCCATCGGCCTTCTTCGCAGCGGCGCTGTTCGTCGCCGTTGGCTCACTGGCCCGCGGCTTCAAGGAAGCGCAGAACCTACTGATGCCCGTGTATTTCACGGTGCTGTTACCGACGACCGTCGGGACGCTGGGCGAATTTCCGCTGACGGGCATCGCCTGCGTCGTCCCCGGCATGAACGTCACGCTGCTGGCGCGCGAGCTGGCGCTGGGCCGGGGCCACCTGGGGGTTGTGCTGGCTGTCGTGGGCTCGACGCTGGTGTACGGATTGCTAGCGGTGGCCCTGGCGGCACGCCTGTACGATTCCGAACGCTTTTTGAACATCGGGGATCCCCGACAGGCGTGGTCGGCCAAGCCCGGCGATCGCCCCGCTGCCGAGGGGCCAAAATCCGACGCGGCGACGTCCGCCGGTGAGGCGATGTTTCTGTTCGCCATCGCGTATCTGCTGCTGTATTTCGTGCTGCTGCCGTTGCAGCAGAAGAATCTGGTGCGCGGCCTGTTGATCTCGCAGTGGGGCGGCCTGCTGGCCCTGGTCGCCCTGTACGCGCGCGCGCGCGGCCGGCGTCTGGCGGATGTGCTGGCGCTGCGATGGCCGTCTGCGCGGGCCGTGCTGGGCGCCACGATGATGGGCGGGTCGGCGTGGATTGCCGTCGGCTTGCTCAGCCAGTGGCTGGTCCCGGTGCCCCCGGAAGTCATCGAGAAATTGCAGCGGGCTTTGGTGCCGACGGACGGCAGCCGCAGTCTGTGGGTGATCCTGTTCGTGACCGCGCTGACCCCGGCTGTGTGTGAAGAAGCGCTGTTTCGCGGCCCGATCCTGCGCGGCCTTTCGTCCCGGTTGCCCGCCGGCGCCGCCATCGTGGTCACAGGATTGCTGTTCGGCCTGTTCCACATGGACCTGTGGCGCCTGTTGCCGACCGCCTTGCTGGGCATGATGCTGTCGTGGATCGCCTGGCAGTCGGAATCGATCGTGCCGGCGATGCTGGCCCACGGGCTGAACAACGGCCTGCTGCTGGTGCTGGCCAGCCGTCACCTGGACCAGAGCTTGGACAACCTGGGTAAGCCTGCCCAGGGCGCGGTATTCATTGGATCTTTAGTGCTGGTGGCCGCGGGTGCGGCGCTGGCGCGTTCGGCCCGCCCGCGGGCGCGAATGTAGTCTATCTGACAATTGAGCCTTGTCTCCCGCGCACCACCTCTGCTAAGCAGTCGTTCATGCCCAACGCCGAAGAGAAGAAAATCGTCGCCATTTTGCGGAAGTCGCCGGTTCTCGCCGACGCCCCGCAGGAGGCACTTGTGAAGCTGGCGGTGGGCGCCAAGACCGACACCTACCGCGCGCGTCAGGTTGTGTACCTGCCCGGTGACCGCGCGCACGGGGTGCATTTTCTGGCCAGCGGCCGTGTGAAGGTCTCCAAGGTCACGCGCGACGGAAAAGAGCTGACGCTGGCGTATCGGGTCGCGGGCGAATTTTTCGGTGAAGCCTGCCTGCTGGAGGGCGGGCCGCGCGAGGAGATGGCGGAGGCCATGGAGCCGTGCGTGACGGCGGAGATCGAGCGCGTCGGCGTGGACCGGCTGCTGGCGGCCAGTGCCCCGGTGTCGTATCAGTTCGCGCGCACGCTGATCGCGCGACGCCGGGATCTGGAAAACAAGGTCGAACAGCTGATCTTCAAGGACGTCAGCTCGAAACTGGCCGAGTTGCTGCTGCGTCTGGGGATCGAGCACGGCGTCGAGAACAAGCGCGGCCTGATCCTGGCGCTGAAGATCACGCACCAGGAGATGGCGAATTTGATCGGCTCCACGCGCGAGACGGTGTCGCTAACGCTGTCGCAGTTCAAGCGCAAGGGCTTCATCGAGACCGAAGGCCGCAAAGTGATCCTCGCCGACCGCGAGGGCCTGCGGACCATGGCGTAAGCCGCCGGGCGCAGGCGCGCGTCAGAAGATCTGCGCGAAGCCGGCGGAGATCCGACCGGGCAAACCGGCAGGCGTTTGATTCCCGTTTTGGAAGGGCACGGCCCAGTCGACACGAAGTACATAGGTGTTGAACTGTGGAATGAGCAGGCGCAGGCCCAGACCGGCGTCCTGGTGCGCGACGAGGTAATCCGGCGAATCTGCGGCGTGACCGAGGTCGTAAAATAACAGTGCGCCGAGGCGCAGCGACGCGACCTTGACCGCGAGCGACCGCAGTTCCAGGTGCCCGATGACCTGCGCGTGGCCGGTGAATTCGCCGACGGCGTAACCGCGCAGGCCGTTGGCGCCCCCAAGCGTCAGCAGGGCGTTTTGGGTGTAGCGAAACAGGTAGGCCGTTTCGCCCGACGCCACGATGCGCAGCCGCCCGAGAATCGGCGTACCCAGGTACGCTTGCGCCGAAACGGATTCGTCAACCAGCTGGCCGTCCTGAAGGCGACCGCCCCAGGCGGCAGATGCGCTTTGAAATCCCCCACGCAGGTCGGCGGACCAGGCAACCGAGGCGGACGCCGTGCTGAAGGCACGCTCCGACCCCAGAGCCTCGATGGCGCGCGAGGCAGAGGCGCCCAGATTGGGTCCAAGAATGAAGTTTTCCGGCAGATCGTAGGTGTCGAAATCCCGGTAGATGCGGTATCGCGGGGTGAACAGCCGATAGCCAACGAACAGCGACGACACGCGTTCGGAACGCGGGAAGATCTGCGCGCGGAACAGCTCGCGGGTCGTGGAGTCCTCGGGAAACCCATCCGCGAACGTGGGCCGCGTGACCGAGAAGCTGTGTCCTGCGCTCAGCCGCTGGATCACACGCGAGCCGAACGAGCGGGTCGCGCCGGCCGACGTCCCGACGCTGCGAAACCGATAGACCCAGGGCAGGGCCTCTACCTCGGGCGTGCCCTTCAGATCGACCGTCCGCACACTGTTGGCGACAAAACGCCGGGCGACATCGTCAACATGACCAAAGGCCAACGATGCCCCCCAGCGACTGGCCAGGGAGAACAGCGGATAGGTCAACGACACGTTCGAGCTTGATCCCTCGTGAACGCCGGTTTCGCGGGCAAAGATCGCGCGGGCCGACGCGGACAATCGCAGGCGTGTGCCGCCGACATTGGGATCGTTGTACGTGGGCCCGGCGGCCATCGCGCCTTGGTCCATCACGAAAACCGCGGCCACCTGCTTGCGCCAGCCGAACAAATTGTTCTCGGACAGCGAGCCGGTGAAGTAGATCAGGCGCCCGGCCTGGTATTCGAAGTTGCTGTTGAAACGCAGGCTCCACACGTCGCGCGTCACCACCAACAGATCAACCTGCCCGGGCAACGGCGCCAGCACGGGCACAATGACGACGATGTTCGACAGCGATGGATCCTGCAGATTGCGGACGGTCTCCTCGACCAGCAGGGGATCGTAGACCTGGCCCGGGCGCGTCAGGACCTCGCGCCTGACGGCGTTCTCGCGGGTGGTGCGGTGGAAGATGTTGAACCAGGGCAGGAAGCCGTCGCGGCGGGAGAAGACGTCCTGGTTCACAATGTGAATCGCGCCGATGGATTTTCCCGCGGGCGCCAGATCGCGTAGCAGGCCCCTGGCCGCCAGGGCGTCGTCGACGGCCTCCTTCTCCAGCGACCCGAGCTCGACGGACGCGTCGCCAGCGACCGCCGGGGGCGCAAGCGACAGCACAAGAAGAAACAGGCTCAGGGCGCCCCGGGCGCGCATCGTGCCCGATTGTAACCGACCCGCGTCAGCCGAGCGCGGCCACGACAGCCTGCCCGGCGGCGACGGTGCTGGCGGCCTTGCCGGCGGGCGCAATGTCCGCCGTCAGCACGCCCTTGACGATGGCGGCAGACACAGCCGCCTCGACCGCCTTGGCCTCGGCCTCGAGGCCAAGCGAATAGCGCAGCAACAACGCGACACTGAGGATGGTGGCGTAGGGGTTGGCAATCCCCTTGCCGGCGATGTCGGGGGCGCTGCCATGGATCGGTTCGTACAGCGCATGCCGCTTGCCGGAGGGCTGAACGGCTCCAAGGGTGGCTGAGGGCAGCATGCCCAGGCTGCCGGTCAGCATCGAGGCGAGGTCTGACAGCAGGTCGCCGAATATGTTGGAGGTGACGATCACGTCGAACTGGCGCGGATTGCGCACCAGCTGCATGGCGCAGTTGTCGGCGTACATGTGCGACAGCGCCACCTCCGGATACTCGGCGGCGCCCAGTGCCGCTACGGTCTGCCGCCACAGCAGGCCGCTCTCCATGACGTTGGCCTTCTCCACGCTGCACACCCGGCCTTGCCGGCGGCGGGCCAGGTCGAACGCCACACGGGCCACGCGCTCGATC
>JANXXE010000225.1 GCA_025350815.1 Myxococcales bacterium | reverse complement strand
TGGTTCTGGAGGAGGACGCGCGTTCCCGTAAGCGCGAGGCCCAGGACGCCAAGAAGTTCCTTGATGCCGAGAAGAAGCGCAGCGAGGAAGATCTGCACCGCAAGGAAACCGAGTTGGTGCAATTTTTGGCGCTGCATCCGGAACTTGCGACTGAGTCGGCGGAAGGCGCGGAGGGGGCCGGGGCGCCGGTGCGCGCGCAGCGGGCGGAGGAAACTGTGCGTCCGGACGACGGCAATCTGCTGACCCTGGAGATGCAGGCGATGCAGTTGCGCGAGCGCATCACCCAACTGGGGGAATCTGCCACGACCGTCAGGACCCCCGGTGGTGTCGAGATGGTGCTGGACCCGGCCCTCAGCGCGGCGCGGGCGCAGTCGGAGCGGGAGTTGGCCCAGGCCCAAAAAGATCTGATCGAGAAGCAGGCCCAGTTCACAGACGAATACCCCGACGTCAAACGGGCCAAGGTCAGCCTTGATGCGGCCAAGGAGAAGCAGCGTCGCACCACCGAGGCGATTGCGGCGGCCACCCGCCGCGCGCTGGAGGGGGCGCCTTCGAAAGCGGTGCCGGGTGAAAATCCTGAGATCGCCAGCCTGCGTCGGCAGGTTCAAATGATCGAGCACCAGATTTCGTCCAGCCGGTCGCGTTCACGGCCGCGTGGTCACGTCGGCCGTTCGGATCCCAAAGAGGTGGCCCAGCTGGGGACGGATTACAGCGATCTGTCACGCAAGGTTCACGAGGCCCGCGAGCGGCACGCCCTGCTTGAGGACAAGCAGTTCCAGGCGTCCCTGCAGGCGACCCTGGCTTCCCAGGAGAATTCCGGCGACTTGAAGATCCAGGACAAGGCGTTCCTGCCCCAGCGTCCCGTGCGTTCGAACCGCATGAAGATTGCGGCGGCGGGGGCCGGCGTCACGCTGCTGATCGCGATCGGTCTGGCGCTGATTCTGGTTCTTTACGACGACACCCTACACGCCGGGTTCGACGTCCAGCGCCTGGGTTTGCCGGTGCTGCTGTCGGAGGTGCCCCGGCTGCGCGCCGCGGAGCGAGGTCGTGTCCGAGCCAACCGCAGCACGAGCCGCGGCAGCGCGAAGTCGTAGCCGTCAGGACGGGTTAGATCGGCGGGGGCGTGGCCGGTGCGGCAGAAAGGCCCGCCGCGTGCCGTCGCACCGCCCGGTTGAGGAAGGGAACAAATGCGGCGGCGGCTTTCTCGTTGCCGGCGCGCAGGGGGTGGTTGTCACCGTCGGGCGCACTGTAGCGGGACAGGTTCGAGGCGCCGTGGTCGGTCAACAGATCAAAGTAATCGAAGACGGCGACGTTCTTCAGGGGATATCCGGCAAGCCAGCCATCCGTCGACGCGATCCAGGTGGCATAGGCACGTGCGATTTCGGCCTGCGCGGCCTTGGCCTGCCAGGGGTGGGGACGGCCGCGCAGCTCGTTGGTGATGAAGCGAAACAGGCGCTCTTTGGAAATCACCGACGACTGGGGCGGCGGCGTCAGGTAGACGAACAGGATCTCGGGATGCTTCTTCATCTCGCCCAGCAGGGCCGTCATGTGCGCCTTGTAATTCCACAGGGTCTTGTCGGGGCCGGCCGCATTGCCGGGCGCGGCGCCGACACCTGCAAAGCGCGTCTCGGTGTAGCAGGACTTGAAGACGACGATCTGGTGCCTGCGTCCGTCGGTGAAGAAGCGGTCGTTCTCGTCGACCGTCAGGACCTTGTCCATCTTGTCGCGAAACTTTGGCACCCAGTCGAAGGCGTCTGTGTTCTCGCCGATTTCACTGCCGTACGATGCCTCGTGAACTTCGTAGCCTTGTTCTTCCAGCTTGGCGCGCAGGCCGCCGCCGTTCGGGTGGCTGAGGTAAAGGCAGCGGGCGCCGCGTTCGTCCTCTTGCTCGGCGGGCGCGCCCAGCAATTGCCCGCCACAAGAATGATGAATAAACAGCAGGCGCCGGGAGGTGTCGGGGCGGGTTGTGGGAAAGGCAGACAGATCCATCGGGGTTGGCCGTGATGCGGGTGTGGTGGCGGATCCAGGGCGGCCGCCGACAGGCGCCATCAACGCGGCCCCGAGGCCGAGCAGGGCCAGGCAGGTGATGAGTCCCTTGTTCATGCCCGCGATGATAGCGCGGCGAACAGCCGTTCGTGCTGCCGACACATCGCCTGAACACTGAACTCGGCCGCGAACTTCTGCTGATTGGCCACCTTCATGCGGGGCGCCTGGGCGCGGTCGCGGTAGGCGGTCAACAGCGCGTCCGCCAGGGCCCGGGGATCTTTGGGCGGAACCAAAAAGCCGTTCGTGCCGTGCTCGACGATCTCGGGGTTGCCGCCAACCCGCGTCGCCACAATGGGTTTGCCCAAAGACATGGCTTCAAGCAGCGCCAGCGGCAAGCCTTCCCACAGCGACGGCAGGACGTAGAGATCGTAGCCCGACAGCAGGCGCGGCACATCCTTGCGATAGCCGGCAAACACGACGCTACCGCCGAGACCCAGGGTGCGGGCCAGATCGCCAAGTTCGTTCTTGAGCGGCCCGTCGCCGGCAATCACGAACTTGATAGCGGGGGCGGCGCCGAGTACGCGCTGGGCCGCCTCAAGGAGATAGCGGATCCCCTTCTGTTCGGACAGCACCACGGCCGTGCCGATCAGGAAGTCGTCCGGGCCGACGCCCAGTTCAGCCCGAACCTGCTCGCGATCATCGCCGCTGGTGAAAAGCGCGCCGTCGATGCCGTTGTGAATGACCTGGACGGGTCGCGAAATCTTCAAGCGATCCAGCAGCACCGATTGCAAATTGTGGGACACCGCGACGACCTGATCGGCCAGCCGCACCCACCAGCGGAAGCGGGCCAGGGTCTTGTCGCTGGCGCTGTTGACCTGGTTGTGTTCCGAGTACACCACGCGCGGTCGCTTGCGGGCGATGAGACGCGCGGCCCCGCCGCCGAACACCAGCGGCCCGAAGTTGTGCACGTGAACGATGTCGATCTCGTTGGCCTTCAAGAACTTCCGGATCGTCAGCACGAAGGACGGGTCGACATGGATAAGGCCCAGATTGAGCGGGCGCTTCTTGAGGACCAGGCACCGGTCGGAGGGAAGTCCCGCTTCGGCGAACAATTTGCCGGGACCATCGAGACAGACCAGGTAAGGCACCACCTTGTCGCGGTCCAGGTGGCGGATGAGGTTGATGACCACCTTTTCCAGCCCGCCGACATCCAGGCTGTTGACGATCATGCATACGTTGAGGGGGCGCGACACGGGGCGCAAGGTTAGCACGACGGCATCAGCGACCGTCGACGCGGATCAGATCGGCCACGACGGCCCGGTGGTCGAAGCCAACGGTGGGTCCCGCGTATACGCGTCGCGCGTCCCATGCGTCGCCCAGAAGGATCTGGTCGATGCGGATGCCGTGCCAGCGTGTGAATTTCGACCAGCCAAATCCGAGGCCGGCGCGCGAAAAGGCGTTCTTCCAGCCGGACCAGAATTCGCCGTAGATGGTGCTGTCGACAGGGATGTTGAAGTCGCCGCATATGATCTGGGCGGGCGCGGCGCGTGTGGCGAAATCGCGGACAACGCGCGATTCCAGTCGGCGCAGGGCGATGTTCGCGGTGAGGGCGGGGGCGCCCCGCCAGGCACGGTGCAGAACTTCGGACAGGCCGTGGCGAACGGTCGCCAGGTGCGTGTTGACGATTCGCAGCGGTCCCCGTGGCGTGTCCAGGTTGTATTCCGTGGCTGCGCCGCTGCCGTGTTCCGGGGGAATGTCGGCGCGGTCCCGTTCGATGACGCTGCGGATCGGAAACCGGCTGACCAGGCACAGGTTGCTGTCCGAATGCCCATACCACCCCGCGGCCATGAACAGGTCGATGTCGATGTTGCATTCCTGAAACGCGGCGACGTCGGGTGATATCTGGTCGATGAGGCGCAGCAGAACGGCCGGTTCAACCGTGGTCGACCCACCGCCGATGTTGTAGCTCATGATGCGCAAGTCGCGCGGGGCGTTCCGGTGCAGGAAGGCCTCGGGCGCGGGAAGGTTGAAGCCCATGATCGGGCCAACAATGACGACCACGGCCGCACCGAGCGGTAGCAGCAACCAGCGACGGACAAGCAAGGCCAGTGGAACCAGCGCCAGCAGCGGCAGCCCCAGAACCCAGCGTGGAGAGAAAAGCAAGACCGTCACCGGCCACCATCGATCAGCCAGCAGCGCAATCGCGGCCGCCGCGACGACGACAAACAGCAGGTACGCGAACACGACGGGCTTCAGCAGTCTTGCGACCACATCGAACGCCGTTCGCTGTGCGTTTTCCACCGGGGCGGTTGATGTTGCGCCGGTTCCGTGCGAAGGGTCAACAGACAAGCGCACCATGGCCCTGGCTTCGCGATCCGCCCGCATTTTCGTGGCCTGGGCCCTTGCCGCGGCAGCCGCCGCGCCGACGGTGCTGCGGGCACAGCCCCTGTACCACTTGACGGCCGGACTGTCGGCCGGGGCGACTGACAATTCCCAGGCCGTCTCGGCCCAGGCGGGGCCAGTCGCGGATGGATTCGTCATGGCCCGCGCCGGAGCGTCGTTGCTGCTGACGACGCAAAAGTCGGTCAATACGATCGCGTACACCTTCGGTGGCACCACCTACCTGGGCGGTTCACAGCCGAGATCACTGTCGAACGGCCTGTCGTGGACGGCCGCTGTGACCCCGACCGGGGCGACCAACCTGACTGTCGGCGCGAATATCACGCACGCGCGCCTGTCGACCATAGACGCCTTTTCCGGTGGTCGGGCAGGGGAGGTCATGATGCTGGGCACCCGGCCGGCGGGCGCACTGTACTTCTTGTCGGCGGGCGCTCTGGAATCGTTTTCTTGGACGCCGAGCCCCAGCTGGCACCTGACCCAAGGTCTCACTTTCTACGCGTTTCGCCCGCTTGATCCCCGCAGCGCCACGCCGCAGAGCCTGGGTTTCGACAACACGCTTGGGCTTGCGCGCGTGTGGGCCCGCGACGAGCTGGGGTTGAGCCTTCGGCTCGGTCAAACCTATTCCCGCGAGGTTCGCGTCGACGATGTTGTCCTGGCCCGCAGTCATCGAAGCGACATTGCCGACGCCCTGGCTACCTGGCGACACGAATACACACAGAACTGGTCCACCGAACTGGCCGGCGGCGCGTTCGCCGTGCATGTTCCCGATCTGGCCCTGACCATCGTCGAGCCGTCCGGCCACGCAACCGTCACGTACAACAGTCCGGGCCATGGCGCTGCCTTGCATGGCGCGCACACGGCGACGCCCAATATCTTCATCGGCGACACGGTTTTGCGCGACCAGGTCGAACTGTCGGGCTTCACCTGTCTGGATCGCTTCGAGCAGCTTCGGCTGCGGCTGCTGGTCGGGTATGAGCATGACCGGGCGGTCCAGGCGCGCGGGTCGACCAGCGGCGCCGCCGACGTGCTGCACCTGCGTACGGGGCTAAGCTACGCGACCAACGGCCCGCTGACTTTTTCCCTGGACTACACCTTTCTTGACCAGCGCGGCGGTGACTTCATGCCGGGAATGCCCGTGCCCTTTCAAACCTTTCGCCGGAACATGGTGATGGCCAGCGTCGAAGCGCGCTTTCCCTACCAGGAACCGCCCCACTGATATGCGCGTCCTCATCATCACGAAGATCTTTCCCAACGCCGCCGAGCCTCTGTCGTCGCCGTTCAACCGGCAGCAGTTCGCCGCGCTGTCCAGGCTGTGCGAGGTCGAGGTGCTGGCGACCTTGCCCTGGTTCCCGGGGGCGCGCCTGCTGCGCCGCTGGTCGCCGGCCGGGCAGGTCGCCCACGTTCCCAGGCACGAGGTGATTGCGGGTCTATCGGTGCACCACCCGCGTGTCTTCTTCATACCGAAGGTGGGACACGCGCTGGCCGGAGCGTTTTACGCCGCGTCGCTGCTGCCCGGGGCTTTGGCGCGCCGGGGACGGTTTGATGTGATTCTGGCGGCGTGGGCCTTTCCAGACGGCGTGGCCGCGGTGGCGTTGGCAAAGGCGATGTCCGTTCCGGTCGTGGTCAAGGTCCACGGCTCGGACATTGATGTCCTGGGCAAGATGAACGGGCCGCGACAGAACCTGCGCTGGGTCTTGCCGCACGCCGATGCCGTGGTGGCCGTCAGTCGCTCGCTGGCGACGGGCGTGGCCGAACTGGGCGTCGCGCCTGACAAGATCGAAGTTGTCCGCAACGGCGTCGACACGACCCTATTCCGCCCGATGGAGGCGCACGCGGCCCGTCGGGATCTGGGGCATGGTGGCGACGCCCGTAAGTGGTTGGTCTTCGTCGGACTGATGGTCAAGGACAAGGGCATCCTCGATCTGCTGGCGGCCTTTGGTCGCCTGGCGGCCCGTCGCGCGGACGTGGCGCTGGCATTCGTGGGCGACGGTCCGTTGCGCGTCCCCTGTGAACAGCTGGCCGCGCCGCTGGGTGATCGGGTCATTTTTGCGGGCGCGCGGCCGCTGCCCGAGATCCCGTTGTGGATGTGCGCGGGGCAGGCGCTGGTGCTGCCCAGCCACCACGAGGGCACCCCC
Source organism: Myxococcales bacterium (assembly GCA_025350815.1). Lineage (GTDB taxonomy): Bacteria > Myxococcota_A > Polyangia > Fen-1088 > Fen-1088 > JANXXE01. The sequence continues at coordinate 18,886 of JANXXE010000225.1, read as the reverse complement.
AACGTTTTGCTGGAGGCGCTGGCCTGTGGTCGCCGTGTCGTGGCCAGTACCGTCGGCGGCATCCCGGATGTGATCAACCGGCGCGAACTGGGCGAGCTGGTTCCGCCTTCCGATGTCGACGCCCTGGAAGGCGCGCTCGAACGCGCGGTCGATGCCGTTTATGAGCCTGTCGAGATCGTTGCGGCCGCGGGACAGAGCGGTTGGGACGACAGCGCGGCGCACCTGCACGGCGTCCTTGCGCGGGTGGTGGCCGCCCGGACCACCTGATCAGCGTAGCCCGGCGGGGCCGATCTTTTCGAAGGGAATGGCCTTCCAGCAGGGCAACTGGGCCGGCACCCACGAGTCGGCGCGCAGAGCAAAGTTGCCCGCGGCCGCGTCGACGAATCCGGGATCGCGGGTGGTGACCAGATTGTTGGCCATCATCGGGACGCCCCGTCCGATCAATTTGTCACAGCGGTAGGCCAGGTTGCACGTCAGGCTGTTGGCACGCGCGTCGCTCAGGAAATCCTTCAGCCACGGGTAGCGGTCAGAATAGGGTGGGGCATCGAGGTGCACGTCGGTGTACAGGGTCGTGCGCTGGGGTTCCGCCAGCCAATACGCGCTCCAGGTGGCGGCCGCCCACTGCGAGTCGCTGAAGGCGTTCTGCGTGTCGACGAAAAGATTGTTCTCGACGGTGTTGTAACGCCCGCCGTTGGAGAACACCGCGCCGAACGAGCTGCTGCCCGGGATGCCCGCGTTCACGAAGACGTTGCCCACGATCGACGTGCCGCTGACGCCGTCGTCCAGATAAATCGCAGCGCTGCCGTGTCCGATAATCTTGCCGATGTCGTGCAGGTAGTTGTGGCGCAGGATGTTGCCCTGAAAAGACGGGTTGCGGCCCGCATAGATGGCCCCGGCGTCGTTCGCCTCCAGCACCATGTTGAAGATCTCGTTGTATTCGATGACCAGATCGTTGCCGCCCCAGTAGATGGCCGAGCTTGGCCCCTCGTGGAAGCGGTTGTTGGCGACGCGGTTGCCGACGCCGGTCACCGACAGGCCGAAATCAGAGCGGCGAATGCGCGAGAAATCGTAGATGTGATTGCCGACGGCGTAGTTGTCCCCGCGGGTCAGGGCCTTGCGATCGCCGCCCTCTAGTTTCAGGGCCGAACTCGCCAGGTGGTTGAAGGTGCTGCGGGCGCAGCCGTTGAAAGTCCCGCCCTTGATTTCGACCGACCACGTCGCCTGCATGTGGCGAATCGTGCAGCCATCAATGGTGTTTCGCGCTCCGTCGGTGATGGTGATGGCGGCTTCGCCAGAGCCTTCGAAGATCAGATTCCTGAGTTCCACGTCAGTGGTTTGCCCCAGCGACCACATGACGAAGGATTTCGTACCCAGGAAGACATTGTCGGCGGTTATGGCTTCGACCGGCCAGAAGTAAAGCAGACGCGCGGCGCGGTCCAGATACCATTCGCCCGGCGTGTCGATTTCCTCGAAAATGTTTTGGTAAATAAAACGTTGTCCGGCCCGGTAGCCGTAATAGTGGTAGGGCGCTGCTATGACGATTTCCTTCTTGGCGGCGTCAATCGAGGTGACGGGCTGGCTGTCGGCCGCCCAGTCCCAGTACCAGTAGCCGTCCATGAACTTGTCGGGGCTGGCGGCCCACAACGACGGCCGGGCATCGGCGTAGCCCAGTCGGCCGCAGTGCATGCCGTCGGACGTGCCGTCGGGCTTCATCGTGCGGGTGTCGCCCGGGAGGCGCGGTGTGCAGTCAAGCGGCACCGAATCAGTCAGCAGCCAACCGTCGTTGGGATAGCGCGCGATCTGTATGGCGCTGGCCCCCTGGTACAGCGCCATGTGCAGCCCGCTGCGATCGATCGTCGGGAAGCTGGTCAAACCCAGGGCTGCAACGTTTGCCACCTTCACGGATGCCCGGCTTGCGGCCGGCAGACGCGCGATGATGCCCGCGTCGGTCACCGGGAGGAAGTTGTTGATGATGGTCCCCGCCATCAGCCGGACGATCTCGTCGCCGTAGGCGCGCCATACCACAGGCGCGTTGGGCTTGCCGCTGTCCATCGGGCCCAGACTGAATGTGGCGTTGATGGGATACACGCCCGCCCGCAGGTTCACCGCCAGGCCGCCGGCCGGATACGCGTGCGACGCCTTGTACTGGCGCAGGGCCTCGCGCGCGCGTTCGACGGTAGCAAAGGGTCCGTCAGTCTTCTGCGGGTTGGGGTCGGGCAGGGTGCCGGACCAGGCGTCGTTGCCCTTGCGCGACACGTAGAACTGCACGCCGGGCTCGGGTCCGGTGTCGGCGCTCGCTGCGTCCATCGCGGGGCGCTCGGCTGGCGCGGGGGCATCGACGGCGCCGTCGAGAACGGAAACGATCGCCGCATCGGCCACGCCGCTGGCCATTTGCTTGCCATCACCCGAGGTACTGTCCGCGGGACTGTCGGCGTCCATTTCGGCAGCACGGCCGGTGCCCTTGCTCCCGCTGCCGCACGCAGCGGCCAGCATGAGACCGAGGCCCGCTCCCCACCACAGCTTCATCGGCGTTGCTGTTTCACCCGATCGATGTGGGCGCCGATCTCATCGACCTTGTGTTGCCAGGATTCGGCCCGCATGGCATCGCTGCGTTTCCGGCGTGCCGCCGGGGAATCCACGGCCATCGCCTTTTCCAGCGCCTGCAGGAATTCCTCCTTCGTGCGCGGGACAAAGCAGTCGCGATCGTTGGCGTACGACGCCACCTCGGGGATCTTGGACGACACGACCGGCAATCCGGCGCTCAGGTATTCGCGCAGCTTGATGGGATTCACATTGACCGTCAGCTCGTTGACCGCGAAGGGAATGGTGCCGACGGAGAAGCCCTTGCAGTAGCGCGGCAAGTCCGCATACGGGCGGCGTCCCAGCAGGTGCACGTTCGGGTATTTCGCGACGGCCGATACATCCACCGCCGCCCGTCCCACCAGTACGAATTGCCAGCTGGGCCGACTGGCGGCCACAAAGGCGATGGTTTCCAGATCCACCCATTCCTGGATGAGGCCGATGAACCCGATGACCGGCTGCCCCGGCGGCAAGGCGGCCAGTTCGGGTGCCAAAGGCGTGGCGTCATCGAGGGCGCTGGCAAAGTGGGCGTGATCGACCCCGTGGCGAATAAGATGCGTCTCGGGATTATAGGGCCGCTTGCGCTCCAGCAAGGTGTTCGCGGTCACGAAGACGACGTCCGCTTTTTCACACAGCTCGCGCTCCATCGCCTCCATCTTCTTGCCGTCGAGGTAGCTAAAGTGCGACCACTCGTCGGTGCAGTAGTAGACGACCAACTCCTCGCCCAGCTTGCCGACGTATTTCACCGACGGGGGCAAGAAGGTCCACAGCTGAAACGGCGTCATGCGACGCTGGTGTCGCAGCAGGGTGATGGACGCCTTGAGGATGTGCTGGTTGATCTGCGCGGCCCAGGGGCTGTGGGGCAGTGGCAGCACGATGGGGGTGAAGACCCGCATGCGCTCGGTAACCGTTTCGGCGCCCTTCGCGAATCGCTTCAGCTTGGTGCCGATCTTCTTCAAGTCGCTGCCACTGCGCAGGCTGGGCGTGCGCATCGCAATCGAGTTCAGCCACAAGACCTCGTTCTTTTCGGCCAGCAGCCGCATGACGTGGTTGTTGCTGGTGGGATCCTCGCTCCAGTCCTTCGCAAAGCAAACGATGTTCTGGCCGTTCACGGCATCTCCTCGGTCAACGGGCCAGCGATCCGGCCAGTGGGATTTCGAAAGGTAGGCGTCCCTCGACGCGCTTGACGGCTTGCTCGGCTTGGCGCCGGACCCAGTGGCGCAATTTGCCGCGCGGGTGGGGCTGGGTGGGGGGCTCGGGGATCGCCCTGGCGGTTTCGTGCGCCAGTCGCGCCGCCAGTTGACCCATCGTCTCGACCTGGAAGTCGTCGCTGTGCTGTTGCAGGAAACGACACAGGCCTTCCAGGCGCGCCGAATTCAGGGTGTTCGGCCGACCCCGCCGGTCGCGGATCGAATCGATGTGAAAGAATTCAAACGGGTGCATCACGACGGTCACCTCGCCGATGCCCAGCTGCCGCGCCTGCACCAGATGGTCCTGCATCTCGGCAAGCGAAATCGCCGTCACCTGCAGATGGCGAAAATTCCCTGCGCGTTCGACGAAGTTGCTGACGGGCAATTCCCACACGCCCGGGATGGGCCGGAACAGACCGGGGCGGCTGCCGTCGTGGCGCATGCGGCACGCCCGCTTGAAGTAGCACGGGTTGTAGTTGCTACTGACGGTCAGCCCGACGTTGGCCATCGCCTGCCAGGTGTCGTTGGACGCACCGAAATTGCCGGCGCGAAAACAGGTGATTTCCGCAGCCGGCACGCCGCAGCGGCCAAGGGCGTCGCGGCCCTCGCGCATCAGTTCCGCCTGCACCGCCACGCTGTAGTCGTGCATGTTGTCCGACTGGGGCGCCTCGTTGCGGCTGCGAAAATCCGCGCGCTTCTGGATGGGGTGGGTGTGCAGCTGTACGTCGTGGCCGCGGCTGCGCAGTTCGTCGCAGACTTCGCTCAGGCGATCGAAGCCAAAGAAGGCCGCGCCGAGACTTTCGACAAAGAAGGTGCCGCGCAGACCGTGGCGTTCCAGACGGTCCAGCGTGACCCGTAGGCCGATTTCGCGGCTCTGGTTGGCGAAACGCCCCCACACACGCAGGTCGTAGTCCTGCGGGGGCAAGATCTGTCCGTTGTGCATGCGCTCTTCGGCGCCTTCCACGTCGACCGTGAGATAGACGCGCGTGCGGGCGGCGTGGGCGTCACTTGGGGTCAATGCGGTACACCCGTCCTGTCGCAAAGGTGACCAGGTACAGCTCGCCTGCGGCATCCTCGCCGAACGACGCAATCTTCTGTGCGATGGCCGCGCCTGGATTGAGATCGGCCGTCAGTTCGACACGATCGGTGGCGGCGGTTCCGTCCCACACGAAGGAAAAGAACCGCGAGCTTTCGAAGTCCGAATACAGGTAGCGCCCGCGCAGACAGGGCAGGGCGTTGCCGCGGTAGACGAAGCCCCCGATGATGCTGCCCGTGTCGGCGCGCGTATGCGCCATGACGGGCGGCACACCGGACGGCGTGCAGGTGCGGTCCACCGGGTAGCAGATGTCGCCCTCCATTGCGTCCCAGCCGTAGTCGCGGCGACCGGTTCCCGCAGGCTCGACGTTGATCTCTTCCTTGGTCTTCTGCCCCACATCCGCAATGTAAAGATCCCCCGTGCTGCGGTCGAAGCTGAATCGCCACGGGTTTCGCAGTCCCCAATCCCAGATAAAGGGATCGGCGCCCGCCTGCGCGACATTCCCCGGCGGCGGTGTCTGCGGCTTGTTCACGTCCACACGCAGAATCTTGCCCAGCGCGCGTCCGAGGTTGGGTGCCTCGGAAGGCTCGCCGGCTCCGTCACCGACGGCGATATACAGATTTCCGTCGCGCCCGAACGCCAGCATGCCGCCCAGGTGGTTCCAGGCGCTGTGCTTGACCCACCAGATTTCGCGCACCGGCGTCGCGTCGGCGACCGTTGGATCGTCGGCCGAACGCTTGAATTCCAAAACGCTGACCCGTTCGGGCAGGGTGTCCGTCTTCTTCACCGAATGGTGAATGAAGAACCGACCGCTGGTGGCAAAGTCGGGCGCGAAGGCAAGACCCAGCAGGCCGCCTTCCGCCTGTTCGTTGGGAATGTTCAGATTGGCCGACACATCCAGAAAGGGCTTGCCCTGAACGGTGCCGTCGGGCCGCAGGATCCTGATAAGGCCGTGTTTTTCGACGACGAACAAACGGGTGCTGTCGCCCGGGGCGGCCGTCACGTACACGGGCTGATCGAAGCCGTCCCCGACGCGGGTCAACTTCAGCTTCGGCAAGGTGCAATTGGCGGGCGGCAATGCCGGGGCCGGATTGGGCGCGGGCGGCAGTGATTCGGCATCGGCGACGGCGGTGGCCGATACGGCGGCATCCACCCGGGGTGGCTGGGGATGCCGACAGTTTGTCGCGACGCCCAGCAGCAGCAGCAGCCTGCAGCGTAGACGCGTCTTTTGTTCTGGCGCGACCATCAGTTAGTCTTGCGGGGTGACCAGTATCGCACAAACCCGGGGACCAGCCTGGCAAATGGCCTTGTCGTGCGTTCTGGTCGCCGCCTGCGGTCAAAGTCAGCCCCGCGTCGCTGACGTTGGTGTTGATGGCAATCTGGATCGCGCCGTCGAAGACGCCGGCCCCCGGGATGTCCCCGTGGATCTGCGCGACGATCCCGACGTCGGCAAGCCGGTCGACGCGGTCGTCGATGTCGCGATCGCGCGTGTCGATGCGAGCGACACGTCGCCCGACACGTCGCCCGCCTTGTCGCCCGACGCCGCCGACCGCCGCCCCGATGCCGCCGCGCCCGACGTCGCGCGCGCGATTGACCAAGCGGCCGACGTGGCCCCGGACGCCGTGCTGTTGACCTGCACCGCGGGCTTGCCCTATCCCGACCAACTGGGATGCACGGGCCTGTATTCGGACTGGCCGTCGCGCACCGTCGATCCCGCCGTTCGCGAATACCGTCCCGGGTTCGAATTGTGGTCCGACGGCGCGGCGAAGACCCGCTGGATCTACCTGCCGGCCGGCCAGAAGATTGACGTTTCCAAACCCAACGAGTGGACCTTTCCCGTCGGTACGAAGGTGTGGAAGGAATTTCGTCTGCTGGTGGCGGGCAAGATGCGCCGGATCGAGACGCGTTACTTCTGGAAGAAGTCGCTCGACGAATGGGCGCGGGCCGTCTACGTGTGGAACGCCGACGAAAGTCAGGCCCCCGAGGTGAAGGCCGGTATCGCCAAGGTCGCGGGCACGGATTACGAGATCCCGCCCCAACTCGCGTGCGTCAAGTGTCACGGTGGGCGGCTCGACAGCATTCTCGGCTTCGAAGCGGTGTCTCTCGCCGCGCCGGGGGCCCAGGGCTTCACCTATGCCGACTTGCAGTCCGGCGGCTGGCTCAAGTCGACCAACGGCAAAGAGACAATCCCCGCCTCGGCCCTGGTTCCGCCCGGCGACGCCGACGCGCAGCGATCGCTCGGTTACCTGCATGCGAACTGCGGCGTGTCCTGCCACAACCGCAATTCAGCCGGTGTGAAGTTCATGGCCCGCCTGGAGATCAACAGCGCGGGGACGCTGGGCGTTCTTGGCGACACCGGCGTGTTCCAGTTGGCCATCAATCAGGTGTCCGATTTCCTGCCGCCCAACGCGGTGAAGGGATTCTTCTACCGAATTCGTCCGACGGATCCTTCGCGCAGTACGTTTTCGTATCTCAGCGGACGTCGCGACCCGGTGCCCGATGGTCGCAATCAGATGCCGCCGCTGGCAAGCCACAAGGTCGACGTCGACGCGGTGGCCGCGCTTGACGCGTGGATCACGGGCATGACCGTCGATAAGGGCTACCCGGCGCCCGCGCCCTGAGGCCCCCGCCGCGCGCCACGTTCGCGAACGGCGTCCTTGGCCAACCGAACCGCGTCCCGCGCGGTGTCCGTCGCGATCAGGAAGGCCGACGGAACGTAGGCCAGGGCGCCAAGGACAATACCGACCACGACCTCGACCACGGCGCGCTGAATGCCCAGGGCACGGAACGCGTAGTGCAGGCCGGCGATCACGACCACCATTGGCACGCACGCGACCAGCGGTCGCCACATGGCGCTGAGAAAGGCGTGGGCGGACACGCCGTCCTGGTGGTGAACCGCCCACAGGCAGCCGATGGTGTTGGCGGTGAAGGCCAGGCCCACGCCCACGCAGGCCCACGTGGGCCCCAGGCGGCCCAGCAGAACCATGCTGGCGAACAGCAGGATGGTCTTGCTGACCTCAAGGACCATGATCGTGCGCGTTCGGCCCTGCGCCTGAAGGTATGAACCGACTGTCCAGCTGATGGGGCGGACGACCGACAACACGGACAGGATCATCAACAGGGGCGCCACCCCTTGCCACTGGTCGTTGAACAGGGCCCGCACCAGCGGCGGCGCCACGGCGCCCAGGCCGACAGCAAGGGGAAAGACGATCAGGCCCAACAGCGCGGTCCAGCGTATCAGCCCCGCACCGCGATCGGCCCCTTCCATCCTTGTGAACGACGGCACCAGCACGTCGCCGACGCTTTCACCGATCTGCGTGGCCGGTACGTCGGCCAGGTTATAGGCCTTGGCGTAAAGGGCGCTCGGGCCGGGACCGAAAAGGGCGGCGTACAGAAGGTTGTCCCAGGTGCGCGACGCAAAATGGGTGACGTTGGCCAGCCACAACGGCAATCCGAAGGAGAAAAGCGCCCGCCGGTGTTCGGTCGAAAGGCGACAAGGCGTCAGCCACTCGGCGCGATCCACGATCATCACGAAGACGATCGCGCGAATGGTCGATCGAAAAATGTTTCCCGCGACGATGCTGTCCCCGCCCATGCCCCCCGCGGCGCACGCCACAGCAGCCACTGAGAACGCCACCTCGCTGACGGATCGGGTCAGCGCCACCGAACGAAAGCGCATCTCGTGGATCAGCAGGCGTTCGGGGACATAGCCGATGCGTTCGAGAATCAGGGTCAGGGCAAAGCCCGGGACGTAGTGCGCGACCCTCGGCGCGTCGTAGAAGCGCGCGACGGGATGGCGCAGCAGCATCAACGCCCCCGCGGCCAGCAGGCCCAGAACGAAATGGTACAGGGTCGCGTGGAAGTTCAGTTCGCGATTCGAATCCTTCCTGGCCAGCAGGTAATTGCCAAAGGCGAAGTTCGAAAGCTGCGCCAGGGTCTGCATCAGAACCACCGCGATACCCACCTCGCCGTCCACCCCGGGGGCGATGAAGTGCGTCAGTATCAGCGTGCCGGCCAGCGCGACGATGCGTGAGCCCACACTGCCGGCGAGGGTCCAGGCCATTCCCTGAACGGTTTTCCCCAGCAGCGACACGGGCGCACCATTTCAGCCTGTGTGCCCAGCGTCAAGGGCGCGGCGTGTCCACGCGGCGTGCCCAATCTTGCACCCCCCGGCCACCGCCGTTACAGTCGCGCATCGCATGAGCGTCAACGGCGACTGGGTCAAGGGGGCAAGCGTCGCTGAACGGCCCCTTGTCCTGCCAGTCGTGGTCGCGGTGGGGACGGCGCTTCGGTTCTTTCGCATCGGCCAGCAAAGTTTCTGGTACGACGAGGCGGCTTCGGTGGCGCTGGCGGTGCATCCCGTGGGGGATCTGGCGCTGGGCCGGGCCAAAGATCTGGGCAACCCACCGTTGTTCCCCGTCTTACTGCATGCCTGGATCAGCCTGGTGGGTGCGGACAACGACGCTGTGGTGCGTATGCTGCCGGCGCTGTTCGGGGCCCTCAGCATTGCCATGGTCTTTGTCGTCGCGCGCCGCCTGGTGTCGTCGTCGGCCGCCTTGGTGACAACCTTGTTGTTTGCGCTGGCCCCGTTCCACGTCCAGCTTGCGCAGGAAACCCGCACCTACAGCTTGCTGGTCTTTGTGGGTCTGGTTTCGACCTGGGGTCTGTTGCGCGCCTTCGAGACGCCGGCCCGTGCGCGATGGTGGGTGGTACATGCGGCGGCGACCTGCGCCATGTTGTACGCGCACTATTTTGCGCTGTTTCTGGTGCTGGCCCAGGTTGGCGCCGTCGTCTTTGGTCACCGGCGGGATCGCGCTGTGATCGCCCGTGCGGCCCTGTCCTTTGGTGCCGCCGCCTGCGGTTACGCCGCGTGGTTGCCGGCCCTGTACGCGCAGGTGTCCACCAAGGGCAATCTGGGAAGGTCGGCCGAGTCCTGGTACCTGCACGTCGCGGCGACCCCTTTCGTGTACGGGTTCGGCACCACCTTGGCGTGGAAACACAATATCAGCGGCGGCCGTCTCGTGGCCGCGGCCGTCGGCGCCCTGGCTTTCTGTGGTGCGCTGCTGGCGGGCCTGCGCGTTGTCGTGCGGGCGCGGACCCAGTCTTTTCTGCTGTGGTGGTTCGTCGTGCCCATCGCGGCGCCACTGCTGATCTCGGTTCTGCTGTTCCCGCTGTACAACGTGCGTTACGTGGTCCTGGGCTCGATACCGTTCTATATGCTGGTCGCCGTCGGCCTCGACTCGATGGGAAGTTGGGCCAGGCTGCGGGCGGCGTGTGCGGCCGCGATTGGCTGCGCCATGCTGCTGTCGTCGGGCAGTTATTTTACCCAGGTGGTGAAACCCAACTGGCGATCGGCGGTCCGGTACGTCGAATCCGCGCTACAGCCCGGTGACCTGTTGCTGTTCGATGCGGACAACAACGAAACCGCGTATGCGCGCTACGCGACCGCGCCGGCCAGTCGTCTGCGCATGATGGCGCCCCCCGCCGCTGGGGGGGATCCCCAACGCTTCTTCGGCGCGGCGTTTGCCGGCGCTCCGACAGTCGATTTCACCACCGATGTTCTGGCGGCACCGCGCGCCTGGCTGGTCCTGTCGGATGCTGACGCGGCCGCCGAACGGCGCTACCAGCAGCTATTCGCGTCGTGGCAGGCCGAGGGGCAAACTGAATTTCGGGGCATCTCCATCCGATTGTTCTGCAGGACATGCCCAGCCAAGGATTCCCGAGGAGACCAGCATGACTGACGTTCGCACGGGTGCGGGGGCGGTCGTCTGCATCCCCACCTACAATGAGGCGGAAAACATCAAGCGCATCGTGCCGGCGGTCCTCGAGGCTCTGCCGGGCGGCCATGTGCTGGTGATTGACGACAATTCGCCCGACGGAACGGGCGCCATCGCCGACGAATTGGCGCGCGCCGACCCGCGCGTGCAGGTGTTGCACCGCAAGGGCAAGGAGGGTCTGGGGCGTGCGTACCTCGCCGCCTTCGCGTGGGCCTTAGAGCACGGCTACAAGTACGTCTTCGAATTCGACGCCGACTTCTCGCACCGACCCGAATATCTGCCGCCCTTCGTCGAGGCGCTGGCCACGCGTGCCGACATGGTCATCGGCTCCCGTCGGGTGGCGGGCGGCGGGGTCGAGAACTGGGGCCTGCTGCGGCGGTTCGTGTCCTGGGGCGGCAGCCTGTATTCCCGGATTATTCTCGGCATTCCGGTGCAAGATCTGACGGGCGGATTCAACGGTTTCCGCCGCGAGGTCCTCGAGCGCATCGGTCTCGATCGGGTCAGCAGCACGGGTTATTGCTTTCAGATCGAGCTCAAATACCGCGCCGTCAAGGGCGGCTTTCGCGTGCTCGAGTTGCCGATCGTATTTCCGGATCGCGTTCATGGCGTCTCAAAAATGAGCGGCAACATCTTTGCCGAGGCCGTTGTGCAGGTCCTGAAGTTGCGGTTACGGGCAAGCCGATCACTGCCCGGACCGACCGGAAAGTGATACAATCCGACGGCGCGCTTTGTCAGCCGCGGCCGAGAGGTAATGGGATGAATCGAATCGCTGGTCCGCTGGCCATTGTGGCCGTCGCTGGGTTCTCGGGCATGGGATTCTCGGGCATGGGGTGCTCGGGCATATTCGGTGGAAGCATCGGATCGAAGGAGGACGTGAAGTCCCCCGTACCGGGGATCCCGCCGAAAACCGCGGACGGCGACAAGGGCAGCACCGTCCCCCGGCCGGATTGCTCGAATTCCATGACCGGCGTCTGTGCACCGGTGGTTCCGCCGCCGTCGCCGGTTTCCGACGGGCTGACCTTGCTCGACCCCGCGCAGACCCTGCGCAAGGCGGCGTTTCAGCTGATTGGCCGCCTGCCCACGGCCGAGGAATACGCGGCGGTCGCCAAGGGGGGCCTCGGTGCCCTCGATGCCCTTCTCGACGCGATGATGGACGAGTCGGCCTTCTACGCGCGGCTCAAGGACATCTTCAACGACGTCTTCCTGACGGACCGCTGGGCCTACGAGCCAGGCGGCACCGGCGACATCCTCGAATCGGGGCTGACCAACGTCTACAACCCCCGTGATTCGCGCCGCTGGTGGCGGATGCCCGGCGATGCCACGTACGAGACACCGACGGAAGACACAGGGCGGTCAATTCGCGCGGTCGGGCGCGAGCCACTGGAGATGGTCGCCTACGTCGTGCGCAACCGCCGGCCGTTCACAGAGATCCTGGCCGGCCGGTATCGGCTTTTCAATCCGTACTCGGCGCGTGTTTATTTGGGCCGGGCGTATTTCGACGCGCACGCCGCCGAACTGGGCTTCAAGGCCTGGGGCGCCTACGCCAGCGACGACGATCGCTACGCCGACTTCAAGCCAATCGCATCTTTGCCGCGGCCGCCGTATTCGATGGCCGCCGCCGAGTACGCGGGACAGAAGGAATTTGCGGGTGTGGTCACGACGGCCGCGTTCATGAACCGCTACCTTGACAGCTTCACCAACAAGAACCGCAAGCGGGCCCGTTTCTTCCTGAAGTACTTCCTTGATTTCGACATCCTCAAGGCCGGACAACGCATTGATCTGTCACTGGTCGATTTTGCCACCAAGCCGACGCTGAACGAACCCGCATGCGTGGCCTGCCACCGCACCATCGACGCGGTCGCGGGCATGTTTCAGAACTGGACATCTTGCTACGAATCGTCGGGCGTCTATATGCCGGCCACCCAGACCTTCCGGCATTGCGGCAAGGGGGCCTGGTACCCGGCCGACGAAATCTTTTCGCCCGCCGTCAACGGCAGCGCCCCGGCGCTGACCGACCCCGCTGACCTCGCGCACGCGCTTGAGCTTCTGTCCGCCGATGCTGTGATGCAATCGGGGTTCGCGCAGGCAATGGCGACGCACCTGTTCGTCGGCCTGACGAACCGCACCCTCGTCGAGCCGCCGGCGACCATGGACACACCGGGGTACGCCAATCTCGACCTCGCGTATACCTCGCAGCGCAAGATGCTCAAGGACCTGGGTGATCTATTTGTGGCGGCGAACTTCGACGCACGCAAGCTGATCGTCGCGATCATCAAGACGCCGTACTTTCGGGCTTTTGAATCCGACAAACCCAATCGGCTGGAATTCCTGGGTATGGGCGGCGGCACCCTGACACCACCCGAGGTTCTGCACCGGAAGATTGCGTCGGTCGTGGGTTATCCGTGGGGCGACAAGGGCGCCGCAAACGAACGGTCCTTCTTGAAGAATCCGCATTACTTGCTGGGGCGTCAGCACCTGCGACTTTTCTATGGCGGCATCGATTCGGACGAGATAACGACGCGGCAACGCAGCCCCAGTGGTCTTGGCGTATCCATTCAAGAACGCATGGCGCTGGAGATGGCGTGCCGGTACGCCGCTGCTGATTTCGGCGCGCCGAAGCCACTGTTGTTCCCGATGGCCAAGGCGGCCACGGTCCCAAGCGGTGATCCCAAGGCCGCGGATCAGGCCGGTATCGTGAACAACATCATTTACCTGCACGAAAGGATTCTCGGTGAGACGTTGACGGCGGCGGACGCCGAGATAATCGAGACTTACAAGCTGCTCGCCGACGTGCAGAAGGAAGGGGCTGCGGCTGTGGCGGCCGGGAAGGCGCCGGCCAATCTCAGCTCCGATTGTGACGGCAAGACCGTGTGGGCGGTGGATTCCCCCGGTCCGGGCGCCGCGGCAGATCCCCAATACGTCGTGCGCGCGTGGCAGGCCGTGGTGGCCTACCTGCTGCAGGACTACAAGTTCTTGTTCGAGTAGCAAGGAGACCAGGATCATGAACAGACGACAGCTCCTGCAAGCCGCTGGCGGCGCCGGCCTGTATCTTTCGCTGGCCAACCGCGCCCGGGCCCAGAACCCCGGGCCCAAGGACGTGTTCTGGGTCCACCTGCAGGCCAACGGTGGCTGGGATCCGGGGCTGTTCTGCGACCCCAAGGTCAACCTACGGGCCAGCCAGATTGCCGCGAAGGTGGGTTACTTCAGGAACGACGTCGCCAACGTCAAGACCACGTCGCCCCAGGGCATCAACTACCTGGGTTTTGCCGATTTTGAATTGCCCGCTGACCAGGGATTCTTTGCCAAATACGGCAGAAACTTGCTGGTTATCAACGGCGTTGATTGCAAGACCATCGATCACAATCTGGGCGAGCGCTACAACTGCACCGGCAGCACCAATGGCGATTTTCCCTCCATTGCAGCGACGATTGCGGTCGCCAACGGCCAGGGTCGTCTGCTGGCATTCCTCGACATGGCGGGTTTCAGCTTTGCCGCCAACGAAATCGCGCCTGCGCGCCTGGCCGACAACGGTGCCGCCTGGATCTCGCGCTTTGTGAATCCCAACAGCGTGACCGGCCGTGGTGCCGCCACGTACACGCGTCCTGAATCAGTCGCGCTGGTGCGCCAGGCGCAAGAACGGCGCCTGGCCCGTCTGATCGAGCACACCAACCTGATTGGGCGGCGCGACGCCGAGGAGAAGTACCTGAGCTTGCGCAAGGGGCTCGATCAGCTTGGTACGCTTGACATCGCTTCCCTCAGTGGCGATCTCCGCACGTCGGACATGGTTTTCGTCAAGCAGGCCGAGGGCACCGTGCCGATGGCCGAACGCTACCGGTACCCGCAACTGGTGGACTACCGCCGTTTTCAGATCGAGCTGGGGTTGGAGGCGTTCAAGAAGCGCCTGGCCAGCGCGATGACCATCGCCATTAAAGGCTTTGATACCCACAGCGACAACGAACAGGGCCAGGCCCCAAGTCTGCGCAGCGTTATGGGCTTCGCGTCGTATACCTTCTCGCGCGCATCAACCCTGGGCATTCCAATCGCGATTCTCATGACGTCGGATTTCGGCCGGTCCCCGAAGCGCGAGGGGAACGCTGACACGGGCACGGGACACTGGCCCGTCGGCGCGGTCATGATGCTGTTCAACGACGCGGCCCGCAGCATTCTCAAAGTGCGGACGGGGGAAGTGCTGGGGGGGACAACGGATCAGCTGATTCCGCGAAAGATCCACCCGACGACTTTCGCCCTCGATCCCGCGATGGGGGGCGTTGTGCTGTCCCCGGGTCACGTCATGCGCGCGGTGCGTGTGCTGGCCGGCATCGACAAGCATCCCATCGCCGCCAAGTACGACTTGCGGGTGGACGCGGACATCGATCTGCGCGTCGCCTGACCCTCAGATATCCAGCTCGCCGTCGGGCATGAACCAGTTCTGCGAGTCAGCCAGAAGCCCCTGCGTCTCTGCGGACAGGCGCGGACCAAAGAAAGCCATCACGGGTCGCGTCCCGGGGCGGGGGAAGAACAGATTCGCCTTGAGGCTGCGCACCAGCGTGTCGGTCCCGAAATAGGTGAAGGTGATGGTATCCGCGCCCTGGCCGCGGGCGGCCAACGAGAAGGCCGCCAAAAGGGCGTCCAGGGTGGATTCGAGATTTTCGCAGAACAAATCCACAATTACCGCCTGCCGCCGTTCGATCGTGAAGACCAAATAGCCGGCAATCTGTTTCGTTTTGTGGTCAGCGAGGCAGAAGAATCGATAGTGCTTGGTGGTGAAATCGGCGTAGCGCCAATTGAGGTAAGACGCCGTACGCACACCCATCACCAGCGAGCGGGGCCGGGCGCGCAGCCACAGATCGTCAAAGCGGTCGTCTGCCCGGTTGAGCGTCATCGCGCCCAGGTGACGAAGCGAGGGCAGGCGCTTGAGACCGTCGACGGTCAAGGATGAGACATCGAGCACGGCCCCCAGGGCCGGTGCGAGCAATGGATATGTGACGGCAGCCGCCAGCGCACGCGCCGTTATCTGGGCGATCCGTGCCTTACCGACGCGGTCAGTGATGGCCTCCTGGATGGCGTCGGGGTTTCGCCCCTGGGGCCTGGCTCGCAGGGGCTTCACCCAGGTCGTGGCGCTGCCGAGGACGCGGTGTCCAATGTGCTTGAGTACGCCCCGGGCCCGGTCGTTGGGCCAGCCGTACAGCAGGTCGAAGCCCGCCGCCACGCCCTCGCGGGCCAGTGCGCGCTGTAGCGCCACTGCGGGGCCGGCCGCCCGGTGCGCCCGGTCCATCGCAAAGTCGTTCAGGATCGCCGCGCTCAGAACCTCGCCGCCCGCCAGGGTGGGGCGGGGAATGAAAGACGCACAGCCAACGGGCTCGCCGACAGCGGTCACGCACAGCAAGGTTCTCGCGGCACCGGCCGGGTTCGTTTCGTAAAGCCAGCGGATCCGGTCAGCGGCGACCTCAGCGATCCGTCGATCCGTCAGGTTGTCATTCCACAGCCTGATCAAGGACTCACGGTGGTCCTGCCAGCGCAGTGCTACGGTTCCGTAGGTCATGGCGTCGCTGTCTCGACTGTGCACCTTATGCACGCGGGCCCTAAAGCGCAATCAGCGGCAGCGGGTGCCCAGGGTGCATGTTACGGTGGACGGGACGTGTCAGCTGCGCGCAATCTCACGTCCGCTCGGGAGGCGCAAAGACCTGCCCCGCTGCCGGCGCTGACCGGGTTGCGCTTCTTTCTGGCGGTTCACGTGGTCGCCTATCACTTCCTGCGCGGCATCGTGTCTACCGGCCCCCGCCCGATCGCGCGCGTCGTGGACAATGGCTTTATCGGCGTGGGTTTCTTTTTCACGCTCTCTGGCTTCGTCCTGGCCTACAACTACATGACGTCCCCAGACGCAAGCGCGCCGGCGTTGGATCGCCGCGCCTTCTGGGTGGCCCGCGTGGCACGGGTCTATCCTGTCTACCTTCTGGGCATGCTGGCTGCGGCACCCTTTGTGATCAGTGACATTCTCGCAGGTGACGCGCCGTTGGCGGGTGCGGTCAAGGTCGCCGCGGGCGGCCTTTCGTCGCTGACGCTGACGCAGGCGCATCTGCCCTGGACGGCGCTGGTCTGGAATGGTCCGGGGTGGTCGCTGTCCGTCGAGGCCTTCTTGTACCTGGCGTTTCCCTTCGTTGCGCCGACCGTCGTGCGACTTTCCCCCCGGGGCACGTGGTTGCTGCTTGCGTGCAGCTGGGTCCTGGCCCTGGTACCGCCCGCCCTTTATACGCTGCTCGATCCGGCGGGTGCGGCGGTTGCCTCGTCGGGCTTCACGCCCTGGCTAGGCGTCGTGAAGTTCAATCCCATCCTTCGTGTGCCGGAATTCGTGGCCGGGATCGCCCTCGGCAGGCTGTTCCTCGTCGGGACCCCGCGCCCCACGGCAGGCACGGTCACTCTGGGCCTCGCCGCGGTTGCGATTCTGGTGTTGTTGCTCGCGCTTGCCCCGGCACCCTATATCTTTGCGCACAACGGGCTTTATTTGCCTTTGATGTGGGCACTCATCTGGGCCCTGGCGAAGGGTGGCGGGCCGATTGCCGTCCTGTGCAGCGCCGGTCTCCTGCAATTCCTCGGCGAGGCCAGCTACGCGCTTTACATCTTGCAGCTTCCCCTTTTTCGCTGGCTGCTTCCCCTTGTCGAACCCGGCGCCGCCGGCAGCAGCAAGCCGACGTCGTTTTTACATTTTGCCATCGTCATTCTGGCGGCCATGGTGTTGTCGTCGCTGACCCTGATCTTGTTCGAGCGCCCGGCGCGGCGTTTCGTCCGACGCCTGTTGTCCGGCACCGGAGGCGCATAAAGTGGCGCGCGAGGTTGACCGGGATGGTCGGCGATACCGGCGGATGGTGGGCTCGTTCATCGCGCTCGAGATGATCCTCGCCGTCGGTCTGTTTGCCATCAGCGCCGCCCGTCCCCCGAATCGCCCCATCATCAAGGTTACCGGCATAGACGCGGTTGCGTATTACGCCGTGGCGCGATCGTTGCTGTTCGATCACGACGTCAATCTGACGAACGAATATGCGACTTTGCGGCCCGTGCCCAGTCGCTGGAACGCGGTCGTGCCAAAGACGGGGGTTCCGATGTCGCCCTTCCCGTTGGGGTATTCCTTGTTGCAGGTGGGATTTATTTTTCTCGGGACGCTGGGAACGATCTTGTCCGGAGGCCGCCCCGACGGGTATTCGCAGACATGCTTCACCTTCTATTACATCGGCAATATCGTCTACGTGACGGCGGGCCTCATCATCCTGTTCCACTGGCTGCGCTCCGTCGGTCGCCGGCACGGGGTGTCTGCACGCGAAGCCGACTGGGTCGCCTGGATCGTCGCGATGTGTGTGTGGCCAGCGACAACCCTGGGCTACTACACCTTCTCGTCGATGTCCCACGTGGCCGCCTTCATGACGTTCAGCGCTGCGGGCTACGCCTGGTGGGGGGCGCGGGATTCATTGTCCCTTCGTCGTTGGACGGTGTTTGGTGTCCTAACGGGTCTCAATGTCCTGTGCCGCTGGCAGGACGCCCTGTTGCTGATGGTTCCGCTGACCTACGAGATCATGCGATTGGCGCGGCTGGGCCGTCATGCCTTCGCCGCCCCGTTGCCCTGGCTGGCGTCGCGCGCGCTGGCGCTTGTCGCCTTTTGCCTCGTGTTGACGCTTCAACTGGCCGAGTGGAAGGCGATCTTCGGCAGTTACTTCACGATTCCGCAAGGGCAACAGATGATCACTTGGCCGCCCCCACATCTGGCGCAGGTCCTTTTGTCGTCGCACAACGGGTGGTTCACGTGGACACCCATCGTTCTTGTGGGCGTAATGGGTCTCGTTTTGCGCTGGCGGCGGATGCCGCAGCTTACGGTCCCCATCCTGGTCGCCCTGGCCGTCAGCGTGGCCTTCCAGGGGACGGTGCGCACCTGGCACGGCGACAACTTCGCCATGCGGATGCTGACGTCCTCCGTGGCCCTGGTCGCCTTCGGTCTGGCCTTTGTGCTTTACGGCGAGTCCCGTCGGCGGCAGGTTGCCCTTGTTGCGCTGATGGTCGCCTGCGGTGTCTTCACGATCCTTTTCGGCATCCAGTACACGCTGGACGCCATTCCCAAGGACCAGCGCCTGACGTTTTCCGAGATCTTCGTGGACAAGGTTCGCCTGGGCAGAACGCTTCGGCGCCGCGACACCCTCATGCGGGCCCGAGGCTATCTCGACGCGGGCGAGCCTGGCAGAAGTGTCGAAGTGTTGCGCGAGACGGAACGTCGTGACGGCCTGGATCGAAATCTCCTCGACGTTCTGGCCCAGGCGTAT
>JANXXE010000174.1 GCA_025350815.1 Myxococcales bacterium | reverse complement strand
CGTGGCGATCGTGGTGGTGGCCCTGGCCGGTTGCGGTCGACAGCCCGAGGCGCCGTTTGATCCCGCCGATCCGGCCCGCGGGCCCGGCGGTCTGGTCGGAAATGGGGCCGCGGTTTCGAGCGGACGTTTCGCTGGCGAGGGCATGGTCCATCCGGCGCCGCGCCCGGGTGCCGTCGCACCGGCGGCAGACGTGGCCATCCCCACCTGCGATGGCGCCTGCCAGACCTATTGCGACGGCCTCGGTCTGGATAACCCCGTCGACGCTGCCCTGTGCCCGGTGCTGTGGGGCGTGGGGCTGGACACGCAGCCCGTGGACACCGCCGCCGCCTGCCGCCGCATGTTCGTCGATCTGGTGGGTCGTTTCCCGACGCGCGCCGAGGTGCGCACGACCTGCGAGGGGAAGACCTGGGGGCAGGTGGCGCGCGCTCTTATCGCCGGCGGCAGCTTCGTGCAACTGGGCCAACGACGATGGGCGGATGCGTTGCTTTACAACAACGAGGCGGTCAACGTCGAACGCATCTTCGATATGGATCGCCTGGTCGGGAAGCTGTACGCCGGCAAGGTGGCCTACGATCAGTTCGCGACGATCCTGGCGGCGCACCCGGTACTGACACGCCGGCACGCCACGCCCGCGGATCGCGCCGAGGCGGCGTTCGAATTGTTGCTGGGCCGCCCGCCCTACGAACGCGAGCGCGCGGACCTCGGCCGGCTGTACGTCCTGTGGGACAACGGCTACTACGATCATCCGGCGCTGGGCCTGCGCGTGCCCGACGCGGTCATCGCGTATCAATGCCTGGCCGCCGACGGCACGGTCGACGCCGCGACGAAGGGCGAATGCACCAGCGTGCTGTGGGGATACCAGGAATTGATCCTTCAGCCGGATCTGCGCGCGCGCGACCGCGTCATGTGGAGTGGCCTGCTGCGCCCCGAGGAATGGGCGGCCCTGCAGGCCCCGGGGCGGATCCTGACGCAGCAACTGGGCTTCTGGGAGCACGCCGTCAGCGACGTGCTGGCGCAGTATCTGGGATACGACGTCGCGGCCGCCGCGCCCGCCGTTCGGCAGAAGCTGGTGGAATATGTTCTGGCCTACAACGGCGACATGCGCGCCGCGCACCACGCGGTCGTCACGTCGCAGCTGTACCTGCAGTCGTCGCAGACGGATGCGCCGGCGGCGAGTCACCGCTGGACCTATGGTCCCCTTCGGCAGATCGAGGTCGAGGGCTGGATCGACACCATCAAGAACGCGACCGGCTTCGCCATGTCCGGCTGCGATCACCGTATCGCCCAGCCGGAGCTGTTGCTGGAAAACGGCTCGCTTGGAGGATACGCGCTGGTGCAATCGTCGCACTGGCAAACGGGCAAGGACGGGCACGTGGTGTCCGACTACCGGGATCTGGCGCGTACCCTGGGCGGCTGTCCTGAAAATCAGGTGGGTGGGCGCTTCAAGGCGGTCAGTATCCTGACCACCGCGACGCAGGAAGGGTTCGTCAAGAAGGTATGCAACCCGGGGCTGGCTAGCGGTGCGGGCGTGGCGGTTGCGCGCCTGCTGCCGCCGGGGGTCGATGCGCGACGGGCGCTGGACGGGGACGTGGCCCAGGCCATCGTCGACCACCAGGTGGGGTTGTTTCTGGGGCGTGACGCCAGCGCCGAGGAAAAAGCCGAAGCACAAAAGAGCGCCGCCGCGTGCACGCCGAAGCCGTGCACGGCCGAGTCTTTCGCGCGGCCTGCCTGCTACGCGATCCTGTCCAGCAGCGAGTTGTTGTTCTACTAAATTTAGGACACATGAATGTCTGACGAATCACCCAGCTGCCCGAGTCGTCGCCGCCTTCTGAAGGGTGGTGCGCTGGCGGCGGCCGCCGTGGCCGGGACGGGCCCGCATCTGTGGGTGCCCAATCGCTTGTACGCGCAGACCAGCGGGCGGGATCGCATCAAGCACCTTGTCTATATCCGTCTGTCCGGCGGCTTTCGTTTCCCGCCCGCGTTCAACGCGGACGTTGCTGAGGAATTCAACCCCTTCGGCGCCGCGAAAGGGCGGGCGCCCGGGACCGAATGGGGCGTGGGCGCGTTGCTGGGGCGGGCGACGTATCTCGACGGCATGGCGGGCAAGGCCCTGCGCGATCTGGGCGTCAAATCCGTGCCCGAAATCGCCAACCAGATAACGGTCTTGCCCTGTGTGGATCACGAACCGCTGGCCGGCAGCGCGGACGGCAACCACATGACGGCGCTGGAACGCTGGTACACGGGCTATGTGTCGGGCCCGACCGGATTCCTGACGATGGTGAACTACGGTCTGCGCAACCGGCCGGCGGCAGCGGGGGGCGCACTGACGTTGCCGGCCTTTGTTCTGGGCGGCGCCGGCATGGGGCGGGGCCTGGGCAAGTACGCCGCTCATCGGCCGCCCGTGCTTAGCGGCGATGGCTTTGACAGCTTCAGCCTGCGCGTCGATCAGGTCGTACCGGACTGGGCCGCCGGCATGGCCGCCGCGATGGACACGCGCATGCGCGACAGGCAGCACCCGGCCCTGCGCGCCGGCGTCGACGCGTACATCGAGACGCGCAAGGCAACCCAGGCGTATAGCGACATCTTCAACAGCAAGACGCTGAAGATCCGGAACAGCGCCGACGATCTGGTCGACGGCATTTCCAATCGGCAACTGGCCACGATTTTCGGCGACAGCGGCGCCGGGCGGAACCTGCGCCTGGCCCTGCGTCTGTTTCACTACGGATCGCCGGCGGTCTATCTGGACCAGGGCGGCTACGACATGCATTCGGGCGAGGAGGGCAATCTGCCCGGCGCGCTGGATGAGCCGGCCCGGATGATCAGCGGCCTGGCGGCGGCGCTGAAGCGGATGCAGCACCCGACGGGGGGAACGTACTGGGACCACACGCTGGTGGTGTTCGGCAGCGAGTTCTCGCGCACCACGCGCGGCAGCCGGTTCAATTCTGCGCGCGGCAGCGATCACGGTGGCGATCTGGCGACGCGATGGATGTCGATGCCGTTCATGGGAGGTCCCATTGCGCGGCCGGGTCGCCGCCTTGGTGAAACGCGCGCAAGCGATCTGAAGGCGACGGGCCAGGTCTATGGGTATCGGTCGGTGCTAAAGACCTTGCTGGACGGCCTGGGCGCCGACCACGCCGAATTCTTCCCCGCGGATGCCCCTTTTGATGACCTGTATGCGTAAGTCGGGCGTCGCGCGCGTCTTCGTTTGGGCGGGTCTTGTTGTGCTGGGCGCGGTCGGCTGCTCGCAAGAACTGGACGATCCGTCGCTGTCGGGAACCATTCCCTTCAAACCCAACCGTCCGACCGTTCCCGGGACCACGACGGCGGCGCCCTATGCGGGTGCGAACGCGTCCGTGCGCGAGGCGCAGGAACGCCTGGGCACCGGGCTCGACCTGCACGCGAGGGTGATCTTTCGGACGTGCAGCCCGACGGGTGGCGTTTGCCACAACGCCAAGGAGTATCCCGACCTGCACACCCCCGCGAACTTCATCGCCGCCATCGACGCGCCCTGCAACGTGCAGTCGGGCACCTGGCAGGGCGTTTACGATCGTTGCGAGCGGGTGGGCGATCGCTTCCGTCTGGGCGAGGGGATGGGTGGCGATCGCGAGATAGGTTATCTGGTCTACCTGCCGGGCGAATTCAAGCCCGCGGCCAATACGTCGCCTGGGGCCACGACGCCGGGCCTGCACATTTACCTGGCCGACCCGTTGTCAGCGGCCAAGTCCGACGTGAACGCGACCGGCCGTTTCATTCGCAGCTTCGTGAACCGCAGCGGTCTGGTCGAACAGCTTCCCTTCGCCAGCTTCGATGCGCGGTGGTGGGTACTCGACGGGGGCAAGCACGTTTTCGCCCAGGTCGACGCGGGTCGCACCACGCGCGTCCAGGATTTGCTGGCGGTCGGAATCGTGCAGGGCGATCAGAACCGTAACGGCGTGCTGGGCGCGCGCGCGAATCCCCCCGTTCCGCTGCTGCGTCCGGGACACCCCGAGGAAAGTTACCTCATCGGGCGTCTGCGCGGCAGGATGTTCGGTGGCGAAATTCCGGGCTCGCGCATGCCGCTGGCGAATCAGCCACTGTCGGTGCCCGAGATGCTGGCGCTATTTTGTTTCGTCGAAACGTTGCCGCCGGACCGCGCGTCGGTGAATCTCGCATCGCCCATCGACTATGCTGGCTGCTCGTACGCTGCGGCGCCGGAAAGTCTCAATTTGCTCGGCTCGGGCGTCACCTGGGTCGGGCGCATCAAGAACATCCTGGAATTCAATTGCGGCGGCTGCCACGGCGGCACCGAGCCGCAGGCGGGTCTCGACCTCAAGGGCGGCGGCGTCTACGCGCGCGTGTTGGCCATGTCGTCGCAGCGATCGGAACTGGCGTTGATCAAAGCCCGCGCGCCGGCGGAAAGCTACCTGTGGCTGAAGATCAGCGGCGACAAGTCCATTCGCGGCGCGCGCATGCCCTTCAACCCGCTGACCGGGCAGGGGCAACTGACCGACGCTGAACTTGCCGACATCAAGGCCTGGATCGACGCCGGCGCGGTCGAGAACCAGTAAGCCTCAAAACACTGCCTCAGGCGCTTGCGCGTCGGGCCCGCACGGCCTCGGCCAGGTCGTCCAGCATGCGCGAGGTCGTGGGCAGATCCACGCAGCCGTCGGTGATGCTTTGTCCGTAGCGCAGGGGCGATCCTGCAGCCGGCGGGAAGGCCTGCTTGCCGGCCACCAGGTTGGATTCGATCATCGCGCCCAGTATCTGCGAGCCACGTCGCACTTGCGCGCCCAGATCAGCGGCGACTTCCGGCTGGCGGGCGAAGTCTTTGTTGCTGTTGTCGTGGCTGCAATCGATCATCACGCGCGGACACAGGCCCAGTTTGGTCAGGGTGGCGCTGGCGGCGTGGACCTGTGGCTCGTGATAGTTGGGCCCGCCGACGCCCCCGCGCAGGACCAGATGCGTGTCGCGGTTGCCGGTGGTGGCGATCATTGCCACGCGGCCCTGGACATCGATGCCCAGGAAGTGGTGCGGGTGCTCGGCGGACTTCATGCCGTTGACGGCGCTTTGCAGGGTGCCGTCGGTGCCGTTCTTGAGGCCAAGGGGCATCGACATGCCCGACGCCATTTCCCGGTGCGTCTGGCTTTCGATGGTGCGCGCGCCGATGGCAGCCCAACTCATCAGGTCGGCCAGGTACTGTGGGCTAATCGGGTCCAGAATCTCGGATGCCGTCGGCATTTCAGCGTTGGCCAGATCCAGCAGCAGCCCGCGGCCGCGCCGCAGGCCGGTCTCCATATCGTGACTGCCGTCGAGATGGGGATCATTGATCAGACCCTTCCAGCCCAGCGAGGTGCGCGGCTTCTCGAAATACACGCGCATCAGGATGCACAGATCTTGCGCGTGCTTGCGCCGTTCTTCCAGCAGGTAGCGCGCGTATTCCCGGGCGGCGTCTACGTCGTGAATGCTGCACGGACCGACGACAACCAGCAGGCGGGCATCCTGCCCGTGAATCACGCGGCAGACATCCTCGCGCGCGCCGGCGACGGTCTCGGCGGCACGATCAGTCAGGGGCAACGCTGCGATCAGATCGTTCGGCGCGACGAGGGCCCGGGCGCTGGCGACGTGAAGGTTGTTGGTGGGGCGAGACATGGCGGGCCGGGCAGATTACCCCTTTTTGGTCACAAAATTCTCTGCTTCAGCGGCGAGATATCGGCGAGGGCGCTGAAATCGCGGTCGACATGCAGAACGGTCAGGCCGTGGCGGATGGCCCCGGCGGCAATCAAACAATCGACCGACGAGCGGATGGTCAGGCCCGCCCGGCGTGCCAGCCTGAACAGCGCAGCGGCCTCCTCCACCAGGTTCAGGGTCATCGGTGACTCGACGCAAGGAAGAGCCAGCATCGCGTCTCGGGCCTGCCGAAACGCGATGTCGTCGCGGAACCCCTGCAGGACCTCCTGGATCACCGGCAGACAGGTAACGATTTCGTCGAAGGCCGCCACGTCTTCAAGGACGATCCTCGGCTTGCGTCGGAACGACTCGATCCATACCGACGTGTCAACGAGCAGCACGCTTGGTCTTCCTGCCACTCTTGAGTGGGGCCTGGTCCGAGCGCATCTGCCCCAGATCGCCTTGCCAGGCGCCCGACCCGGCAAGGCCCAGGATCTGTCGCGCCTTAGCCCGCCGCACCAGATCCTCCAAGGCCCGCTCGATGGTGCGCGAATAGGTTCGCTCGCCGACCAGGCGCGTGGCTTCCTCCAAGAGGCCGTCACGTAACACAACATTTGTACGTTTCATGTGTATTGTAAGTTTATCACGTCACGGGTATGCCATCCGCGGCGGCGCACGACTGGCGCTCAGTGCCCCGGTAGACCGAGGGCCGCCTGCAGGACCGTCGCCTGCGGCGTCCCGCGCAGGTCGGTCAGCGTCTTCACGTAGTGGACCAGGGCCCACAGATCGTCGGCCTTGATGCTGGACCAGGTCGGCATAGACGCGCCCGCGATGCCGGCGGCGATGGTGCGGTACAGCGCCTGCAGGCTGGTGCCGTTCTTCACCGGGTGAAACAGAAAATCGACGGGCAGGACGTGCACCTTGTAGTCACCGGCCAGGTAGTCGCCGTCCTTCAGTACAGGGCGGAACAGATCGTCGCGGAACTTCGGCGGGACGCCGAGGACCTTCTGCGACAGGGCGCTCAGGTCGTCGCGAGTCAGGTAGCTCGGGTGGCATTCGTTGCACGACAGGAAGAAGGTCGTCGGGTTTCCCGCCGCGTCCTTCTCGACGCCGCTAAGATGGTACAGGCGGCGGCCGCGCTCGACTGCCTCGGCTTCCTTACCAACCCACGGATCGGGCAACGGTGGCAGCAGGCGCTCACCGGGTGTCTCGGTCTTCCAGCGGTCGGAAAATGTCTTGATGTACTGAAGGACGGCGTGGCGTTCGCGATCGCTGAGGTCCCACGGCAGCATCGGCGTGCCATCGAGACCGTTCTTGATCAGCGCCAGTAGATCCACATCGTGGGGCATTTCGCCCGCGGCCACGCCGCCGAACTTGAACATGCCGGTGCGAAAATCGCGGGGGGGCGGTCGCATGCCGGGTGACGAGGGCCCGCGCCCGTCGCCCTTTTCGCCATGACAGGCATGGCAATAATGCATGTACGCATCGTGCCCTTCGTTCAGCGTTTCGGGCGGGACGGTCTGGCCCCCCAGCATCAGCGCTTCCGTGAATTGCGGCCGCCGCGCGCAGCCGATTGCGCCAACGATCAGCAGGGCAGCCAGGCGGCGCGTGTTCACAGCAGGTACACCAGCATGAAGGTGGTCGCCCAGATGATCCCGACCATGTGCCAGTACAGCGTCCACAGGCGCAGGGCCGTATGGCGGGCCGGACCGAAGGCGTGTGCGCGCACGCTGAGGTAGGTCAGGGCGACCAGGCCGACGACCACATGCAAGGCATGGAAGACCGTCAATCCATAGAACGCCGACGCGTACGTCCCGGACGCCGGGCGCAGTCCCGCCAGATATAGCTGTCGCCACACAGTGATTTGTAAGACCAGAAATAGCGCGCCCAGCCCCGCGCTGATGGCGATGCGCCCGGCGACCGTCCGCGTCCGGGCCGCAGCGCGCGCGCCCTGATACGCCCCCTGCAAGGCCCAGCTGGACAGCGCGAGGACGGCTGTCGCGACCGACGGGACAAGGCGCGGAATGCGCGGCAGGTCGGTGGGCGGCCAGACGTGGGCCCCCGCGCGCACGACGCCGTAGGCGAAGAACAAACTGGCGAACAGCATCGCCCAGGACGCCATGAAGATGACCATGCCCAGGAAGGCCGTGCCGTCGTTGCGGCGCTGACTGGCGAGATCCGCGGTGGTCGTGGCCGATGTCATGGTTCGTGCGCCCCGGGCCCGGGCAGTGCTTCCGTCTGGCCGATCCAGTCCCGACCCAGTGCCTTCAACACATCGGGGTTGTTGAATTCATGTGGGCCGCGCACCACCGTCGGGATGACGTCGAAATTGTGCGGTGGCGGCGGCGAGGCCACGGTCCATTCCAGCGTCCCGACGCCCCAGGGATTGGCTTCCGCGTTGGGCTTTCGGAAGACGTTGGAAAAGAAGTTCACGACGAACAGAATTTGCGCCGCGCCCAGGACGAAAGCGAAGTAACTGGTCCAGCGGTTCAGCGGCGCCAGATGCTGCAAGAACGAATACTGGTGCGGATCCCACAGGCGCCGCGGCTGTCCGGCATAGCCGACCGCCATCTGGCCCAAGAAGACCAATGTGATGGTTACCAGGGACAGCCAAAAATGCGCCTTGCCCAGTCCCTCGTTCAGGCGCCGGCCGAACAATTTTGGAAACCAATAATAGATGGCGGCGAAGCTGGCCAGGAACGACGCGGCGGCCATCGTGAAATGGAAATGTCCGACGACGAACATGGTGTCGTGCAGATATAGATCTGTCGAGATGGTGGCCAGGTAGATGCCCGTCAGGCCCCCGATGGCGAAGACGAACACCACGCCCAGCGTGAATAGCATCGGCGTCGCCAGTCGGATCGAGCCCTTCCAGATGGTGTGCAGCCAGTTGAGGAAGAAGATCTCCGCCGGCACCGAGATGATCATGGTGAGCACCATGAAGCCCTGGCCGAGAAGCGGGCTCATTCCCGTCGTGAACATGTGGTGGCCGTAGACCACCGCCGACAGAACGCACACCGCCGACATCGCGATCGCCGTGACCTTGTACCCGTACGCCGGCTTGCGGGCGA
>JANXXE010000144.1 GCA_025350815.1 Myxococcales bacterium | reverse complement strand
AGGCGGGCTGTCCGCGGTGATGACGACGGCGGTGTTCGGGGGCGACCTGGGGGAGAACGTGCTTCGCGGGGCGGCGATGGGGGCGCTGTGGGCGGGGGTTGGTGTCGTCGCACGAGACGTTGTGGTGACCCAGGCAAGCGCGCCGCCCGGGGGCCAGGGGGGGAGCGCTGGTGCGCCGAAAGACACCAATCCGGTGATTTGTGGAACAGCAGGTGCCCCGAATTGTGGGAAACCTGGTGCCTCGACTCCAACGGACCGGCTTGCGCTAAAACATGCGCCGAGTGTTCAGCGTGCCACAACGGAGACCGGAAACGAGTATGCGGTTGGATTTGTTACGGACGGCCAGAAAGTACGGACGGGGGTGTCGCCCGACGGAAAAGTCCTCCAAACGTCCAACGATCCGCTCAAGGTCGATGTGACAGTGCGTACAAGACCGGGAGACCAATTCGCCGGTCTCATACACGGGCATCCTGCGGGGCCGCAATCGGAGTACTTTTCTGTCTTCGATATCCACGAAACCCCCATTGGCCAGCTTCTGTACATGGTTTCAGCGTCTGGAGGAGTAATTCGTTATGATCCAAGCAGCAATACGATCACCACTATTCGGCCTCCAGGCCCGTGGAAGTGAAAGTGTGTATCAGCAGGCGACGCACTTGCGCTCCAGGGTTTGCGTTGCTGTTATCGCCTTCGCGATAGCTGCAGCGTGCATGAGCGCGTCTGAAGCCCAAGCTAGAGCGCCGAAGCCGCTTCCTCTTCCAGAGGAAGCCTGGTCGGGCGAATGGAGCGCCCTTCTGCCGAGTGAACCTCGCTGGCTTACCTTTCGTGTCTCCAAGGGTAAGCCCACAGAGTTGGTGATGGCAGTTGGCGTTCCTCTGCCCATGATCTTTCGCTTCCGATTGACGGAGACGTCGATGAGTAGAGGGGCGGTGTCGATACGAGGCGTAGATGCTGATTCGGAACAAAAGTTCGCGATATCGATCAAGGGTTTCGCGACCGGCACTGTTGACAATGGCCGTCTGCAGGCCACGGTCAGCATGTTGGACGATGGGAAAATCATCAATAATTGGACGGTAATGTTTGTGAAGACCGCCGACGGTCTGGCTGAGTGGATCAAACGGGTCGACCAAAGCATCCGATAGGGAGGTGCCAGGTGATTCGTAAGACGCCGCTGGCGACCGCAGGTCGACGGGGTTCTTGGCGACCGAAATGCGGACAACGAGACGACGGTCAGCGGCTTCTGGCCGCTTTGGGTGCCTCCGGACCGGCCACCAGGACGGTGACGAGGGTCCGCGAGGACGCACAACCGACGGCAGACGTACCTCCAGACGTGGAACCCCTATCGGATCCCCTGGTCAAGCCAAAGGAGTTCCGTAGATCACGTACCCGGCGGTCCAGGGGCAACGCCTGGAACTGCAAAACCACTACACCAGCACCGGTTTCCTGCATTATGTAACCGATGTTTCCGACGGAAACCTATACTGGGCGGCGAAATCGATGAACGCCCTGGGCCAGGTCACGTCGGCGTACACGCGGAACGGGGTGGAGACCGTGTCGACCAGGAACGAGGCGACGGGGTGGCTGATGGCGGAGACGAGCACGGCCCGGGTGGGCGGGGACCGGATCATCCAGGACTGGGCCTACAAGTTCGACGAGGCGGGAAATCTGAGGGGCCGCGTGCGTTCGAATCAGCCCGATGTGGCGGGGACGACCGAGACGTTCGACTATGACGGGCTCAACCGGCTTAAGACGTCCGTACTGACGGCCGACGCGGGCGGGGGCAATCGGACAGAGAGCTACGCCTATGACGCTCTTGGAAACCTGACAAGCAAGGGCGGGCAGCCGTACAGCTACACGGGTTGCGCCGCCGGTCCGCACGCTGTGTGCGTGGTCGGTGCAGACGTGCGGTTTCAATACGACGGCAACGGGAACATGATCAGCAGCAATGCTGGCCGCAGCGTGCAGTACAACGGGTCGAACAAGTCCGTGAAGATGGGGAACGGCAGCGGGCCGTCGGTGGAATTCATGTACGGGGCGGACGGGCAGCGGGTGGTTCAGTCGGCCAGCGACGGTGGGACGGTGGCGCGTACGGTGTACGTGGGTCTTGGGGCAACAGGGCGAAGTGTGTACGAGCGGACGACGCGCGGAAGCACGGTCGAGCACGTGCAATTCATGTACGCGGGTGGGGCCAACGCCTTCGCCGTGCGGGTGACGACCGAGGCTGGGGGGGCCACAAGTTCAGTGGCGACGAAGTATCAGCACTTCGACCACCTGGGCTCTGTGACGGCGGTCAGCGACGAGACTGGCCACGTGAGCACCGACGGGCATCTGGCATACGATTCTTGGGGCGCCCGGCGGCAGCCGAACGGCAACCCGGCGGCGGCGGGGTCGTTGGGGTTGCAGGCGGGCCATCGCGAGTTCACGGGGCACGAGGCGATTCCCGGTGTGGGGCTGGTGAACATGAACGGGCGCGTTTACGACCCG
>JANXXE010000138.1 GCA_025350815.1 Myxococcales bacterium | reverse complement strand
CGGAACCTGTCAACGAGAATGAGACAGTCGGTTTCATAATTTAGAGAGCACCTCCTTGTGTCGTGATGCCGTCCTCGCCGACGGCGTTGACGATCATCGCGGCGACGACGGCTCCGCCGGCCTGCGCGCCGTCGAGGGCGCGCTGATCGGCCAGCTTCGCGGGCGCCGCCGCCGAGGACGGCTTGTTGATCCACACGGCGATGGGCAGCGCCGATGGAACCGGGCACCCGTGAGGGAAGCGCTCGGGGTGCTTGGCCCACGCTTCGCGCAGAACAGCGGCGCGTTGTTCTCGCCGTCTCGGGGCGAGGCCGTGATGAAGGTCGTACGGCCTGAGCATGCCGATGCCGCTGTGGCAGTGCTCGCGGTTGTACCACTCGAAGAAGGCGCGGCAGTACGTGCGCGCGTCCTCCAGCGAACCGAAGCGCTCCGGGAAATCAGGCCGATACTTCAACGTCTTGAACTGCGCCTCGGAGAACGGGTTGTCGTCGGAGACGTGTGGCCGCGAATGCGTCTTCGTAACCCCGAGGTCGGCCAGCAGGAAGGCTACGGGCTTCGACTTCATCGACGAGCCGCGGTCCGCGTGAAGGGTGAGTTGGTCACGCTGGATTCCCTGTCGTGCGCAGGTCTCGGCGATCAACTTCTCGGCCAGCGCAGCGCTCTCCTGGGGAGCGACCATCCAGCCCACGACGTAGCGGCTGAAGATGTCGAGAATGACGTACAGGTGGAAATGGGTCCACTTGGCCGGTCCCAGGAGCTTCGTTATGTCCCAGCTCCACACCTGATTGGGTGCCGTCGCGAGCAACTCGGGCTTCTTGTACTCGGGGTGCCGAAGCTGATCGCGTCGCTCCCGGACCTCCGCGTTCTCGTCGAGCACGCGATACATCGTCCGCTCCGAGCAGAGATAGCGTCCCTCGTCGAGCAACCTCGCATGCACCTCGGCCGGAGCCAGATCCACGAAGCGCGGCTCATGCAGGACAGCGAGGACGTTCTGGCGCTCGGCCAGCGGCAGCGCTCGCGCCGGCGTGGGACGCGGCGGCGGCGATTGGGCTTCCAGGCGCCGGTAATACGTGGCCCTCGGCAAGACCAGCGCCGCGCACATGCGCCCGACACCGAGCCGTGGGCCGTGAAGAGCGACGGTTTCCATCACGATTCCTCGCTCGGGAACGGACGTCCCAGCAATGCGGCCACTTTTTTTTGGATTTCTGCAATGGCCTCGGCGCGCTCGGCCCGCGTCGTCAGCCGGGAGATCT
Source organism: Myxococcales bacterium (assembly GCA_025350815.1). GTDB lineage: Bacteria > Myxococcota_A > Polyangia > Fen-1088 > Fen-1088 > JANXXE01. The sequence goes on along the minus strand of JANXXE010000138.1, from coordinate 2,375 downwards.
GCCGCTCCATTTCCGCCATGCGCTTGTCGCGCGGGTCGGGCGCCGTCGCGTGCGGCCCTCGCTTCTTCGTCGCCGCGCCTGGGCCCAGCTCGCCGCGGTCCCGAGCGGCCCGCCAGGTCGTCAGGTGGGAAGAATACAGCCCCTCACGCCGGAGCAACTCCCCGACTTCGCCAGACGCCTTGCACGCGTCGGCCTCCTTCACGATCCTCCGCTTGTACTCGGCGGTAAACGTACGTCTCTTGGCCTTCTCGGACACTTCGGTCTCCTGCCCGAGAAAGGCTACCTCTGATGCGCTCATGGTGGTCGGATCCTTGCTCGCCCTGCTCGTTAAACTCCAGGGGGGCGGCTGTCTCACTCACGTTGGCAGAGAGGGCAACTTGCGACGAGAAGAGCCAAAATGGGGAGAATGGTGGGATGGGCGATGCGAATAGCCATGTGATTCCTTCTCGTGGACTTCCCGGGGTCAAAACGCCCTCTAGAGGGTGCCAATGGGTAGCATGTAGGGCGACATGAAGACCTGAAAAACCACATGTCGCCGCCGGAGGTTGGCGATCCCACCGGAAGTTGTCAAGAAGAATGAGACAGTCATTGTTTGAATTTACTGAGCAAGCATAGGGGTGATCAGGCGGGCTTTGTCGACGGCGTTGACATCCAACCCCTGGTCGACGGCTCCGCCGGCCTGTCCGCCGTTGCGGGCGCGCTGATCGGCCGGCTCCGCTGGCACCGTCCCCGAGACCGGCTTGTTGATCCAGGCGGCAACCGGCAATGGGGGCGGGGTGGGAAGGCCGCGCGGGAAGCGTTCGGGATACGCCGCTTACTTGGCAGCGAGGGCGGCGGCCCGACGATTCCGCTTCTCTTGTGCGAGGGCGTAGTGGATGTCGTGCGGGGTCATGAGAGCGAGCCCGACGTGATGGTGCCCTTCGTTGTACCAGGGGAAGAAATCCTGGCCGCGCATCTCCGCGTGGCGCAAAGAATCGAAGTAGTCCGGCAGATCGAGATGGTACTTCAGGGTCTTGAACTGTTCCCCGGAGAACGGGTTGTCGTCGGAGACGTGTGGCCGCGAGTGGCTCTTGACGACGCCGAGGGTGGCCATCGTCTGCGCCAGCGTCTTCGATCGCATCGAGGGACCGGGGTCGGAATGGATGACGAGCTGACCGAGCACGACTGATTCAAAGCCCCCTATTTGGGGCTGCCCGGAACCGAAGGACCGGCCGGTCCCTGCGGGAAAGTGAGCGCCAGCGCGTGGCCGCGCTGAACCCCGGCCGGGGCGCTTTCGGGTAGAGCGGGGCAGGAGGTCACAGACCTGCTCGCTATGTGACGACGTCGAAATTTTTTGGTCGGCTGCTTGTGGGCTCGTTCACTGTGCCTGCAATCCCAGCGTCTCGGTTGATTGAGGAACCACTGCGAATCTGGCGCGATGGCCTCGGGTCAAAGATCCACCCTGGTCATTTTGCCGCCGCATTGATGGATTTTTCCGGGAGTTTCAATGACCTGCGCCAGAGGCGCCGGGAGGTGCTTTGCCCGACGACAATAATATCGTGATAGACTACAGGTCGTGGACCTACGTGAGCTAAGAGAAACCCTCCCTTGTCGACACCCATGGGAAGTTGCACGTTCCCGATTTTTCGTCGATCAGGCCATCTTAGTACTTGGGGAAGGCACCGACGTCTCCGTTATGGATGTCGGGGCAGGCGACGGATTTGTGGCCCGGCAGCGTTTGCCCCGCTTGACCAAGGGAAGCGATGTCGTCTGCCTCGATCCAAATTATGAAGACGCACATCTGGATGTTTATCAATCGGATGCAATAGGCAACCTATCGTTCGCGCGGTAACGACCTAAGAAATCCTTCGACCTTCTGTTTCTTTTGGACGTCGTTGAACACGGTCCTGATGGTGCACTGTTCTTGCAGGACATCGTGACCCATTGCTTCCGCCCGGGTGGGTCGGCCCTGACTATCCGGGGTTGTTTTTCAGAAGGGGGGCAGGTTTGTTTTCACAGTCTTATCCGCCCCCGGACGGTCGCCAAATTGGCCGAACGCATCCGCGGCATTCGATCCCTACCAGATCCTGATCACGTTCCCGACCACGCTTCAACCGACGCATCGACATGGAACCGAAATGCGGCCGTCACAACCGGCATAGAAGCCGTCCTCTCGCTGGACAACAAACTGTCCCAATTTTTAGCAAACCGCGGAATCCCCCTGCCTGGTCTGTCCACCTGAGGTCCTACTAGACTAGTGCGTGTCGGGAAATTCGGGGCCTCGCCCCGGACCCCACCGGGGCCTGTGGCCCCTGGCGCAGGGGACGCTGCCCCTGCACCCCGCAAGGGGCGGCGCCCCTTGACCCCGCACCCCTGCTTCCGCGAGGACGCGGACG
>JANXXE010000082.1 GCA_025350815.1 Myxococcales bacterium | reverse complement strand
TTCACGGGCTTGCGGGCGCTTGCAGCAGAATTCCGGCCGCTCTTTTTGGGCGCCGGACGTCGCCGGGCAGAATCCGGACGCTTCGAGCCGTCGCGGGCGGCTGTGCATAAATCTTCCGCTACCGCGTCCAAGAAGGGCGATGAAGACAATCTGTCTGTTCCTGCTGTGCGGCTGGCTGGGTTCCGCTGTGCCGGCGGCATGGGGCGCCCCCCCGGCCGAGGAAACGAATTTGCCCGTTTTCGCCCTGGTCACGGGTCGCCCGCTGGCCGACAAGGAATACGTTCCGGCCAGCATCACGTACCGGGGGCGCGTCTGGCAGGGCGAGATCAAACTGCGCGGCCATTCGTCCTTCGAATACCCGAAGAAAAGCTTCACATTGAAGTTTGCCGATCGGGACCGCTTCGGTGATTTGCGCGTGGCCGGCGGCTTTGTCGGCAAGCGGAAGGTCGCCCTGACGACGACCTTCGATGACAATTCCTACCTGCGGCACCGCCTGGCTTTCGAGTTATGGAACCGCCTGGGCGCCGGCAGGATACGAGTTCAGGCCTATAGCGCCATCGTGTACCTGAACGGGGAATACCAGGGCCTGTACGTGGTCAGCGACCACATCGACGGCGATCTGCTGGCATCGCAGGGCTTTCCGAAAAAGGGGAATCTCTATATGGCAGTGGATCACGGGGCCAGCTTTTTCGCCAAGACGTTCAGTGCGGCGTCGTTTGAAAAGAAAGAGGGTTGCGCCCGCTGGTGGTTCGGCGCGCCTGATGCCGACCTCAAGGACCTTTCCGATTTTGTCGCCAACAGCGACGACGGGCAGTTTCGCGCCGACATCGGCAGGCGCGTCGAACTGGGCGACTACCGGGCGTGGTTCATCGCGGTGACGGCGATGGAGGCGACTGATAGTCAGGCCAAGAATGCCTTTCACTTTCACGATCCCGTGGCGGATCGCTGGCGGGTGGTGCCCTGGGATTTCAATGAATCGTGGGGGCAGGACTGGACGACCGCCCGGGCCCTGCCGGTCAGCGATCCCGAAGCCATGGCTGGCGCCAACAATATCTTTCGCCGCTTGCTGGCCGATCCGGTTCTGGGGGCGGCGACACGCGCACAGTATGCGGCGGTCTTGCGCCGGGAAATTGCGCTGCCCGAAATGCTGCGCATTTTCGACGCCCTGGTCAGCGAGATTGCCCCGGCGGCCCACCGGGACGAACAACGCTGGCGGGCGGCCTACCTGGCCTTCCCGCGCTGGCAGGGGCGCCCGGATTTTACGACCTTTGACAGCGAGGTCGCCTATATCAGGCAGTGGATTCGCGACCGGTGGGCTTTTCTCGAACACCGTTATCCGCGCTCAGCGCCTTAGACCGCGGCAGTTGCGAATACGCGCGCCGGCGTGCTAGGGCAGGGCACCATGGCAGCCACGATTCTCGACGGCAAGGGACTGGCGCAGCGGATTCGCACCGGCCTGGCGACCGAGGCTGCGGCCCTGGTCGCAGGTGGGGTGCAGCCGGGGTTGGCGGTCGTGCTGGTGGGGCAGGACCCGGCGTCGCAGGTGTATGTGCGTAGCAAAACGAGGGCCTGCGCCGAAGTGGGCTTTCGCGCCTTTGATTACCACCTTGATGCTGCAACGACCGAGGCCGACTTGCTGGATCTCGTCGCCCGGCTGAACGCCGACGCCGCCGTCGACGGGATACTTGTGCAGTTGCCGTTGCCGCCGGGAATCGACAGCCGGCGGATCTTGCTGGCGATTGACCCGGCCAAGGACGTCGACGGCTTTCACCCCGACAACCTCGGGCGCCTTCTGATGGGCGAGCCGCGCTTCGTCCCGTGCACGCCGTTTGGCATCATGAAGCTTATCGCCGAGGCGGGCACGCAGCTTGCCGGCGCCCACGCCGTGGTCATCGGGCGGTCGAATATCGTCGGCAAGCCGGTCGCCGTGTTGCTGACGGCGGCGGACGCCACGGTGACCTTGTGCCACTCGAAGACGCGGGATCTGCCGGCAATTATTCGCAGCGCGGACGTCGTGGTGGCGGCCATCGGGCGGGCCGAGTTCGTGCGGGGCGCGTGGATCAACGATGGGGCGACGGTCATTGACGTCGGCATGAACCGTTCGCCGGCTGGCAAGCTGGTCGGCGATGTCGAATTTTCCGCGGCCGCGGCGCGCGCTGGCGCCATCACGCCCGTGCCAGGCGGCGTGGGGCCGATGACGATAGCCATGTTGCTGGCGAACACTCTCGAATCGACCAGGCGCCGCGCGCGTCGTTGACGCATACTTCAGGGGCGATGGCGTCGGCCCACGATACCGGCGAGGCAGACCTTGGCCGCCACCTGGCCACGCTGACGGCGCTGGCGCGCGTGCGCAGCGGAAGGCCGGGTACGGCCCTGCAGGCCGTGGCCTGGTGGCAGGGGCTCGCGCGTCTGGGCCTGACGGTTCCGTTGGCGGTCGTTCACGATCTGGGCGTGTTGTTGTCCTGTCGCAACGACGCGGTCCGGCCGCAGGTGACGTCGACGCAGGACGACGATGCCTTATTGATAAGCTACGAAGCTCTGCTGGCCGTCGTGGCGTCCTCACAGGCCCTCGACGGTTTGGACGACAGTTTTCTGCGCGACGAAGTTGTCACGGTGCTTCTCGCTCGCTTGCTTGGTGACGTTTGTCGTGACGCCGCCGTACCGGCGGATGGGGTTGTGCCGTTCCTGCGCTACCTGGTAGCCCGGCAGGAGATATTGTTGGCGCGGCTCGAACAGCTGCAGCTTGGACCCCTGCGTCTGGCGGGGCTTTTTCGCGCGGACCTGGCGGCCCCGGATCTTGTGGATCTCTATCAGTTGGTCGCAACGCCGGGAATCGCGGCCATCGCCGATTTCTCACTGCGGCTTCTGCCTTCCCTGCTGGAGACCAAGCGTCAACCGGCGGCGCAGCGCTTTTCCGTCGATGGATATTCGTCGATAGAACGGCGCGGGACCATCGACGACCTGCTGCCCTCGGAGCTGGCCCACGACAGCGAGACCTTTGCCCTCAAAGCGCTGTCCGACGACTTGCTTCATTACGCCCACGAGCGTTCCCCCGAGGGATCGCGGCGCACGCACGGCATCCTGATCGATGCCAGCGCTTCGATGCGCGGCGTGCGCGAGATCTTTGGGCGCAGCCTGGCCCTGGCGCTGGCCAAGAAGCTGGCTCTGGGCGGCGGCGATGTCTGGCTAAGTTTCTTCGACAGCCGCCTGCACCGACGGATCGAGGCTGGTGCCCTGGGTGGCAAGGACTTGCCCTATTTTCTCACCTTTCGATCGGAGCGGGGACGCAACTACGCCCGCGTGTTCGAGGATCTGGGCCACGCGTTGGCCGCTGACTCATCCCGCCGCCGCCGCGAACTGGCGATCACCTTCATCACGCACGGTGAATGTCACGTTCCCGTGGCGACGGTGGCCGCTGTCGCCCGACGTGCGGCCCTGTGCGGCGTCTTCGTGCAGCCCTCGCGGCCCCTGGCGCTTGACTACCTGGGTTTGCTGCGACGGCACCAGATCGTGTCTGCCGAATCGCTGGCGCTGCCGGAACATCGCCGCCAGCGGGCGCTCGAGATCGTCGATGATGTGGCTAAAGCGTCGTCGCGCGAATGAACGACGCGGACTGGGGCGCCCCCGGCGGGCCCAACGACAGCAACACCACGGTCGCGCCGGCCGGCAGGAACGCGCGGGCCGAGGCCATCGCCGCTGTGGCGAGATCGTCCTCGTCGGTGTCGTCGGGCAAGGCGACAGTTCGTACGCCCCACACCAGGGCCAGCCGGCGAATGGTTTCGGCACGCTTGCTGAACGCCAGGATGGGCAGGTGCGGCCGGAACGCCGCCAGCCGTTGCGGGGTGATCCCGGTTTTCGTGGGTGCCAGCAAGGCCGCTGCGCCGACATTTTCGGCCAGGTGTGCGGCGGCTTCGGCCAGCGCGTTGGCCTTCACCGAGGTGGTCGGTCCGCGTTGCGCCGGCAACAGAGGTTCCGTCTCGCGCAGGATGCGACCCATCATGGAAACGACACCCGCCGGATCGCGCCCCATGGCGGTTTCTTCGGACAGCATCACCGCATCGGTTCCGTCGAGGACGGCGTTGGCAACGTCGGTGACTTCGGCGCGCGTCGGCAGCGAATTCGTCACCATCGACACCAGCATCTGCGTCGCCGTGATGACGGGGCGCCCGGCGGCGTTGGCGGCGCGAATCAGCAACTTCTGCGCGGCCGGAACCTTTTCGATGGGGATCTCGACGCCCAGATCGCCCCGCGCCACCATGATGATGTCCGCGGCGGCCACAATCGCGTCCATGCGTTCGATGGCCTGTTGCTTTTCGATCTTGGCGACGACGGGCAGGGGACAGACGCGGCGCAATTCCTCGATGTCGTCCTCGTGGCGCACGTAGGACAGTGCGACGAAGTCTGGGTGGATGGCGTCCAGTTCCGAGATGTCGCGGCGATCTTTATCCGTCAGGCAGGGCAGGTCCGAATGGTCGTTGGGCAGGTTGATGCCCTTGCGCGACAGCAAGGTGCCGCCGACGATCACGCGACATTCTACGTTCACGCCATCGGTGCTGAGGACCTCCATGCGAACGGCGCCGTCGATCAGGTACACGGGATCGCCCGTCACCACGCGGTGGGGAAAATTGGGATCGGCGACCGGTAGGTAGCGCGGGCCAAAGATGACCTTTTCGTCCGGGCGGACGGTCACCGCCGCGGCCAGATCACCAAGGCGTAGCTTGGGACCGCCGAGATCGGCCAGGATCGCAATGTCCGGCCGGATGGCCCGCGCCCGGGCAACGCGATGCGCCTGATCCCCCGGCGTACCGTGCGACAGGTTGACCCGCAAGACGTCGACACCCTCGGCCAGCATGCGCTCGAGGACGCCCGGCGGATCGAGCGCGGGGCCCATGGTTGCGACGATTTTGGTCCGGCTGTGCAGCACGTTCCCCGTTGTACGCCCCGGCCGTCGACTTCGCTAAAGGAAAACGTCCGCCAGCCGATTGGGAGGAGGCATTCGGCAGCCCGTTCCCTACAAAGGACCCCATGAAACACCGAGGCAGCGGAGAGTCCTGGAGCATCGTTCTGGCCGGCGACGACAATGAACGTCGGCGTCCGAGCGCGGCCCGGATCCACGACGAGCGTCCGAAGGAGTTTGTCGTGCGCGGGCCAAGCTCGCTGTTTCAGGACACGCTCGGACGTCTGTCCCCGCTGGTTCGAATGGAACGCACGGTGGTGGTGGTCGACCGCCCGCACGTCGCACTGGCGGAAGCGCAGGCCGCCGTCTTTGGCGATGCCGACGTTGTGGCGCAGCCGGGCAACCTCGGCACGGGCGCCGGCCTGTTGTTGCCCCTTGCGCGCATCATGGCGCGCGCGCCCGAAGCCACGGTCTTCATCACGCCACCGGACCACGATTTTCGCTGTCCCGAGCGGATCCTGTCGCGCTTTCCGTCCGCCGTATGGGCCTCGGCGGCCTGCCGTTCGGGCTTGTGTCTGATGGCCGTCGACGCCGACGGGCCGGCGACAGATCTTGGATGGATCATTCCCGGCGCAGCGATGCCCGAGGATATGGGCGCGTTTTCGATTCACAGCTTCGTCGAGAAGCCTGCCCTGTGCGAGGCACGCTCGCTGTTCCGGCGGCGCGCGATGTGGAACACCTTCATCATGGTGGCAACGGCGTCGCGCTTGTGGGCGTTGCTGTCGCGTCACTTGCCCCCGCAGGTGCGGGCGTTCGAACGCTATATGTCGGCGGTCGACACCAGTCGCGAGGACGGCGTTTTGCGCGAGATCTACCGCGACCTGCCCGCGTCCGATTTCAGCCGCGATGTGCTGGCCAAGGCGCGCGGCCTGTCGGTGGTGTCGGTACACGGGGCGGGGTGGTCGGACTGGGGCACGGCCGAACGGCTGTTCGACGCCCTGGATCAAACGCCCGAAATCGCGCTGCTCAAGCGGCGCTTGCAAGAAGGTCCGATGTCGGACGGCTTCGCGAACCAGCCCGCCCGCGCCGTTAGCTGATAGGCGCCTGCCGAACGGGCTAGACTTGTGGGCGCGATGCCCACGCGAGACGACCGCGAACTGGAAGATCGCGCCGTTCGCGCGCTGCGGGCAGGGCAGCCTGTCGAGGCGTTGGGCCTTTACGACGCGCTTCTGCGCAAGGTGACGACCTTCGAATCGGGCGTTTACGAGACCTGGCTTTCGGGCGCGTTGTCGGTGTTTCAGGCCCTCGGGCGCAAGCGGGAGGCCGGCTTCGTTCTTGTGGCGTTGCGTCGATTTGCCGAAGCCGAGGCCTGTTTTGCACGGGGTTCCTTCGAGTGGTCACTGTGCGTGGCGAAACAGGGCCGCCCCGCCGAGGCTGCGCAGGCGCTCGGCCGTCTTGGACATCCGACGCTGGCGGCCATCGAGTTCGAGGCGGCAGGTGCCTGGGCCGCGGCGCGGGGTCAGTGGGAGCGCGTCTTGCGTGACGACCGCTTGATCGGTTGCCCGTACGAGCAGGCCCTGGCGCAGTTCAACCTGGGACAATCGCTGCGGCAGATCGCGGATGAAAGCGGTGCCCGTACAGCCTTCGCCCGCACGCAGCAGTTGCTGGAACAGCTGGCCGACGATTTTGAAACCCGCGGCCAGCGCGAGCGCGCCTTCGACTGTTACCGCGTGCTGTTGCGCCTCGGGAAAGACACGGGGTCTTTTGAGAATGTCTGCGAGGGGTACATGAACGCGATCCGCCTGCTTCAGGCGGAGAACCAGCGATTCTACGTCCTACAATTCTGTGAAGACTTCTTGGTCCTGGCCACGCAGAGCCAGGAATGGCACGCCGCCGCTACCGTCGCTGGCGACGCGGCCGACTATTGTTTGAAAGTCGGACTCGACCACGAACGGCACTATCGCGAACGCGCCGCCGCACTGTGGGTGGATGCGGCCCGGCACAACTTGTCCGTCGGTGGCTCAGCCGAGTTGTCAGAAAACGCCCTGGTGGCGGCGCTTGATGCGGCCACGCGCCTGGGTGATCTGCCTTTCGTCGGGCGCCTGTACGCCGAACTGGCGGCTTTGCCGTTGGCAGTGAACAAGCGGCAGCGCTACGCGACCTTGGCTGGCCGTCCCGTCGTGGGACAGACACCCGCGCCGGGAAGGCCATTTCCCGCGTCCTTGCGGCGTACGGACGCCTATCAGGATGTGTGGCGCCTGGATCTGGTCGAATGGGATTTAGGGGGCCGTCCGGTGCCCGTGTTGGCTCAGATTCTCGTCGAGCGCGTGGACCACATGCCGTTCGTCCGTCTGGCCTTGCGGGCCCTTTTGCCCTGCGTGGCCGAAGGCTTCGACGAAGCCGACGAGATCGCCGCGGCCGACCTGGCCCTGGCCTTGGGTCGCGTGCAGGTCTACGAAATCCTGCGCCCGCTGGCACGCCTGGGGGCCCATCCGGCAGCGCGGGTTCGCAGCGCTGTCATGACGGCGTTGGGTTCGGTCTACTACAAGCGCACCTTCGTGCTTCTGCGCCAGGGTCTGGAGGATCCCGAGCCGGCCGTTCGCGCTGCGGCCCTCGGCGCCCTCCGTTCGCTGCATTTTCGCGACGGCTACGAATCGTTGGTTCGCCTGTACCGGGACAGCGCGGACGCTGAAGTTCGACAGGTCGTTCTGGCGACCATTGGCGATATCGGCAGCCCTGAGGCGGCGACCTTCCTGGGGGACCTGGCCCAGCAGGAAGGGCCTTCGTTATCAGCGCCGCGGCCGGGCCGGCTCACAGATTAGCCGCCGCCCACCACGCTCGGCCCCGTGCAGGGCGGGACACACGCGTTCCGCATCGCTGCTGGCGATGTTGATGTAGCTGTGCGTGCTCATCAGGTCGACCTGCGCCGGGGTCACCACCGCGCCGAATTGACCCAGCAACGCGACGACTTCGTCCACGCTGGCGCCGTCCTTGCGGCCGAGGCTCAGGAACAGGCGCACTTGCCCGGGTGCAGGGCCCTCGCGCAGCTCGTCGCTCCGGGGCGCAGGCGGCCGTCGCTCAGGCGCGGGGGGGCGGGCGCTGACCACGGGTGGGGTCTCCGCCGCGGCCAAGGTCTCGTCGTGCCACACCTCCCAGAATTCCTGACCTGCCCGCGTGGCGGCCGGGGGGCTGGCGGGCCTGGCCGCGGGGGCGGGGGGCTGTCGCGGTACAGGTGCCTCGGTCGCGACGGTGGGTGCGCCGATCGGTGCGGCGGCGGGGGCCGCGACCGGTGGCGTGACCGGCGGCGTGAACCGGGCAGATTCAGCCTGGCGAGGCGGCCGCGCGCGGTCGCGGGTGGGCCGGGACGAGGACGACGGGCGACTGCTCGAACCCGAACTGGTGTTCGAGATCCGCCGGGGCTCTGTTGCGTCGGGCGCACGGACAGGCGCAGCCAGTTGCTGGGCCAGCATCGCGCCAATCAGACGTTCGGCGTCACTCGACCCCATCAGCCGGCGCGCCAGCGAGCGCCATTCGGCCCCCGCATCGGTGGTCAGGGCCGCCCGCAGTGCGAGGATACGCTCGCCCTCGCGCTTTGATCGAATCTCGACTTCCGACGGCAACGATCGTTCTTCGGGGCGAATCTTGTACAGCAGCTTGACGTAGTAGAAGGCGCCGACCTCGGTCGGCCCGATAAGAGAAATGGCGGTCCCGTGCTTGCCCGCGCGGCCGGTGCGGCCGGTGCGATGAATGTAAACCTCGGGCGAGTCCGGGAAGGTGAAGTTGAAGACGTGCGACAGGTTCTCAAGGTCGATGCCGCGCGCCGCAACGTCGGTCGCAACCAGGAACTGGATGCCACCCGCGCGCATGCGGGTCATCACGCGCTCGCGGTCGGTCTGGGAAAGGTCGGATGAGATGGCCTCCGCGTCGAAGCCGGACTTGCGCAGGAACTCCGCCACGCGCCCGGTTTCCTCGCGCGTGTTGCAAAAGACAATCGCGCGCTGAGGGTTCTCGAACGCCAGAATGCGCAGCAGCTCGTTTTCGCGCTGGCCGCCCGGGATCGAATAATAGACGTGCCGGATCTCGTGCACGCCGATGAAGTCCGCGGACAGCTTCACCATCTCGGGGTTGCGCATGAACCGCCGCGACAGCCGCTGGATGCCTTCGGGAACCGTGGCGGAAAACAGCAGGGTCTGTCGTTCGGCCGGGGTGTGTTCGAGGATCGCCTCGATATCCTCCTGGAAGCCCATGGACAGCATCTCGTCGCATTCGTCGAGGACGGCGCACTTGACCTTTTCAAGTTGCAAGGTGCCCCGGCGCAGGTGATCAAGCACGCGGCCCGGCGTCCCGCACACGATCTGGCCGCCGGCTCGCAGCTGTTCAATCTGCCGCCCCATCGGGGCACCGCCGTAGACGGGCACCACCGCGACGCCCGAATGCGCCCCGACGCGGGCCAGCTCGCTGGCCACCTGAAGCGCCAATTCGCGCGTGGGCAGCAAGATGATCGCCTGAACGAATTTCTCCTCGGGCGACACCACCTTGTCGATGAGGGGGATGCCGAACGCGGCGGTCTTGCCCGAGCCCGTGCGTGACTGGACCATGATGTCGCGGCCGGCCCGCACCAGGGGCAGCGTCTTGGCCTGCACGTCCATCGGCTCGGTGAAGCCCATATCCGCAAGCGCGCGCAGCAGTTCGGGCCGCAGCCCCATCTCGGCGAAGGTTGGCCCCGGCGGTTTCGCGGGCACCGCGGGCGTGGTGGTCGATGATTGAGCTACAAGGTCAGGACTATTTTCGTTCATGGTGTCTTCTCTCCCGTTTGCGAGGCCGCCTTTTCGATGCGCCCGCCGATTCTCTCAATTCGGAGCTTGAGGCGATCCAGACGGGGCACTTGGTCCCGTCCGAAGCGCAGCAGTTCCTTCGTGTAGATGGCCTCTGTTTCGCGCAGCTCATCGTGAGCCGCGGCCATCTCCTCGAACTCTTTTCGTAACTTGGTTCCGCGCACCTCGGTAAATCGGCAGCGCTGCCCCAGGATCGTCGCCTGATTTCGCCACAGCGCCCCTTCTGAAGCCCAGCGCTGGGCCTCGTCGGGATCGTAGCCGCCCAGAAGGTGGTGAAAGTTTTCCAGATGCTTCTCCAGCGATTGCGCCACGTCCGAAAGGTCCTCCCAGCAGCCGTGCAGTTCGGCGTCTGTCGCATCGGTGCTGACCTGCTGGCCGGTGGCCACCGCGTGTCGCCGCCGGTAGATGTCCACGCCGACCGAGAGCAGCAAATACGAGCTGCCCAGCGAGACGAACAGCAGCACGAACCAAGTGACGAAGCGGCGGTAGGGTCGAAACTCGGCTGTCGGCTGGGTTGGGCGTGAAGACAAATGGCTTTCTGAAGGGGGCGGCGGGGCACCGACCGCGCCAGATCCCTGCGAGGATCCGGGGGTGTGGTCCGCCGGTGCGCCGGTCGGACGGGCAAAACCTACGGGGCGCCCCCCGGAAAGTCAACCGGCCGACGCGAAGCGATCTGGCTGGCAGGACGCCCTACTCGCTGGTGTTGTCGGGAAGGACCAGGCGAAAGCGCCCGTCATCGCTGGTGCGGGCGCGCCCGCGCAGCTCGAGGTCGGTCCCGGCCTCGGGCCGGAAGACACGGATCTCGCACTGAGGCACTTCGGTACCGTCGGGCGCCAGGACCACGCCGTCGATCAGGATGGCAGGCGGCAGGATCGCGTTGTGCGCGGCCTTGCCATCAACGACCACGCCGCGTTCGACAAAACGGGGACTGGGTGAACCCAGGGGCGGACTGAATTCGAAGCGGTATCGCCCCGGCTCTAAGAGCAGTCTGTAGGCGCCCGCGGTCCCGCTGAGGCCCGTCGTGGGCTGGGACGCGACGTCGGCGCCGCAGAGCGCGGCCTGGGTATCTTCCCGCGTCGCCGTGATTCGCACGTTTTCCAGAGGCTGGCCGTCAAATCGGAAAACCTGTCCCGGCAATTCCACCTTGGCTGAAAGCGCCAGTGAGGCACTGACCCGCGCGCCGGGCGCGGACGCCGCGACGCCGTAGGTGGGTACACAGCGGGCCGCGCTTCGCGAATTGGGCCCTGGGGTGACAGTCACGCTGTAGTCCTGCGTCGCGCCGCCAATGCCGGGGATCAGTGCGATCTGGGCGGTGCCCTCGCGGTTGGTTTGCGCCTCACGCTGGTAGTACGCCTCGCCGTTGGCGGCCCCAGGCAACGCCGTTCGAAAGCGCACGGTGGCAGCGGGGACGGGGTTGCCTGTGTCAGCGGCCAGAACGGGCACGTTGAAGATTTCGGCCTGGGCAAATGCCGGCAGCCGAATAGTCCCAATATTCAATTTGTTCAGTGTCAATGTGCGAACAACCACTTTCGGTAGTGCCGCGGCCGGATCAGCAGCGGACAACTCCAGTTGCACCCCGTCCAGTGAGCCCAGGTTGGTCAACGCGCGCGGGATCTTCAGCTTGAACCGCCCGGCCTTATCGGTGGCAGCGCGGTTGCTGATGACCTGATCAGCCAGCAGGGCGCGCGCCACGTACGTTGAAACCGGATCGCCGGTCACGGTTTCGAGGACGCCTTCGATGAACACGAGATCCGCCGCGATCAGTGGCTTGATCTGCAATGACCCTTCGAGGGTAATCGGCACCAGCCACGGCGGCAGGGTCTGATCCAGGGGCGCAGACGGTCGCAGCCATACCTTTGCCGCCGAGCCGAGGGCCAGCGTGGGCACGCCCAAACTGAATTCGACGGGGCCGCCGGGGCTTGTGATCGAGCCATCCGTTTCGAGTTGAAAGTTTTTGCGTGTGGCGATGAGCGAGGGCAGCAGGACGAGCACCCGCAGGCCGGCCGGCATGCTGGGGTCCATCTCCGTTTCCTCGCGCTCGATCGTGCCGGCGACGGTCGCCTTCACATCGACTTGCAACACGTTGCCCTCAGCCGTGAACGCGAACTCGGGATATTCCCTGAACGCCAGGGAAGACTCCGGCGCGGGCGCCACCTCGACGGCCCAGGGCCCGGGCCGGCGCGCCGAGCGGGGCAAGCAAATCTCGCCCATGCAGCCGTAGCCCGGCCCGCAGTCCACATCCTTGCGGCACGAGGAAAGGCCGTTCGAATGACACCCCAAGCCGGCGGCGGCGGCAGCGACCAGCGACGCCGCCAGGGTGGCTCGTCTGGCGGTAGTCATTTGCATTCCAGGTTCAGCACCCACACAGCACGAAGCAGTCGGGCGTCCTTCGGTACGGTGGTCACGCGAAAATCCGGCGGTGCATCGGCGGCCTTCACGAACGGCCGATCCGAGACCGCCAGCATCAGCCTGTGCTGGGTCAGCCCGTGCGCGATGTTGTGGACCACGCAACTGGCCGCCATGCGGATGGGGTCGCGCACCTCGGTGCCGTCCGCTGACGGCGGCAGGATCGGCCCCTCGGCCAGGCGCGTGACGTCCTGATAGGTCGGGTAGTCGAAGATCCAGCGCACGTACAGCCGATCGGCAAGATTCGGATCAGCCAGGGTCACCGTGAACTCGGCCTCGCCCTCGGACGCGGTGACGATTGATCCCACGGGCGGCCGGCTGTCGATGATGTAGGGCGGAAAGTTCTCCTCGGGATCATCAAACTGCGGCGCCACCGGAATCACGCAGGCAGGCGCCAGCACCAACGCCAGCGCCAGCGCCCGGGTCAAGACTCTCCAGAAACGGCAGGCGCGCCGGCGTCCGCTGGGCTATCACCTTGGCCGTCTTCCTTTTCAAGGTGCCGGAATACGGTCCTTGGATCGACGCCCAGATCGCGGGCGGTCTTGGTGCGGTTGCCGTCATTGAGGCTGAGAATTTCGTTGATGTATTCGCGCTGCCACTGATCGCGTGCCTCGGTCAGGGGCAAGATTTCCGGCAGTTCGTCGGCCTTGATGCCCAGATCGCTTGGCCCCAGCAATGCCGTCTCCGCCAGGACGACGGCCTTCTTGATGCGATTTTCGAGCTCGCGAATGTTGCCCGGCCAGCGATGCCGCCTGATCGCGGCGACGGCGCTGGGCGTGAAGCCCCGAACCTTGTCGCCGTATTCCGGCGCGTAACGGCTAAGGATGTAGCGTGACAGCACGACGATGTCGTCGCCGCGATCACGCAGTGGCGGCAGGTGCAGCAGCACGACGTTCAGGCGGTAATACAGGTCCTCGCGAAAGCGCCCGGCCTTGATCTCGACTTCCAGATCCCGGTTGGTCGCCGCGATGACCCGGATGTCGATGGGTTCGGGGGTCGTGTCGCCGACACGGACGATCACGCGGTCCTGCAGCGCGCGCAGCAGCTTCACCTGCAGCGCGATCGGCATCTCGCCGATCTCGTCCAGCAGCAAGGTGCCCTTGTTGGCGGCCTGAAAACGCCCCAGCTTGTTCGCCACGGCGCCCGTGAAGGCGCCACGCACGTAGCCAAAAAGTTCCGATTCCAGCAGGTTCTCCGGGATCGCACCGCAGTTGATGCTGACAAACGGCCCCTTGGCCCGCGGGGAACGGTTGTGCAACTCGCGCGCGATCAATTCCTTACCCGTTCCGGTTTCGCCCGTGACCAGGACCGAGATGTCGGTGCCCGCCACCTTCTGGACCTTGCGGAAGATCTCTTGCATGGCGGGTGACGAACCCAGGATCTCGCCGAAGCGCATCCGCTCGATGCGATCTTGCAGGGACTGCTTGTCCAGTTGCAGCTCGTTCACCAACAAGGCGTTGCGCAGCAGCAGCGAGGCCTGCGCCGCGAAGATCGTCAACACCTCCAGACTGGCGGCGTCGAAAAGCTGGGCGACGTTGTCATTGCCGACGTAGATCACGCCAATCAAATTTCCGCGTTCCAGCAGCGGCACGCACATGACGGATGTCAGGCGCAGGTTGACGACCGACAGGGAATTCTTGAACTGCGCGTCGCTGAGCGCATCCGAGATGATAAGCGGCGCCTTCGTCTCGACCACCTTGGCCAGAATCGAATCCGACAGGTGGCTGACCGCGTCCGAAATGGTCTCGCGCCGCAAGTTGCGCGCGACCTTGACCACGGCCTCGCCCGATTCCATCAGCACGATGAAACCCTTGTCGGCGTTGCTGACTTGAATGACCACGTCCAGCAACTGGTCCAAAAGAGTCGGCAGCTCGTAGCTGCCCATGAGCTTCTGCGAAAACTCGAAAAGCTTCTTGTAGGAATTCAGCTCGGCCATCGTGCGGGCCGCGACTTCGTCAGTGACGGGCTCGTCGTACAGCGAAAATTCCATTTCGGCACTGCCCAGCCGAATGCGATCCTCTTGTGCCAGGCGGTGCTTGGTCCGCTTGCGCCCGTTGACGAACATCTCGGCGTCCTTCGCCATCGTCGAAATATTGAAGTCGCGTCCGTCGAAATGTATGTGCGCGTGGCCATCTGCCAGCAACGGGTCCATCAGGCGCACGTCCACGTCGTCGCCTTTGCCCAGCGACGTCAGTTTCTTGTAGATGTGGTAGACGCGCACCCCCGCGCCGGGTGCCTGGATTCGCAGCGTCGCCATGGGCCCAGTTTCCCCGTTTCCCGTCAGAAACGAAAGGCGAGACTCGGTCCCAGCGTCGAGGGGCCAAGCAGCGTCGGCGCCAGTGCCAGGCGGCTGACCCGACGCGCCGCCCGGGGCTCGTCCGTGGTCAGCGGCACCTCGGGCTTGAAGTTGAGGATGGCGTCCGAAATGCCCCAGGCCACGCTGGCGAAGAACAGCCAGCCACTGACCTCTTGCACGCGGCGCAGGCGCTGGGATGTGTCTTCTTGCGAGTAATCAATCTGACCTGCCGGACAACGTCCGCCGGCACCGTCGGGGGGCGCAGTCAGGCAGCGGCGCTTCGGGTTGAGCCCGAACAGGGCAAAATTCGTCGCCAGCGCCCCGATCGACGCCGCACCCAGTAATGATTCGACGACCATGAACGTCCAGCCCTTGGCACGTTGCCCATTCTGGAACTGGCCGGCGCCAAACGGGATGAAGTTGACGGCGAACGAATTGCGCAGATACCGCTTCTCGACCACCCGGGCGTTGTCCCGTGCGTCGTCGCGCTGGCGCTGCTGGGCCACGGCCGCCTCCCGGTGCCGCGCGTCCAGCGTGGCCAGTTCCGATTCGTGCTCGCGGACGATGCCATTGAAGAAGTCGGCCACCAGAGGCGGGTCCAGTAACGGGTCCAGTCGGTAGTCCGGCCGAAGCTGCAAAAGGTGCCTGAATTCGATTGCGGCCTCGTCATTCTGTTTTTGAAACAGGTGCGCCTCACCCAGCATGCGGTGGGCCTGGACTATCTGACTCTCTGCCTCCAGGCGTATCTCCGGATACAGCAGGGGGCGCAGAAGTTCGATGGCCCGCGGGTATTCGCCGCGCCCAAAGGCGTTCTTGCCCCGCTCGAAATCCTCCGAGGGCGAAACTGCCTGGTTCAGCAGCATGAAGACGACGAGGGCACTGAACAATTTAGAGATCCAGCGGAACAGTCAAAGTCTGCGTTTCCCCGGCCGTGACCGTCACATTTTTCAAGATCGTCTTTTCACCGGCGACGACGGTCACGTCCAGAGTCTTCCGGCTTTGATCATTTTGGTCAAACGCGATCGGCATCCTGACACCGGGATCGGGGGTCAGGGAGCGACGGGGTCGGCCACCGCCGGTGCTTTCGGGCGTCGTGACGACGATCCTGACGCCCGGTCGGGGCGGCACGATCTTGACGACGAGGAAGGCGTCTTTCCAGGACAGCTGCGCAACGATCTGGTCACCGGAGGGCACCGGATGACCGGGGCCCAGGGTCAGGCGGTAAGGCAGACAGTAGCTGCTCCTGAATTCGACGAGGTGCGAGCCGGCCCACGGTACGTCCAGACTGGTGTGTCCGGGTTCGTAGTCGAACTGCTTGGCTCCGTCCAACCAAACCTCGACGCGTTTCGGGGTGGGGCCCAGGCTAAAGCGACGCAGCTTGGCCGGAAGCTCGTCTTTCACGCCGGTGCTTGCAGGGCCTGTCGGTGGGCGACTGGCAGGATGGGGCGCAGGTGTGGCAGCCGCGCTAACGCTGGCCCGGCGGCTGGCTGGCATTCCCTGCGCCGAGGGCCGGGGCGTGGCGACCGCAGGCGTCGGCGCAACGGGCGCGACGGGGCGAAAGGCCTTCGCAACGCCGTCGGGCGCCAGGGGGGCCGGCACCGCGACGCGGGGTGGGACGACTGCGGCTTGCTTCAGGCTCGGACGAATCGCAAGCACCAGCAATCCCGCCGCCAATGTACCGGCAAGTGCCATCGCCGCCCGTCTGGCAAATCGGCTTCCGTGTAGGCGCCGCAGTTCGCGCGCCACCTCGGCGTTCCGCGGATCGATAGCCAGGGAGCGGTTCCACAGTTCCAGCGCGCGCACCGTTCGCCCGGCCGCCCGCTGCTTGCGCCCGGCGGCCACCAGCGCCGTGGTCATCCGCGCGCCCAGGTCCCGCGCATAGCCATCCTGTTCAGTGAAATACGCGCGCAGTTCTTCGCGGGCGTCGCGCAGACCGGCGTCCGTGACGAATTGCACCAGGTCGTCGAGCAAGGCCGCCATCGTCGGGTAGCGATCCTCGGGCCGGCGTGCCAACGCGCGAACAATGATGCGAAACAGCCCATCGGCGACTGACTTGTTCAGGCTGCGCGGATCGGCAAAGCGTCCCTCGGCGATTCGCATCAGAACTTCGTGCGGGTTGCGTCCCGAAAAGGGCAGGGCGCCGGTGGTCAACTGGTACAGCATGATGCCGACGGAAAAAACATCCGTCCGAAAATCCAGTGGTTTGCCTTCGAGGGCCTCCGGCGCCATGTATGCCGGCGAGCCCAGCAACTGGCCGGTCACGGTCATGCGCTCGAAATCCACTATCTGCGCGACCCCGAAGTCCATCAGCTTTAGGAGCCCGTCCTTGCGGACCATCACGTTCTCGGGTTTCACGTCGCGGTGGATGATGCCCAGGCTGTGCGCATGACCAAGGGCGCGCGCGATCTCGATCCCAATCAGCACTCCCACCTCCGGGGCGGGCAAGGTGCGATCGGTGACGAACTGCTTCAGTGTCTGACCGTCGATGAATTCGGTGACGATGTAGGACGACGGCGAATCAGACCCCGAGTAATCGAAGATCTGCAGGATGTTGTCGTGCTGAAGTTTGGCCACGGCGCGCGCCTCTCGCTCCAGGCGCGCCTTTGACTCAGGCTCGGAAAGCAGGTGCGGGTGCAGGACCTTGATCGCCACTTCCCGCTTCAGCGTCTCGTCCTGTGCGCGATAAACCACGGCCATGCCACCTTGGCCGACTTCTTCAATCACCCGGTATCGGGGCGGCAGCCGGTTTTGAACCATAGGCATGTTCGCTACGACCGGGTTCGATCCGTCCCCCTGTAAGGCCCTCACGCAGGAAAAAACATCCTACGCGCGTTGCCTTGACCAAACAACGCCCCTACACCTTGCCCCGACCCGCTTGCCGGCGTTCATTTGACGCCTGTCCATCGGATGCCACTATGTGAAGGGTGATGGTGGAAAATTCGAAGGGGCCTCAGACCGCAAACGAGATCTGGTCCACCCGTGTACGCGACAGCGCCGACCAGGTGGCCTTCCGGCACCGCAAGGGCGTCCTGTGGCAGGACGTTAGCTGGCAGCAGGCCGACACCGCCGCAGGAGAGATTGCGGCCGGTCTGGTGGCCCTCGGCCTACGTCGCGGCGACACCGTATGCATCCTTGCGCAGACCAGTCTGGAATGGGTTCTGTGCGATCTGGGTGCGGCGCGCGCCGGTGTGGTGACGGTCCCGATCTACTCTTCCAGCACACCCGAGCAGTGCGCTTTCATCGCGCGCGACTCCGCGGCCAGGCTGGTCTTTGCCGACGATGCCCTCCAGGTCGACAAGTTGCGCCCGTGGGCCACCGAGGCGGCGCGACCCCTGGTTCAGCTTCAGGGTCAGCCAAATGCCTCCTCATCGGTCGCAGGCGACGCCCCCGTCAACACCCTGGACAGTTTGCGCGCCGCTGGCCGCGCGTGGTCCGCGTTGCCCGCCAACGCTGACGAGTTGGCCCGGCGGGCGTCCGCGGTCAAGCCTGCCGATACCTTCACCATCATCTACACGTCGGGCACCACGGGCAATCCGAAGGGGGCCATTGTCAGCCACGAAAACCTGGTCGCCGGTTGCGCCAGCGCGATTCGCGCCCTGTCGCTGAACGAACAGGATTCGCAGTACCTTTTCTTGCCGCTGGCTCACGTGCTTGGCCGTCAGATGGAATGGGCCCCGATTTTCGTCGGAGCGACGACCACATTTTCCGAGGGCATCAACAAGATCAAAGACAACCTGGTCGAGGTTCGCCCGACCTTCATGGCAGGCGTACCGCGGATCTTCGAGAAGTTCTATGCCGGTGTTCAGGCAGGTTCAAAGCAGGGCTCACCCGCCAAGAAGGCCCTGGTTGCCTGGGCGTTCGGCGTTGGTGATCGCTACGCGGCGGCCCGACGGACAGGACAGACGCCCGGCGCCGGTCTGCGTTTTTCGCACGGGCTCGCCGACAGACTGGTCTTGTCCAAATTGCGCCGAAAGCTCGGCCTCGATCGCTGCCGTTTCCTGTTTTCAGGGGGCGCGCCGCTTGCGGCCGAAATAGGTACGTTTTTTCATTCGGTCGGCATCGTGATCCTCGAGGGCTACGGGCTGACCGAAACGACGGCCGCCGCCTTCGTCAACCGCCTTGATCGCTATCGCTTCGGGACAGTGGGACTGGCTCTTGACGTGGTCGAGAACAAGATCGCTGACGACGGAGAGATTCTGGTGCGTGGCCCCTCGATCTTTCGTGGTTACCACAACAACGCCGTCGCGACCGCCGAGGCCATCGACGCGGAGGGCTGGTTTCATACCGGGGACATCGGTCAGCTTGAAGACGGATTTCTCCGCATCACCGATCGAAAGAAGGATCTGATCGTCACCGCGGGCGGCAAAAAGATCGCTCCGCAAATGCTCGAGAATGCCCTCAAGGGGCGCTCGCCCCTGTTCAGCCAGGTCCTGGCCTACGGTGACAGGCGCCCCTATTGCGTTGCCCTGATTACCATCGGCGAAGAAGCAGTAAAGACATTCGGCGGCGGCGATCCGGCGCGTGCCGCGCAGTCCGCTGATCTGCGCGCGGCTCTTGCCAAGGAGGTCGATGCCCTAAACGCGACCCTGGCCAGTTACGAGCGAATCAAGAAATTCGCCGTCCTTCCAGTTGACTTCAGCGAGGCTGCCGGCGAGCTGACGCCGAGTCTCAAGGTCAAGCGCAAGGTCGTGATCGAGCGCTACCGGGCGGTGCTCGACGGCCTTTACGACCCGACGGTTTGAGGCGGCTACTACTTCTTGGCTTTGCCAGCGGGCAGCAGGGGCTCGACGGGCTTGCCCTCTAGCTGAACAGTCTGGGCCTCGGCCGGCAAGACGGCGTTCCCGATCGACAGGACCTTGCCCTGCGCGTCTTCCAGCTTCTTGTGAATCAGCAGGCCGTTCGATGCCGCGAATCCCGTGATCGAGTTGATGGCGAAGGTTCCGGTCACCACGTGTTGCTCTCCGGCCTTGGCGACCAGCGCCTTGGGCTTGCCGGTGTCGGGATCCTTGATGGGATAGTCCGCCACCAGCAGGGCGCGTTCCAGCTTGGTCGTCGCCGTGTCGCCGATGAAGAAGTGCGGCTGGTCGCAGGGGCGGCAGCCACCGGCGGGCGGCTGGGCCACCGTGGGCGGCGCGGCCGAGGATTTCTTGGCCTGGGCGCGGTGGTCCTTCTTGGCCTTGGCCGCCTGGTCGTCGTTACACTTGCGAATCTCCGCCGGACACTCGTAGATCTCCAGCAGAAAGCCCTTTACCTTGACGTCCTTGTCCAGATACTTGCTCATCCCCTTGCGCAGCCCGAACACGGACATTTCGCCCGTCGGGTACTGCACAGGCGCCGTGGCCACGTCGAAGTTCGGGGACGCCGGAAGGTTGACCTTGATCGAAGGAAGCGCTTGGCCCTGCGCCAACGCCCGCCCCGGGGACATCCCCGCAACAGCCAGTGTGCCCAATAGCGAGACTCCCAGTGCGAATCGGAGCATGAGGTTCCTTTCGTCGAGGATCATCGATAACACGCGGCATTTCCAGCGGCAAGGGCGCCGGGTGACCACGACCGTATTGCTGGGCCTGCTGGCGCTTGCCGGGTGCTCGTCGAGGAACAAGGCTGGCAAGGCGGTCGCCGCGAAGTTGGCCCCGGCCGCCCTGGCGCCGACGGACGTGGTCGCGCTGCGGGCCGCCCCCGAGTCCTTGTCGCTGCCAGAGGCCCCGCAGTTCTCGGTCTCCGTCGGCAAGAAGGCATCTGGCGTCCTGCGGGTGCACCTTGAGGCCGAACCCGCCCAGCTAAACCCGCTCGACGACAACCAGCAGGTGGTCCACCAGATCACCGACGGCCTGATCTACGAAACGCTGATCGAGTGCCGAGATGGCCGCTACCTGCCCGGCCTGGCCGACAGCTGGGAAGTCGCGCCCGACGGCCACCGCATCACCTTGCACCTTCGGGACGGCGTCCGTTGGCACGATGGCTATCCATTCGGCGTTCTGGATGTGCAGGCCACGGTCGAGCCCTTGCTGCGGGCCAGCAGCCGCGTCGCCTCGCTGCGGTCCTTGCTGGCGGACGTGGCAGCGATCGAGATCCTGTCTGGTCGGCTGGTCCGACTGAGGCTTCACCGACCGTCTGACCTCGTCCTGCGGGCGCTCTGCGAGGTTCCAGTTTTGCCAGACCATCTGTTACGCGCGGGCAGCGCGGAGCTGGCGTCGCTGG
>JANXXE010000076.1 GCA_025350815.1 Myxococcales bacterium | reverse complement strand
GAGGACGGTTTCGACCCCGATCACGTGGCCAAGCTGGGCGTCAGCGTCGAGGCGTTCAATCGCCCTGACGAGGTCGTGACCGGCATTATCGAACTGCGCAACCTGCGGGTGGCCTTCGGGCCGCGCGTGCCGTCGGCGGTGTTGCCCCCGGATCGGAAGATCCTGGCGGGCGAGACGACCCGCGCGGCGGCGATGCGGGCGCGACTGCGGGCGCGCCTCGGCGACGCGACTGCGGGCCACATGGCGTTCGGGGTCAACCTGGCGTGGGCAACGGCGCGCTCGGCCGAGGGGGAAGATTTGCAGCTTTATGGCCGGCTGCTCGACGCCGGGACACCATGGGGCAACGTCTTGTGGGATCTCGGGACGCCCGCCGTGGTGGATTCGCTGCGTGCCGATTTTCGTGCCATCAGTGCAACCTTCGGCCCGCGACCGTTGATTCGCCTGTGGCTGTTCGCCGATATGCGCAGTGGAATTTCATTCGACGCGCGGGGAATGCCCCTCGGCATAAGCAAACGCGCCGAGGCGAACATGCGCGTGCTTCTGCGCCTGGCGCGCGACGAGAACGTACGCCTGCTGCCGGTTTTGCTGGATTTCGGGATCGCCGATGGCGTCGAGCACAGCGGCCCGGATGCTGCGTGGACGGTCGGCGAGCACCTGGATGTGGTGACCGATGCCGCCAAGCGGACGCGCCTTGCCGCCCTGTTCGAGGCGTTCGTGCGCCTGTTCCGCGACGATCCCGCCGTGGTGGCCTGGGAGGTCATGAACGAGCCCGAGAACGCCGCCGCCGCGGTGACGCCCGAACACTTTGCCGATCTGCAACGGCTGCTGGCCACGCTGGTCGACGCGGTTCACCGCGCAGGCGAGCTGGCGACCATCGGACACCGCAATCCGATCGACGCCCGACGTTTCATGCGCGGGCGCGTGGCGACCGATCTCGGCCAGGCGCACCACTACCCGATGCTGGAAACCCGGCCGAATCCGTCGCTTTTTGGCACACGCATGGGCGACGTGTTCGGTGCGTTGCCGGCGGGGTGGGGCGAGTGTCAGGTCCGCCCGCAGGCCGTGGCAGAACAGGTGGGTGCGGCGCGCGCCGCCGGGCACAGCTTCCTGCTGTTCTGGAGCTGGCGCGGTGATCAGGACAGCGGTGACGGATTCGCGGTCAAGCCGTACGCGGACGAGATCAAGCGGGCGGTTCGCGCCCTAAAGCAGGGTGACGACGCCCGTCACGCGCCGTAGGCGCTCGTAAAGATCCAGAACGTCCTGTGCCTGTGCACAGGGCACCACGAAGCGGTGGCTCAGATACTTGCCGCCGCGGCTGGGCAGAACCTGGTACGCGCCGTCGGTCAGCGGCCCCGTCAATCCCGCTTCGACGGCGTCGCGAATGGCGGTGGCGGTGTCCGGCGAATTCTCGGCGATCACCGAGATTGCGAAGTCGACCGGAAATTTGTGGGTCGCGTCCAGCAGCGCGCGCGTGCGGGCCTCCGGCGTGTCGGTCACGCGCAGCCTTCGTCCGCATCAGCGGCGACGCTGGCCAAGGCCTGCTCCAGTTCACCCTTGGCGTGGCCGTCACCCACCCGGACGCAGGCTTGCACGCCGCGTTCGTAGACGGTCCGTGCGTCCGCGCGCCGGCCCAGCGCCACCAGCGTGTTGCCGGCGTGCAGGTAGGCCGGCGTGTAGTCGCCGTGACTTTGCATCAGTTCGTCGAACGCCTGCCAGGCCGCCGTCAGATCACCGGCGTTCTTGTGTTCAAGGGCCAGGGCATAACGCGGAAAAGGATCCTGAGGACGCTGCGCGATGAAGCCCCGCAGAAGCTCGATTCGATTGGGTGGCATCAGGACAGCGGCGCCCGCGCCTCGGAGGGTCCGGGTCGCTCGTCCGTGGCGCCCGCGCTGATCAGGCGGTTTTGCCCGTCGACGCGCACGACGGTGGGTGTCCAGGAGCGGGCTTCTTCCTCGTCGCGCGCCTCGGCGAAGGTTGCCAGGATGACGACGTCGCCAGGGCTTGCGTGTCGGGCGGCCGCGCCGTTGACGCAGATGACGCCCGAGCCGGCCGCCCCCGCCAGCGCATAGGTCTCAAGGCGGCTGCCGTTGCTGGCGTTCCAGATGTGGACCTTTTCGTAGGGCAGGATGTCGGCCGCCCGCATCAGCGTTTCGTCGATGGTCACCGACCCCTCATACATAAGATCCGCGTGCGTGACCGTCGCCCGGTGAATCTTCGACTTGAACAGTATTCGGCGCATCGCAACCCTCCGTCGCGTACGCGGATCCTGAACGAAAGTGCCGACGAGTCAATCGGCGCCTTTGGGCCGCGCTTTGGGGCCTTTGGCATTGACCCCGGCGGCGCAATCCCGCAAGGTCATGGAAGACGCGTAATTCCCGTGCACCGGAAGCCCTTCCAAAAATTCGTCGGCGTGGACCTCGGAGGGGGCAAGGGGAAGAAGACGGCCTTGGCCCTGCTGCGCGTGATCGGGGACGAGGTCGCGGTGGCTGGGCTGGCGCCGCGGGCGGGCGATCCGCCGCTGTACGACGCCAGTCTCATCGACGCCATCCGTTCGGCTGGCGACGATGTGTTGGTGGCGATTGACGCCCCCTTGACGCTG
The DNA here is from genome assembly GCA_025350815.1 of Myxococcales bacterium. GTDB lineage: Bacteria > Myxococcota_A > Polyangia > Fen-1088 > Fen-1088 > JANXXE01. Next base: position 15,757 of record JANXXE010000076.1, on the reverse strand, counting down.
CCGCCCTGCCTGCGTTGTCAGGTGCCGGTCTGTCCCGGCCAGGAAAACTGTGTAGACCCGGCCGTGGTTGCGATGCACGGCCTGACCGGGCCCGCGCATGACAGCACCCGGGACCAGCGGCGTGGCAAGCCACCGGTGACGCCCTATACGCAGCGGGCGACCGAGGTCTATCTCGATCGCGTGCGTGGCATACAGTCGCGCGAAACCCTGGGCCAGGGCATGGGCCCCCTGACCGCACGCGCGATTCACCTGTTACGGGCCCTGGCGGACAGGTTTCGCCTGAACGAAAACGTCATCGAGGTCTACCCGAAGGCGACGCTGAAGCTGCTGGGTCTGTGCCGGGACAACGAATACAAGAAGCGCATGGAGATGCGCCTGCAAATCCTGTCGCGGCTGCCTGCGCTGACTTTTGCCCCCGGTGTGTGGCGGGAGGAATGCGTGCAAAGCGATCATCTTTTCGATGCGGTGATCTGTGCGTACACAGGATTCCTGTGGAGCCGCGACGCCTGGCAAGTGCCGGTCGAGGCCAACAGCCCGGTAGTCGATGGTTGGATCTGGGTGCCACCCGCGCCGCCCGTCGCTGAAGTGGTCGACGCCGAGATCGAGCCGAAGAAGCGAAGAAGCCTGCCGTAGCGCCAGGCTAGGTCGGCAGCGTCGGATCGTCGTCGTCGTCGTCGTGGTCGGCAAGCCCGGCACCACCCAGCAGAGACGTGGCGCCGCGGTCGCGCAGGAACTGCAGGAACGCCAACGCCGACGGCAGCTCGGTTGCGAGGATTTCGTCGATCAACACCCGCGCTTGCCGCCGCAGGATCTCGCCCGGTGCCTCGCCGCTGGGCGTGGGGCGCAGCAATTCGGTGGGCTCGGCGGGCGCGGCCACCTTGCCCCACGGCGGGGGATTGGCGACCTCGATCTTGGTGTGTTCGACCCAGGTCTGGATGTGAAAATGCAGAAGATCCGAGCGGTAGGAAAACCACCGCTCGCGCTCGGCGGGAAATGCCAGCAGGACATCCTTGAAGCGGCGAAACGCGCCCTTGCCGTCGATTGCGACTAGCAGCCGTTCGCGCAGGGGTGGGTCGGAGACGGCCGACACGAACCATTCCATCCAGCGGTACTGTTCGCGCGATGAGGCGGGATCGACCCTCAGGTAGCGCCCCGGCGTCGCAGCGACCTTCGCCCGGCGGGAGGCGGCATCGGGCTCGCCCTCGATGATGGCCAGCAGATCGCCGTTTTCGAGGTCGAGGAAGGCCTCCTGATCGGGCGCATTGCGCTCGAAGGCTATTTCCAGATCACTCCAGTTAACGTTAATCGGCGGCATGACGTTGCGGCTCTCTGGGCTCTGCCGTGAGGCAGAAGCTCGAATTCCTCACCACCGTAGCGTAGGAGGCCCACCCCCCGTTTGCAAGCTACAGCCGGACCGCCAGCACGAACTTCAGATAGTTCCCCTCGGGGAACCCGGGCGCCACTGGATGGTCGGAAGGCAATCCGCAGCGTTCCACGATGCGCACCTCGGTGCGGGACAAAGCGGCGCCTTCCGCGACGGCCCGGTCGACGTCGGCCGCCGCCAGCCGCGTCGAGTTGCTGGAAAAAGCGAGAAGGCCATTGGGTTCGAGGACGGCCAAACACGCCGCCGCGAGCTCGCCGAGATCACGCGCGACCGAAAATGTGTTGCCCGCCGCCTGTCCGTGCGCAAAGGTCGGCGGGTCGCAAACCACCAGGTCAAAACGCCGCCCGCGCGAGGCGAATTTTTCCAGCGCCTTGCGGGCATCACCCGTGACCTGTTCCATCCGGGCGGGGTCGAGGCCCGACAGTTCGTAGTTGCGGCGCGCGCGCGCGTGGGCCTTCGCGGCGGTGTCAACGGCCACGATCTCTGTCGCGCCGGCCTTTGCGGCACGGACCGAGAAGGCGCCCGTGTACGAGAAGAGGTTGCACACGCGGCGGCCCGGCGCGCGTGCGGCGACGGCGTCCCGTCCATGTCGAAGATCGGGAAAGAACCCCACACCCAGCGGCGCCGTCACGTCGATGCCGAAACGACAGCCGGCTTCCTCGACGACAATTTCCATGGGTGCTTCTTCGCCGGTGGCGCGCACGGCCGGCTCAGGCGGTGCTTGACCGGCCAGCGGTCGCAGGCGTTGCTGCTCGTAGATTCCTCGCGGCTTTAGCGTCGTGTTGATCGCCTGGTACAGCTCGTCCCGCCAGGGCAGGGCGCCCGACGAGAACCACTGTACGACGACGAAATCGCCGTAGCGATCCACGTTGACGCCGGGCAGGCCCTCGCTTTCGCCCGAGAACAGCCGCAGCGCGCCCGGCCGCGGATCGCCGGGGCGATCGCCGCCGAGCAACAGCCCGCGCAGCTGCACGGCGCGCGCGAAGCGGGCCGCAATGGTGCCCGCACCGGGATGTACGGGCTCGGTCGCGTTGCGGGACAGAATGCGGACGGCGATTGCGTGTTCCTGATCCACGAAGCCGCGGGCGAGGAATTCTCGGTTCCCGGCCATCAAGTCGACTACCGCACCTGTGGGTTCGGATATCGTTCGGCTGCCGAACGCGTCGCGAAACACCCAGGGGTGGCCAAAGTGTACCCGCCGGGCCACATCTTCCGGGAGGCGATACTGGCCCTGCCGCGCGAAGGGCTCGCCCGCGCGGGCACGCGGGACGGGGGCAGGACGGTTGCTCTTCATCGGCACGGGCAGACCATAGGAACGGCGCTGCCCCCTGTCAATGAATGAACGGTGCGCACCCGATCGGCGCGCCGGACGCCGCCACAGGTGGTTTGACAAGCATCATCGGATGCGCCAACGTCGACGTGGGCTCAGGTAATGCGAGGTGGGCAACGATGAATCCTTCCGTAGTCGACGATCCTACCGAAGCAAAGACGGAATTCGCGGCGCCCGACCTTCCGGTCCAAGCAGCGCCGGACGATTCGATTGACGTGAACATGACGGACCTGCCGGACGAGCCTGCGGCGCCCGCTGTCACGGCAGCGGCTGAGTCCATTTCACCAGCGCCGCCCGCCGGGGAGATCCCTGATGCCGCCTTGGCACCCGAGTCGCAAATGGAAATGGACATGGAAATGCTGCCGGCCCCTGTGGAGGCGGTTGCGGAACCGGTTGTCGAGGTAATTACCGAACCGGCTGTCGAACCAACCCTGCGCCAGAAATCCCTTCCAGCCCCGTTCGTGACGATGGACCTCAATGGCCAGCTCGATGGCCAGCTCGATGATCAGCTCGATGACCAGACGGTTATCAGCGGCCAAGTGCCGGTGTCCGACGACCTGACGGTACCGGGTGTCGTGATGGCAGGCGGGCTGGCGGCGCTCAGCGACGAGGAGTGTCTGGCACCCGGCCCATCGCCGTCGCGCCCCGTCGCGCCGGTCTTCGCAGCCCCATCGGGCGCTTTCGCGCCCAGCAAGGCGACCCCCGTCCTGTTGCCAGTCGCGACCGCGCGCACCCCGCGTATCGGGATCGGCACCCGCCTACGCGCGGTGTCCTTCGGTGCTCAACGCATTGCCGGTAGGCGGGTCGAACTGTCCGCGCTGCAACTGGGCCTAGTTCTGATTGGGGCTGTTGCCGGTGGCGGCGTCTTGTTCGGCGGTCGCCATTCGGTGCCCGCAACGCCCCTGGCGGCACCAGTGGTGGCGGCATCTGCCCCCGCAGCGCCCCAGCCGGTAGCGGCCCCCATCGCCGTGCCCATGCCGGTGGCTGGCAGTCCCGCCGCCAGCGCGCCCGTCGCTTCTGCGCCCCCAGCCGACCCGGGCCCGCAATCCCACGCCGTTCCCCACGCCGTTCCCCACGCCGTTCGGGTCGCCGGTCGTGGCCACGCGCGCCTTGGCGCGGGCAAGAAGGTGGCACCGAAGGGCACACAGATCCGGGCCACCAGCGGGCCCTCCTTGGCGAAGGGGACTACCCCAAAAGGCCGTGACCAGGCCTGGGTCGATCCGTTCGGACAGTAACCCTTCGAATAGTATCGGCTTAAGGCCGATCCCTTTTCTGTCGACGGCATGGGGGCGCCATGAGTCGACTAGGTGAGTTGCTGCTCCGCGACCAGATGATCTCGCCGGAGCAGCTGCAAAAAGCTCAGGAGGAGAGCAAGAAGTCGGGCGAACGGCTGGGTAACAGCCTGGTCAAGCTGGGGGCCATCCAGGAAGAGGATCTGACCCAGTTCCTGTCCCGCCAGTACGGGGTGCCCGCCATCAATCTGGCCGAGTTCGATATCGAGGTCGAGGTCCTGGCCTTGATTCCCAAGGACGTATGCCTGCGCCACCGCGTGATCCCGGTGAACCGCGCGGGTTCGTCGCTGATCGTCGCGATGAGCGATCCGTCCAACATTCTGGCCATCGACGACCTGAAGTTCGTCACCGGCTACAACATCGAAGTGGTGGTCGCCGCCGAGTTGGCCATCAACCAGGCGCTCAAGCGCTACTACGAAACGCCCCAGAGCGCCGATCTCGACAAACTGATGAACGAGATCGAGGAGCAGGTCGAGTTTGACCGGCAGGCGGACGTCAGTACCAACGCCATCGAGCTTGAAAAGGCTTCCGAGGATGCGCCTGTGGTCCGGCTGTGCAATCACATCCTGCTGTCCGCTATCAACCAGGGCGCATCCGACATCCACATCGAGCCTTACGAGACCAGCTACCGCGTTCGCTACCGCGTCGACGGTGTGTTGCACGAGGAGATGACGCCGCCGCTAAAATTGAAAGAGCCGCTGTCGAGCCGCCTGAAGATCATGGCCCACCTTGACATCGCCGAGCGGCGCCTGCCGCAGGACGGCCGCATCAAGATCAAGATCGCGGGCGGCAAGGAGATGGACTTCCGCGTTTCTGTCCTTCCGACGCTGTTCGGCGAGAAGATCGTCATGCGTCTTTTGGACAAGGGCAACCTGCAGCTGGACATGACCAAGCTGGGTTTCGAGGTCGACCAGCTGGGCGACTTCAAGAAGGCGATCGAGTCGCCGTTTGGCATGGTGTTGGTCACGGGCCCCACCGGTTCCGGAAAGACCACCACGCTGTATTCGGCCTTGTCCGAGCTGAACCAGGTGGGCGACAACATCAGCACCGCGGAAGATCCCGTCGAATTCAATCTTCCGGGCATCAATCAGGTGCAGATGAACGACGACATCGGGTTGAATTTCGCCGCCGCCTTGCGGTCGTTTCTGCGCCAGGACCCGGACATCATCATGATCGGTGAGATTCGAGATTTCGAGACCGCGGAAATCGCGGTCAAGGCCGCGCTGACGGGCCACCTGGTGCTGTCGACGCTGCACACAAACGACGCGCCGTCGACGATCACGCGGTTGCTGAACATGGGTGTCGAGCCGTTCCTGGTGACGGCGTCGGTCCAGCTGGTGGAAGCGCAACGCCTGATCCGAAAGATCTGCACGGAATGCAAAGAGCCCATCGAGACGCCCAAGGACGAACTGCGGGCGCTGGGCGCCAAGGACCAGGAGATCGACACCGCCAAGTGTTTCAAGGGCGTCGGTTGCTCGACCTGCAACAATACGGGTTACAAGGGCCGCATTGCGGTCTACGAGTGCATGCGCTTCCTGGAGCCGGTGAAGGAACTGGTGCTTCAGGGGGCCAGCGCCGCCGAATTGAAGGCCGAGGCCATTCGCAATGGCATGCGCACGCTGCGCATGTCGGGCATCAGCAAGGTCTGTGGGGGCGTGACCACCGCCGAGGAAGTCGGACGCATCACCGCGAACGACTGATGGGGGGACACTAGACAATGGCGACACCAGCGGCCCCGAGCGGCGTCAATCTTCAGCAGTTACTCAAGGCGATGGTCGAAAAGGGCGCGTCCGACCTGCACGTCACCACGGGATCGCCGCCGCAGTTGCGCATCGATGGCGCCCTCGTGCCGCTGAAGGTCGCGCCGCTGACCCCCGTCGAGACCAAGCAACTGTGCTACTCGGTTTTGACGGACACCCAGAAGCTGCGCTTTGAGGAAGATCAGGAACTGGATTTTTCCTTTGGCGTGCGCAATCTGTCGCGTTTTCGAGCCAACCTGTTTTTACAGCGAGGCGCCGTCGGTGGTGCGTTCCGCACCATCCCGTTTCAGATTCGATCATTCGAAGATCTGGCGTTGCCGCCCATCATCGCCGAGTTGTGCAACAAGCCGCGCGGCCTGGTGCTGGTGACCGGACCGACTGGTTCAGGGAAGTCGACCACGCTGGCCGCCATGATCGACAAGATCAACACCGAGCGGCACGAACACATAATCACCGTCGAGGATCCGATCGAATATTTGCACGCGCACAAGAGCTGCGTGGTGAATCAACGCGAGATCGGGAACGACACCGCGTCGTTCAAGAAGGCGCTGAAGTACATCTTGCGACAAGATCCGGACGTCGTGCTGATAGGCGAGATGCGAGACCTCGAGACCATCGAGGCAGCGTTGGTGACGGCCGAGACGGGCCATTTGTGCTTTGCGACCCTGCACACCAATTCGGCCGTGCAGACCATCAACCGCATCGTCGATGTGTTTCCGCCCAACCAGCAGTCGCAGATTCGCGCCCAGCTGTCGTTCGTGCTGGAAGGCATCATCAGCCAGTCGCTGCTTCCCCGCATGAGCGGACAGGGGCGCGTTCCCGCGATGGAGGTGATGATCCCCAATGCCGCCATTCGCAATCTGATCCGCGAGGACAAACTGCATCAGATCTATTCGCAGATTCAGATCGGCCAGGGCAAGTCGGGCATGCAGACCATGAACCAGTGTTTGGCCAGCTTGTACCTGCGCCGCATGATCAGCCTTGAAGAAGCGATCGGGCACAGTTCGGACCCCGAGGAGCTTCAGAGCATTATTGCCTCGGGGGGCGTTCAGCCCGGTGGGCGGCCGATGGCAGGCGCCGGTCGTCCGCCGACGGGAAGGGGATAAGCAATCATGGCGACGGTCAGTTCATTCATGTGGGAGGCCCGGACCCGCAACGGCGAGGTCAAGAAGGGCATCATGGAGGCCGAGACCGAGGAGGCCGTCCACAACAAGCTGAAGTTGCAACTGCTGTCGCCGACCTTCGTCAAAAAGGCGCCCAAACAGATCAACATCCAGTTTGGCACGGGTGTCACCACCACTGACATCGTCATCTTCACGCGTCTGTTCGCCACGATGATCGATGCCGGTTTGCCCATCGTGCAGTGTCTGGACATCCTGGCCAGTCAGGCCGAGAACAAGGCCTTCGGCAAGATCCTGGGCCAGATCAAGGCCAGCGTCGAAGGCGGCCTGACCTTGTCGGATGCGCTCAAGAAGCATCCCAAGATCTTCGACCAGCTGTTCATCAACCTGGTCGCGGCCGGCGAGGCCGGCGGTATTCTCGACACCATCTTGCAGCGCCTCTCCGTCTACATGGAGAAGGCGATGAAGCTGAAACGGCGGGTCAAGGGCGCGATGGTCTACCCGATCGCGGTCATGGGCATCGCCGTGATCGTCGTGACCGTACTGCTGACCCAGGTGATCCCGGTATTCGAGAAGATGTTCAAGGACTTTGGCGGCGGCAAGTTGCCCAAACCGACCCAGGTGGTCATCGACATATCGCACGCGCTGTCCGCGTACCTGCCGTACATCATTGGCGTTGGTATCGCGGCGTCCTTTGCTCTCAAGGCGGTCCTGCGCACCCCGAAGGGGCGGCTGGCGTTCGACGGCATGCTGCTGAAGCTGCCGGTGCTGGGCCCCGTATTGCGCAAGGTGACGGTCGCCCGGTTCACGCGCACGATGGGCACGTTGCTGTCATCGGGCGTTCCGATCCTCGATGCGATGGACATCGTGGCCAAGACCGCGGGCAACACGGTTGTGGCGAATGGCATCATGTACGCGCGCATGAAGATCTCGGAAGGTAAGGATCTGGCGTCCCCGCTGATGGAGACAGGATTGTTTCCGCCCATGGTCGTGCAGATGATCGGCGTCGGCGAGCAGACGGGCGCAATGGACGCCATGCTGACGAAGATTGCCGATTTTTACGAAGAAGAGGTGGACGTGGCGGTCGCGTCGATGACCAGCCTCATCGAGCCGATCATGATGGTGTTCCTCGGCACGGTCATCGGCGGCCTGGTCATCGCCATGTATATGCCGATCTTCGAGATGGCCGGAAACATCAAAGCCGGTTAGTCATGGTGGCTGTGGCCGCCACCGACGAGCCCCGGGACGATACGTCAGGCAAGGCGTTGACGGCACGGGGCGAGCGCGCGTCGCAGGATCGCGATCTGAAGGAATCGCTGCGGACGATCACGTATCTGATGTTGTTCCGGGTGGGCCTGGCCACCATGTTGCTTCTGGCGGTGGTCGCCACGGCCGTCGGAGAGCACCGGCTGGACAGCCTCAACGGGCCTTTCGCGCGTTTCGCGTTCGCCCTGTTGACGACGACGTATGTGGCCACCTTGGCCTATGCGCTGGCTCTCAAGCGGGTTCGGGATCCGGTGCGGTTTGCGTATGTGCAGATCGGTGTCGACCTGGCGCAGATTTCGCTGCTGGTCCACGCGACGGGTGGCGCGCAAAGCGGCTACGCCTTTTTGTTCCTGGTCGACGTGGTGGCGGTGGCCCTGCTGCCGAAGCGGTATGGCGCCGCGTACGTCGCCACCGTTAGTGTCCTGCTGATGATCGGTGTGGCCCTGGCGGGTTACCTGCACCTGCTGCCGCCGGTGCCGATGCAGACCGTGATGCCCTGGGATCTGACGCGGCAGGAACTGTTTTCGCGCCTGGCGCTGAACGTCGCCGGTATCGTTTCGGTGGGCGCGCTGGGCATGAACCTGTCGACGCAAACCCGTCGCGCGGGCGAGCGGTTGCTCAAGCAGCAACAGGCGGCGGGCAATCTGGCCTTGTTGCACCAGAACACCATTCGCTGTCTGTCGTCGGGTCTGGTCACCGTGACGATGGATGGCGCCATCACGTCGATCAACGAAGCCGCCTGCGAGATCCTGGGCATCGGCCAGACGTCGGCACTGGGCCAGCCGCTGGCACAGCGGATCCCGGGCCTGAGTTCCGCGTTGGACGAAGCTGGGCCCGTCGGCAGCGTCAAGCGGCAGGAGGTCGACGCGATACTGCCCGATGGCAGCGTTCGCCGCCTGGGCGTGTCGGCCGCGCCCCTGACCGACCATACGGGGGAAGTGATCGGGCGGGTCATCCATTTCCAGGATCTGACCGAACTGCGGCGCATGCAGCGCGCGGTTGAACGGTCCGAGCGCCTGGCCACCATCGGTCGCCTGGCCGCGGGCATCGCCCACGAGATTCGCAACCCGCTGGCCAGCATCTCGGGTTCGGTCGAGGTCCTGCGCAGTTCGCCCGGCACGGACAACGAAAGCAGGCAGTTGATAGACATCGCCGTGCGCGAGGTCGACCGCCTGGATCGCCTGATCACCGATCTGCTGGACTACGCGCGCCCGCGCACCGAGGAGCGGCAGCCACTGGATCTGGGCGAGGTGGCGACGGAGATCGCGAAAGCGTTCGAGCAAGAGAAGCGCAACGCCGACATTCGCATGGTGGTTGACGCCGAGGACGGCGTCGGGATCGAGGGCGCGTCCAGTCAGTTGCGCCAGGTGCTGTGGAATCTGATTCGCAACGCCGCCGACGCCATGCCGAAGGGAGGCACGATCCGGATTCAGGTGATGCGCGAGGAGAAAACCGGCGGCCGCAGCGATTCGGCGCTGTCGGTGGCCGACACGGGCGTTGGCATCTCGAAGGAAGAGATGGAGCGAATCTTCGAGCCGTTCTTTTCGAGCAAGCCGGGCGGCACGGGTCTGGGCCTTGCCACCGTCGCGCGCATCGTCGAGGACCACCGCGGGACCATCGACACCGCCAGCCGCCCCGGCGAGGGCACCACGTTCACGCTGCGCTTCCCTTCGATACCGCTGTGACTCAGGGCGCGTCCGGGTGGCGGTCCTCGAAAGCCGCCTCGCCCTGTTCGTTCCAGTTGACCACCCCACGCAAGGCGTCCTGGTACGCCGTCGTGTAGTCGACGCCGAGGAAGATGAGGCCTGCCAGGGCCGACACCAGCAGCGGCCAGTCGTCGTGCAGGGTGACCTCGCTGCGTCGCCGGTACGCGATGACGGCCGGCGCCGCCACCATGGCCACCGACGCGACCCCGATGGCAAAGCGGACGGCCCCGTTCGCGTATTCGCGTACGTACACCTGTCCCAGCCCCGGGACCAGGGACAGCGCCGTCGCCGTGTCCTTCGATTTCCAGGGCACCTGGCGCGCGTCCAGGGCCAGCCGCGCCAGCGGTGAAGAAGGATAGTCGTGTGCCAGCAGGTCGAAAGCCTGATCGCCGGAGTCCCGCGGAAAGCCAGCCGCGCCCGCGTTTCTGTAAGCCCACCCGAGGCGATACAGCGTCAGCGGCCGGAGCGGCGTGGCCGGGCGGTGTACCAGCATCGATTCCCACAGGTGAATCGCGCCGTCGTAGGATTTCAGACGCAGGTCCATCAGATCAAGCGAGCCCGCCACCGCCTGCAACATGGGCAGCTCGATCGCGACCGCCGCGCCCTGCGCGATGTACGTCAGGAAGCCGCGCGGCGCGGGCTGGAACCGGTAGCGGTAGAACGCCTCGCCCTGCAGGAACCAGGCGCGATCCTCGGCAGGGGGGTGGGCGTCGTCGACAAGCGCGACGGTGCGCTGGAGGCGCCGCTGCGCGCGCGCAAAGGTCGCGTCGTCATGGCGAACCAGCACCGACGACGAGCAGGCGAGGGTGGCGACGACCACGGCGGCGAACCCAGCGACGGCGGTACGCGGCGGCGTCATGTGCCGGGGGACATTACTCCACTTGCGAGGCCGGGGGGCTTCTCGTAGATTACGCGTCCGTCTGCGGGATTAGCTCAGTTGGTAGAGCGTCAGCTTCCCAAGCTGAATGTCGTCGGTTCGAACCCGATATCCCGCTCCATGATTTCCTTGAACTTTTCGGCTCCAGCGCATCCGGAGGCCTGACGCCGGGCAAGGTTTTGGGCAAGGTTCGCTAATCGCCCTCGTCCTCCGCGTCGGAATCGCCTGTTCCGGGCGAGGACGCCCTCTCCGTCTTTTCTGCCTGATCTACATGCTGATCCCGACCATTGTGTTGCGGCGGTTGGATGGAGACGACGTTTCGAGCGAGAGCCAGATGCTCCGGGTAGAGGTGCGAATAGATCTCGGTCACGCGGGCATGCGTGTGCCCCAGGAGCTTCGACAGCAGAAACAAGTCCGGGCGCGCCGCGAGGAATAAACTCGCAAACGTGTGCCGAAGCTTGTGGGCTCCGCCGCGCAAACCAGCCGCGTCTCGGGCGCGGTCGAACTTTCGCGATGGCCAGAATGCGTAACGGGTTCCGGTTCCCGGGCACGGGAACACCCACTTCTCCGATTGCCGCGGGCCGTAGAGGAGAGAGAACAACGCATCTGAGATCGGTACTTCGCGCTCGGTGCCCTTCGGCTGCCACTCCACGTCTTCGTCGCCCTCTTCCGGTTCGGTATGCCAAAACGTCACTAAACGGCGCTCGAGGTCGACCTGATCCCAGGTGATTGCGAGAACCTCTCCTCGACGACACCCCGTATTCGCCAAGAATATGACAACCGGAAGAAAGGCGGGTGATTCTTGTTCGCAAGCTTGAAGGAGACGCGCAACTTCCTCTTGGGACCACGCGACAACCCGGCGGCCCTTCTTCTGACGAAAGAAAGTGATTCGGTGCACCGGCAGCGCGAGTTGCAAATCCTCGCGGGCATACCTCAGCACGCGGCGCAGGACACGAAGCTCGTTGTTGACCGCGACGTTGCCCAAGCCGGCGTTCTTGCGGGACTGTTTGTAACCCTCCACAACTTCCGCCCGTCCCGCCTGCGACAAGGGCATGTCGCCAAACCAGTCCACCAAACTCGCCACGACGTATTTTCGGATTCGCCACGTGCTTTCTCGTAAGTTACTGATCGCGACGGGGCCGTATTCGTCGAGACAAAATTTCGAGAATGTCGGATCGCGCATCAACGGATCCTTGGTTTTTGGGGAGCGTCCCTCGGCCAGTTCCAGTCGCAGGCGCGCCTCCTCGTTCCCCGCCTCCGCCTTCGTCCCGCGAAACAAGGAATCCTTCCGTCCCCCGCCTATGAAGATCACGATTCTGTAGACATTGGGCCTCTTGAGATAGATCGGCACAGACCCTCCTGGTCTCGAATACCTGCCAGATGCTCGATTTTAGGATTCGCCAGCGCCGACCGAGCTTGGTTGCCGCGAACACGCCCCGGCGGCATAGGAGACTGATCGTCTTCGCAGGAAGCTTCGTCAACGCAGCGGCACCTTCGACAGTCAAAATCTCGTCGTCATGCACGCTCATTCGTCAACGGCCTCCCGATTGTCTCGCGGGGTGGCGTCACGGCCTCGTTGCATTACGCTTCCCCGGGGGCCCTTTTGACCGTCGACGTCGATGAACTATTGGTCCATTCCTCTCGGGACAAACGGTCCCCTTCGCACCATTCTCGAGCCCGAAGAAGGTAACCCGCGGTGACTATGCACGTGGCCGCCCCTTTACAAAACCAACCGCATCCGCATGCACAGGTGTACTTCATCTCTACGCCGAACTGGCGAACCCTTCTTTGATGCCGATCGATCGCTTCCATAACTACGCGCAGCTCTGCCGCAGGGTATCGACTGCAGGAAGACCGGTGTTCTTTTACAGGCTCAGGCGTTTCACAGTCGATGTGGATCCAAAGAAAGCGATTGCGGCAGAGATGGCACTCCAAAACTAGCTCCGCTGTGAATTCGATTTTTGGATCGCTCCACAGGGGCCACGGATAGCGTCGAGCCACGATGTGTCCAGCCGTCAGTCTCGAGCACCTTGGGCAAAATTGAGTGTCCGTCATGAGGCCAAGATGCACGTCGTGGAACGCGAAGTCTCGCCAATCCACCGCTGTCAAAACCACGGTATCTGTGACAGCCGGCTACTGCTTCGCGACCCGGAACATGTTGAGGCGGCGCTCGATGGTACTGTCGCTACACGCCTGCCATAGCGCTAGCGCGCGCACCGCCGCACGGTGAAGTCCACCGTCACCCTTGGGGAGACGTAGAATCCCCAAGACGGACTGTGCCCAGCCTTTGTCCGAGCGCCGCGGCGGCGGTTCCGGCGCGATGATGATGGCCCACAATCGCTCGAACTCGTCTGCATCACTTCCTTGAAGAACAGAATTGAGCGCGTCGTGGGCGACACGCTGTCGGACCAGCGGCTCATCAGTGGGACCAAGCTGCTCCAGAACCGCGACGACGTCTGGGTAAATCACGGCCAGTTTCATGGCTTCTGCCAGGCGGTCAAAGTCACCAAGATCGAGTCGACCACCAATCCTGCGCATGGCCGCGTGAATCGATTTATCAAGAAGCAGGAGCGTCTCCGCGAACAACAAATTCTCCATCCTCATGGGAAGCGTATCGTCCGGGCGCGACCCGACCCGATCGCGTAGAAATTCTCGGAGTTGCGCCAGACTGCGCCATCGCTTCCAGAATTCGTCTACCTCCACCTGTTCCTCTGGCGCCAACGTCCCGCGCTCGCCTACGACATCTGCCGCTCCGTCTTCCAGCGATAGGATGAAAGCTGGCCCCGTGTGGTGACTTTTGTTTTTCCCCGTGTTGTTCCGGTTATTGGTTTCCCTCATGACATGATCCTTTCCTAAGTCGGGCACAACACGCAAAGCGCAAAATGTTGCTCTACGCGAGTCGCGGCCAACAAATCCGCCGCTCTGACCGTTGCTGTGAATTTCTTCCCGCTTCTACGATTCGGACGCGCACTTCGGATGGGTGCGGTCGCGTTTTGTTTTCGGAGCGAGACTTCGACCTTTGCCTACAGCACTGTCACGTCTCTAGGCCACATTATGACAAGCGGTGCTGCCGCTGTCAAAGCGGCAATAAAACTTGGGAACCGGCCGGCGACTCCCTCTACCTAGCCGCCCGAGCGAGAAGGCGCTTTGTGAGCTTCACATTCCCGTCGTCAACGCTGCCTGTTTTGACCGGGTGGGATGAAACTGATGCGTCGGGGGTACCGCGAACCGGCAACGGACTCCCCTCGCAAAAGAAGAACCAGTCCTGAGGAGCTCGGTTCAGTATTCGGCCGAAACGTGCAAGTGGCGCATTTCCGACCCAGCGAAGCTCGGAAGTTGTCATGCCCTCCAGGTCACCTTCATCAAGAGGCTCACCTCGCATTGCCTTGGCGACGGCCGAGAGAACCGGAGGTTGAATCTTTTCGCGCAGGGCAAGGTCGCCCGCCCACATTTTCGCATCCTCGTTGTCAGGGTCAAGTTGCAGAGAGCTTGCTACATGCTGCTGCGCCTCTGACCAACGGGCTTGGGCTGCCGCGATCCGTCCGAGGTTCCGAATTGCCGCGGCCTTCGTTGGGTCGTCCAGCGAAAGCTCGACTGCTTTTTTGCCAGCTTCCGCGGCTCCAGAATAGTCGCCCGTCCCGCAGACTCCATAGGACCTACGATAGCGAGTGTATGACAACAGCGACCACGCCTCCGCGCACCCGGGAGCCAGTTGAACCGCCTTTTCCAAAAGCGAAGCCGCGTCTGCCAGGGCTTTGGTCCGTTTCTCTTTACTACCGCCGGCGCCACTGACCAGCTTCGTTGCATCGGCGAGAAGACCGCTCTCCTCCGTACCCTCAGCTCCGAACTCCCTTACACGGGCACATGGATTGGAATTGCCAGACTGGGGCACACCGTTTGGCAATTGCTCGGCTGTCGGCTTCTCGGTCTGTGCAGGCCCTTCCGCCGCTGCATGGGGACGATAGCCAAAAATTTCCCACGCAACACATTTAGCAGGGGCGACCTGAATGACGGAGTGGGCGCTCCCGTCGTAGATGTGGTCCCCCCAAAACAGGTCGGTACTACAGGATTCGAGCGTGCCATTTGCGAGCCACTTCCTCGTTCGCAGCATCCATTCCTGAGAAGGCCGACCGTCTTGAGACTGCGGCGCACGCTCTTGGCTTCGCTCAGATTCTCTTTGGCCGTTTGCAAACCAATCGACCTTGCCGATGCTGTGGTCGGAGCTGAGAAGCCCCCACTCCTCAAAATATAAGTCGGTCTTCTTGACGCCTTTCGAGTCAAAAATGCTGACCCGGATCTGCTTGCCATCTTTGTACTCGTGCTCGTATGACTCGCCGTCCCGGGAGCCGACCTTGTACTCCACGCCGTTCAACAGTCCGTGCTTCATTGTTAGCCCGGAAAACTCTTTTCCGTTCTGCCATGTCGTCACAGGTCCCTCAGCAACCCCAGCAATGAAGGTCATCTGCCGGTTCTTGGAACCGTCGTCATACCATCCTGTTTCGATGCCTTCCTTATTTCCGTTCCTGTAGGTTCCTTCGGACCATTTCTTGCCGTTTTCGTACCACCCCATCCACGGCCCGTTCTTGTTGCCGTCGCGATACTCGTACTGGCTTTTCAGTTGGCCACTGGAGTACCAGGTTCGCGCAGGCCCATGTCGCAAGAAATTGCCTTGATCATCTTGGCGCTGACACCACTGCTCCGTCCCTTGAGGTGGAGCAAGGCCGACCAACTCGGCGCCGCCTGGGCAGGGTTTTGGCTTGCACGCCACTTGGCCAGAGCCGAAAAGGGCTGTGGCCAGAACGGCTCCGATGACCCCCTTGCGGCTAAACGCCCTTCGACGAAGTAGATTCTGGTTCATGGTCGCCCACGAGGCTACGTACTGTTACCGCGCGAGTTGAATGCTGATGGTGGCATGGGCGGCGCACCTTTTTGCTGATGGCGGCGCGCATGGATGGTGATGGGGCGACCATCGGGTAGTGGGGTTGGAGGCGGTCGTCGGGCGTGATGTAGTGCGCGCCCCG